>DASYYE010000023.1:0-33720 GCA_035946955.1 Streptosporangiaceae bacterium | reverse complement strand
CACCACGGCTGCCACGAAACCGAGGATCAGGTAGATGTCCATGTTCCCTGGGTAGAGGTATGCGGTCGGCGCCACGAGGAGCCCAGCGAGAGCCCCGCAGGCCGCCGCGACCGCCCACCCGAGCGAGAGCATCGAGCGGACCCGTACCCCGAGCAGCGCGGCCACCTCGGGTGCTGCAGCCGCCGCACGCATCCGGAGCCCGGTGCCGGTGAAACGGAACACACTGGCCATGACCGCCATGAGGACCAGGACCGCGGCGACAACGAACAGGTCGAACGGCGTGACCGCGATCGGCATGGACCCGAGGTGGAAGCCGCTCGCGATCGAGAATGGTGCCGGAAAGCCTCGCTGGTTCGGGCCCCACACGGTGCCCGCCAGCGCCTCCAGCGTGATGAACAGGCCGATGGAGACGATCACCGCGTCGAGCGGATGCCGGTCCGCGAGCGGGCGGATGAACACCCGCTCGGTGGCCGCTCCCACCGCGAAACCGGCGGCCATGGCGATGGCGAACGCGGCCCAGTAGCCCACCGAATGATCGAGGACGCTGGCGGCGATGAACGTCGTCAGCGTCGCCATCGCGCCCTGGGCGAAGTTCAGCACCCGGGTCGATCGCCAGATGAGCACGAGCCCTAGTGCGACGGCGGCGTAGACCATGCCAACGGTCACGCCCAGGAGAGTGGAGTCGAGGAACTCCCGCATCAGTTGCCCCCTCCCTGGTGGAGGTCAGTAGCCGAGGTAGTGATGCCTCAGCGCGTCGTCGGAGCCGACGGCCGCCGCGTCGTCGCTGACGACGACGCGGCCAAGTGAGAGCACGATGGCCCGGTCGGCAATCGACAGGGCGCTGCGCGCGTTCTGCTCGACGAGCAGCACTGTGAGTGCTGTGCTGTCCACGAGTTCGCCGATTAGCTGCATGATCTGCTCGGCAACCCTGGGCGCCAGCCCGAGGGATGGCTCATCGAGCAGCAGCGCGGTAGGCCGGGCCGCGAGCGCCCGCCCGATCGCCAGCATCTGCCGCTCCCCGCCGGAGAGCGTGAACGTGGACCGGTTACGGCGGGCGGCCAGGGGCGGGAAGGAATCGTAAACCTCCTGGATCGCCGCGGCGGCGTCCGCGCGGTCGCGCCGCCACAGCCCTCCCAGCCGAAGGTTCTCCTCGACGGTCAGCTCGCCGATCATGTCGGCAGCCTCGGGGACGTGCGAGACGCCGAGCCGGGCAATGGCTTCGGGCGGCTTGCCGGTCACCTCGTGCCCGGCGATCGTGGCGCGGCCCCCCACGGGGTGGACGAGCCCGGTCATGGCCCTCAGCAGCGTTGACTTCCCGGCACCGTTGGCCCCGAGGACGGCGGTGACCGCTCCCGCCGGGGCGGTGAACGAAACGCCGCGAAGCGCCTGGACTGCGCCGTAGTGGACAGACAGTCCCTCGACGACGATGCCCGGTGACCCCTGGTCGCCGTTGGTGCCTGGGGATCCCTGGTTGCCCGTGGTGCGGGGGGATCCATGGTCGTCCGTAGTGCCTGATGGCCCCTTGGCCAGGATCTCTGGTGGCGGCGTGGCGGCTGTCACGCCGGATGGGGCCTGCGGTCGCGGCGCGGTGGGCCGCGACGGATGCTCGCGGCCCACCGCCGCCCCGAGATAGGCTCGCGTGACCTCTGGGTTCGCACGGATTTCGTCGGGCGTGCCTGCCGCGATCACGCGGCCGAAATCGAGCACCGCGATCCGGTCACTCACCGACATGACCAGGTCCATGTGGTGCTCGACGAGCAGGATCCCCATCTCGCGGCGGAGCTCCAGCAGAAGCTCACCGAGCGAGGCCATCTCCTCCTCGGCGAGGCCGGCGGCCGGCTCATCGAGTAGGAGCAGCCGGGGCTGGGCCACCAGCGCGCGGGCAAGCGCCACCCGTTTCTGGAGCTGATAAGGGAGCGCGGACGGGAGCTGTCCGGCCGCATCGGTGAGCTCCAGCCGTTCCAGGGCTGCGACGGCTTGCTCACGCAGGCTCCGCTCATTCCGGTGCGACCAGTGAAGGCCCAGGAGCGCTGCGGCCAAGTCGGCTCTTGCCCGGTGGCTGAGCCCGGTCATGACGTTGTCGAGGACCGTCATGGCTGGGAAGAGCCCCAGTCCTTGCAGCGTGCGGCCTATTCCCAGCGCCGCAAGCTGGTGCGGGCGTGCCTTGTTCAGAGATCGTCCGGCGTAGCTGATGGTGCCCGAAGTCGGCCGGACAAAGCCGCAGATGACGTTGAAGAGCGTCGTCTTGCCAGCTCCGTTCGGCCCGATGATGCCGACGATCTCGCGCTTGGTCACGGACAGGCTGACGCCATCGAGCGCGGCGAGGCCGCCGAAGTGGACCGAGAGGCCTTCGACCTGCAGGCCACCGTCCGTCACCCCTTCAGGGGCAAAACCCTGGACGACACTCGGAACCCCCACGGCGGCGACTCCCTCCATCCATCCCGGCTGCGGCATGTAGCCGTCCGGCCTAGCCGGCCCTGTGACTTCGCAACCTTGCGCTGGTGGCCGACGCGGCGGTACCCCCAGATGGGGGAATCGGGACTCGCAGCAAAGGCAGGGTTACCGCTTCCACCGCGTAACACGCCGCGGGGGCGGCTTGCCTTCTTGTGCTGGCAGCACGACGCGCACAACGAACTCCTTGGGATCACCCTGCGCGCCTTTGGCCGGCATGAGCAGGTGCCGGGCCCTCCATCTGATGGCTCTTTATGGACCCTCCGAGACTCACCGACCTCTTGCGGCGAACGGGGTGGGAGGGTATCGGCCCGGAGAATACGCGGAGAAGTTCGCCGCTGGCTGTGACCGCCGCAGTCGGCCTCGCGGGTGACGGACGTGGGCGCGGTGGCATAGGGCGCTAACGCAAGAGAATCTGGAGAGGGCTCCCAAGGCCTCCTAGAGACGCGTTCTGCATAGTGGCGCTTCACTCTGGCGGGGGGAGCCCCGGCCCATCGGTGATCTCTGCCAGAGCGGCACGGGTTGCGAGGGTATCGGGGTGGGCATCGCCGAGGATCTTCATGCGGTCAGCGAGTATCTCGCGATACATCTGAGCGGCCTCGTCGAGTCGGCCTTGCGCCGAGATGGTGGAGGCCAGCCCGTGGCGGGCTGCCAAGGTTCGGGGGTGGTCCGTCCCTTGAACCCGTTGTTGATCTGGTATCAGCTCGCGGTATAGCTGTTCAGCCTCTTGGTGGCGGTGCTGGCGCGATACCATCGCGGCGATGCTCCGCCGCGTCTCCAGGCATGCAGGGTCATTGTTGCCAAAGACCCGCAGCCTGTCAGACAGTAGCTGCCGGAACAGCGATTCAGCATCTTCTTCGCGGCCTTGGCGTGCGATCGTCCATCCAAGTCCGTGACGGGCGTGCAAGGTCTCAGGATGGTCCTTGCCCAGGATCTGCGTGCGGTCCGCTATCAGTTGCCGGTAGAGCGACTCGGCTTCCCGGTGCCGGCCCTGTAGGCCTGCCAGCCGTGCGAGCACGCGTTGGGAGACAAAGGTGTCTGGGTGAGCAGGGCCAAGCACCCGCTGCTGATCTATGAGCAGGTCACGGAACATCTTCTCGGCCTCGCCGTACCTGCTTTCGGCCACGATGAGCGCGAGTTCAGACCGGGCTGTCAGCGTGGTGGGGTGGTCGCGGCCGAGGCGATCGCTTGCAGCGACAGCGGCGGCGGCCAGTTTCTCAGCCGCCGGAGCGTTGCCGCTTTGCCACAGTGCATGAGCACCGAGAACGCTCGTGTCGACCAGATCCGCGAGGGCTTGGGTATCCAGGTGGACCGCGAGCCATGCGAGAAGGGCGGCCATGTGCGGGACGACCCGACGCCAAGTCGGCCAGTCGGCAAGGGTTGTTGTGTGGAGGTTTGTGCAAAAGGATTGCAGCAGGTCGACAGCAGTCTTGCCAATTGGTGAGAGGTCAGATTGTGCCATGGTGAGTAGTCGGTTCCGGTTGACGTCGACGACCACGGGATGGACAGTCACGGCTTGGCCGGTGGGCCCCTCGCTGTCAACCGCAGTATCGATAAGACCTACGCTCACCAAACCGTGCAAGCCAGCATCCCGTATTCGCCCTTCCTGTCCGGACGCCGAAAGAATGGTGCTGAGTAGCTCGGGCCGGAGCATAGCCAGCGGAATAGGGGTTGCGGCGGCATAGCAGGACAGCAAGAACAGCAACGGTCGCACTTGCGGCCTGCCTTCGGCTGCGAGCGCGTCCAGGGACAACTCCCAGGTCCGCGAAACCGTAGCACGAGCCTGCTCACTGGGCTCATCAAGGGCGACCAGCGTGTCGGCAAGCCCTTCGCTGTCCAAGGCGTTGAGGTAGTCGGCGAAGCTATGCCACCGCGCGAAGGGGGACGCGAGATAGGTTCCGGCCAGGTGGAGTGCCAGCGGCAGACCTCCCAGGCGATGGCCGAGTTCCTCGGCAAGCTGCCCGTCGTGGTCACGAATATGAGGAGTGAGGTCGCGAAGAACCTGTGCAGCGGTACTGTCATCGAGCAACCTGAGTTCGCGAATCTTAACGTCTCGCCCCCATACGCGCGGATCTCGGTTTCGGGTGGTCACGATGACCATCCCTGCCGACCCGGATCGTAGCCATCCGGTGCCGTCAGCCGGGGTGGACTCACCGGCTGCGGCCAGCACGGCCGGGTTATCGGCATTGTCGAAGACCAGCAACCACCGATCCTTTGCTGAATGGTAGGTGTTGAGAATCTCCCATGCCCGGTCGGGCCCGGTCGGTGCGCCTTCCCGGACCGCACGCGTAACCAGATCAGGCGCGCCTAGCTGGCCCAAGACCTCCAGCATCCCCCCAGTCAGCGACGCCGGGTCGGATGCAGTGACCCACCATATGCGCCACCCACGCAAGCGCGCTGTCGCCGCGACCGCTAGGGCTACGGTCGATTTGCCCAGCCCGCCCATCCCCGCTAGCACCCACACGCCGCTGCGCGTCCCCCGGCGGGTAAGTTGGCGACGCAACTCAGCCAGCAGCACATCCCGGCCGCGGACATCAGCAGGAAGCCGTCCAAGAGGGGCCGTTACCGGCAATTCGCCGCGGCCAGCCGCCACAAGTGGGCTCTCTCCGTCGAGACGATGTCTACGTTCGCTCCGCTCCAAGATCTGCAATCGCAGCTGCCAGGCGCCCACTGCCAGTGCGGGAACCGCTGCAGCAGAACCCAAAGCTGTCCACAGTAGCGCGGCATCCATGAGAGAGACGATAACGATGGATGTTGCGATCCGGAAGGGCGATTTTCTCATCGGCGAGGCGATGACTATATGCAAGGGATCATTCTAACGGAAGGACAGAACTGCAGAACAGTGGTCCAAGGATCACTTTGCCTCAGCCAGTAGGCGAACTGCGGCCATATTAGATTCAGGTGCCCAGGAACTGATGTTAAATAGTTCGCGAGATGATTCGCTGGCCGTGCAGGACTGGGAGTATCGGCGCCCGCGCTAACGTGATGGAGCGGCCGGCCTCTTGTTCGCGTCTATGCATCCAATCGGCGCCAACGGCCTGCCGATGCTCGCCCCGCCCGGTCCCCGTATCGGGCTGACTCCACCGACCGGCGTCTTCCACTGGCCCATGGACGCGACGACCAGCTACGAGGAGGCGCCCTGTGGGTAGCCAACGAGGCAGCAGTCGTGGCGTGCCTCGATCCGCGAACCGGCAGAGTGCGAGCCAGCGAACATCTCCCGCTGTTCCAGGGCAACTCCGGGTTCGAGGCCATCGATCCGGCAGCGCGCACGATCTTCGCCCTCGGTGACGGTGGCCTGCTCCAGATCACCCCACCGCGCCGGTGCTGGCACTAGCCCGGCTGCCTAACGCAACCACCGCAACCACTCACCGGGGGACAGG
The DNA here is from genome assembly GCA_035946955.1 of Streptosporangiaceae bacterium. Taxonomy (GTDB): domain Bacteria; phylum Actinomycetota; class Actinomycetes; order Streptosporangiales; family Streptosporangiaceae; genus DASYYE01. The sequence goes on along the minus strand of DASYYE010000023.1, from coordinate 27,889 downwards.
TCGATGCGGATGCGTTGCCCGCCTGGCCTGGCCTCTGTCGCGCTTTGGCGCGACTGGCCGATGCGGGTCCTAACCCGTTTTCCGTCCGACGGCGCCGACGAGTTTGATCTTGACTTGTGGGGCGTCCTGCTCGGGGTGCCATTCCCTGACGTCGACCAGTCCGGGCTCGACGAGGTCGAAGCCGTCGAAGAACCGGAGGACTTCTTCGTCGGACCGGAAGGCTACTGCCGGGAACCCCGTCTCTTGGCTGATTTTATGGGCGTGGGCTATGGCGTCGGGCGCGCTGCGTGCCGACAGGTGCGAGATGCCCAGGTAGCTGCCGGGGGCCATCCGCTGGCGGAACTGCTTGACGATCCCGAGCGGGTTGTCCTTGTCCTCGATGACGTCGAGCACGCTGAAGATGACCACGCCAACAGGCTCGTTGAAGTCGATGTTCGCCTGGAGCTCTGGATGATCCAGCACCGTCTCGGGCCGCCGGATGTCCGCCAAGATCGTAGTGACTCCGGAGCCGCTGGACCGCAGCGCAAGGCTGTATGCGACGACCACACGGTCGATGTCGACGTAGACCACATGTGCGGCGGGGTCGACACTGTGGGCCGCGTCATGCACGCTGGGCGGGGTCGTAGGGATGCCACTTCCCAGATCGATGAACTGCCTGATCCCTTGTTCCGCGATGTACCTGACCGCACGCTTCCCGAACGCCCGGTTCATCCGGCCGCTCAATGAGGCTTCCGGAGCCACCGTCCGGAGCATCTCCACGACTTGGCGGTCCACCTCGTAGTTGTCTTTTCCGCCCAGGAGATAGTCATACGCCCGCGCGAGACTGGGCGTGGTGGTATCGATAGCGGGGACCGGCGTGGGATCTCCACTCATGACATGATCCTATCTGGCGGTTACTGCGGATTTCCGGCTTCGGTCGGCTGTGACTGGGTTCCCGGGCGCGGATGTGGCGGAGCTATTCCATCTTCTGCTGGGCGGCGGCAAGGCTGATCTGGAGCCCCGAGTTCGCCGAGCCAGCCGCGTTCGGTGGCCTCGCGGATCCGCTCGTGCAGATAGGTGATGATCTCGGCGAGCCGGACGCCTTGCTGCGGGTAGCCCCGCAGAACCGGTCAGCGGTTACAAGCCAATTTTGAGAGCGGGCTGGTGCTCCGCTGACTGCGTCGAACGTGACGTCTACAGCTCCATATCGATACGGTGCTGGGAGGTATCCGCCGGGCTAGGCTGGCAGCAGCCCCCCGGACCGGAAGGTCACGATGACGAGAGAGCCAGAGGCGGGCCCGCTGGGGACAGGGGTCTACCTGCCGGGCAGTTGGCCTTGCGACGGGTACTTGGTCGCGCCCGACGAGGCGACCGCGACCACGGTGGAACCCCTGATGCGCGAGCAACTCTCCCTGGCCGGGAAGGGGCTGGTATGCCTGGGCGACGGCGAGCCGTGGCGAGGGTATGTGATGTACCTCAGCAAGTCCCTGCGCGATGAGCCGGGAATCAGGGTAGTCAGGGACGGCAACTGGTCCGGCCTCGCGGACCGGCCAGTCCTGGCGAGGCGCCGCCCCTGGAGCCGGCTTCCCCAACTCGACCGGCACCTGCGCTACGCGCGGTTCGCCCAGCGCTCCCTTCCGGTGCTCCGAAAACTGCAGGGCGAGCACGACCGCTCCGATCTCCCTCTGCTTGCCGGGATACCCAGCCCTCTCAACGTTTCAGTGGTGGTGTTCGGCCTGGCCGGCCCGCTGTTCTACCGCCGGGCTATTCATCGCGCGACGGTCCGGGAGATCACCCGTATCCGGGAGCTGGGCGAGGACGTGGTCGTCCAGTTGGAGCTGCCGGCCGAGACCGTCGCCGTGGCCACGGTGCCCCGACTCCTACAGCGCTTTGCAGCCAGGTGGGCCGCAGCTTCGGTGTGCAGGCTGGCGCGCGCCGTCCCGTCTGGTACCAGGATGGCCATCCACCTGTGCCTGGGCAGCCTCAACGGGCGGCCGGCGCGCGAGCTGACCGACCTCACCCCCCTCGTCCGGCTGGCTAACGCCCTCTCCCGGAACTGGCCCGCGGGGCGGCGGCTAGAGGTGATCCATCTGCCCCTCACGACCGTGTCCGCGCCTGCGAGGACCGATCCTGGGTATTACGCTCCCCTGACCGATCTGGAGCTGTCGGCCGGCACGCAGCTCGCAGCTGGCCTGGTCGTGTCCGTGCAGGACGGGCCGGGGCAGCTGCAGGCGGCGAGCCTCGCGCGCGCAGCCATACCTTCACGCATAAGGCTATGCATCGCCCCTCCCTGCGGGCTGCTCAGTGAGACGCCACACGGCGCCAGGCTCGTGGCCCGCCGAGCTGCGGAGCTGGCGCACGAGCTGGACGCCGGAGGCCATGGCACGGTGGTAATCGGCGCCACACCCTAAGCTCGGCGCGTGGGTGTTAGCGCCCCGGGGTGGGTTGATGGTGTCGGGGTTGGTGAACTGGGTTTCGGAAGTCCTGAGCCTGAACATCGGCCAGCTCGACCTGACCCGTCACCAGACCCGTACGCGGGCTGCCCGGCGAAGCCGAGCATGGGCGTTACCGGGAGCAGCCCGCGTGCGGCGTACATGCCGGTTGACACGGGCTGGACCCCCTCGGTGATGGTGATCCGGCGCTGGGCTAGCGGCGGGCGGAGTCCCCGGCGTGCGCCGTCTCACGTGCCGCGCCGGTCATTGCTGTTGCGCTGAGCAGGGAGGGACGTGCGGCCAGGAACGGTTCGACCGGGTACGACGGGGGCAGCCCAGTGGCCATTTCGGCGGTCATCAGTCCAGTCAGCGGCGCGTTGAGAATCCCGGTGCGGAAGTGCCCGCATGCGTTGAGGTATCCGGTCAGGCCCTCGGCCGGGCCGAGGATGGGCAGTTCGTCGGGTGTGCCGGGGCGCAGGCCGGCCCAGACACGCTTGACCTCCACCCGCTCGAGTGCGGGCACGGCCCGGATCGCGCCCGCGGTGAGCGAGGCCATGGCTGAGGCGGTGGTCCCGGTGTCGAACCCCACTTCCTCGGTGGTGCTGCCAATGATGATCTCGCCGTGCTTCTTCTGGGCCAGGTAGCAGTCACTGGTGGAGATGCATGCGGTGAGTGTCTCCGGGAGCGTCTGGGTGCAGACGATCTGCCCGCGCACGGGCGTGACCGGTACGTCGGTCCCGGCCATCCGGGCGACCTCGCTGGCCCATGCCCCCGCGGCGTTGACGACCACGTCACAGCCGAACGTGCCGCTGGGCGTTCGGACGCCGGTGACCCGCCTCCCCGTGTGCTCCACATCGACTACGGGGGTGTGGGTGATGACGGTTGCGCCGTGGTGGCGAGCCCCGGCGCGCAGCGCGTCCGCGAACCGGTACGGGTTGAGCTGGTCGTCGGTGTGGAAGCGCAGGGCGCCGCGCAGGTCGCGGGTCAGGGCCGGTTCGGCTGCCGCCACCTGGCCAGGTGTCAGCCATTCCATCAGCTCCTGCTGGGCGGGGTAGCGGTCCAGCACGTCATGGGCGAACGCCTCGTCGCCGTCGTCGTACATGAGGAACAGCAAGGTGGTCCGCTCGAACTCGACGTCGATGTCCGTGCACTCGCGCAGTTCGGCAGCCAGGGCAGGGAACATCGCGTTGGACGCAAGCGCGAAGTCGAGGAAGCTGGCGGGCAGTTGCGGCGGGTGGGCCGGGCTGTCATTGCCAGCGCGGGCCATGAGCGCCTTGTAGAAGATGACGCCGCAGCCGAGCCCGACCGATTCGCCCAGCGGCCAGGTGCCGCCCGCCGATGCGGAGGTCGCGCGGCCCCGCTTGGGGATGTCGACCAGCGTCACGTCAAGACCTAGCTGGGTGGCGAAGTAGGCGACGGCGCAGCCGATGACACCGCCGCCGACCACCACCATGTCGCTCTGGGCTGTCACAACGCCACCTCCTGCTTGCGTGCGAGCGCCCCCATCGGCACGGGTGTGACCGGTGGCCGGGGGTTGATGCGCCCGGTGTCGGATGCGGTGCGCCCGAACGTGCCGCACATCAGCTCGGTCATGGCCGGGCCGCAGTAGCGGCCCTGGCAGGAACCCATCCCCAGGCGTGTCAGGAGCTTCACCGCCTGCAGGTCGCGGGCGCCTACGGTCAGGGCCGCGTGCACCTCGGCCTGGGTCACCTCCTCGCAGCGGCACACCACGGTGGTGGCCATAGCGAGTTCGGACAGGCCCGGCCTTGGGCGTGAGATCTCATCGAGCGCAGCACGCACCCCCGCCAGTGCCCGCAGCCGCCGCCCAGGGCCGCGCAGCCGTCGCCGCGCCTCGGCCGGGGTGATCGCACCGGCCTGCGCGGCAGCGTTGATACCCGCGACCCGGCCTTCCTCCACTGCGACGAGCACGCCGCCGACTCCCGCGCCGTCACCGGCCGCGTACACGCCGGGCACGCTGGTCTGCATCGTGTCGTCCCGTACGGGAAGCCAGCCCCCCAGCTCTGGCCGGTATTCGTGCTCGCAGCCCGCGACCTCGCTGAGTTCGGTCCGCGGCACGAACCCGAAGCCCACCACCAGCAGGTCGACCTCGGCCACCTGCTGGCGTTCGCGGGCCGGCCGCCAGGTCTCCTCCTCGACTGGGCCGTACACCACGCGCTGGAGCCGGCCCTCGCCGTGGGCCGCGAAGACCGTGTGGTTGTGCAGCAGCGGTATGCCGGCCCGCCGCAGCCCGGACCAGTAGGCCAGTCCGTCTTTGAGCAGTGCGGGCTGCCGCCACGCGGCCAGCGCCGTCGGTGCCGTGAAGGCGGACCTGCCCGCCTCCAGCACGGCCCGCACGTCCACGCCTGCCCTGCTGAGCTGGTTCGCCACGACCAGAAGCAGCGGCCCCGTCCCAGCCACCAGGGCACGTTCCCCCGGACGTACCCGCATGGTCTTCGTCAGGGCCTGGACACCACCGGCGGTGACCACGCCGGGCAGGGTCCATCCTGGGAACGGCACCGGCCGGTCGTAGGCGCCGGTCGCGAGGATCACTCGCTCTGCCGCCACGGGGACCGCCCCCTGGGCCTGCGAGGCACAGACCAACTCGCGGTCGGCGGTGATGTCGACCACGCTGGTGCCGGTCCGGAACCGGACCCGGTCGGCGACCATGCGCAGCTCGTCACGCAGCCGGTCGCCACGGCGGAAGTCACGGCCCAGGCCGTGTCCTTGCCGGACTTCGAACTCCACCGGCAACTGGCGGTAGATCTGCCCTCCCAGCCGGGGCGCGTCGTCAACCAGCAGGCAACGCAGCCCGGCCCGCGCCACCTCGGCCGCAGCGGCGATCCCGGCCGGACCGCCACCCACGACGGCCACAGGCCACGTGGCCTGCGCCGCCCGCGCGCTCATCTGGTGGTGTCCTCTCGTACCGCAAAGGGCCACCTGCCGAGGCCCCGCTGGGTCTCCAGGTGCATGCCCTCGCCCACGAGGGTCTGGCATGCCCGCACGCTCGGCCGGCCATCGACGGTCAGCACACAGTCGAAGCAGAGCCCGATGCCGCAGAACATGCCCCGCGGTTCACCGCGCCGTGGGCTCACGCGCAGTCCGCGGTGATCTGCCGCGAGCAACGCGGCCGCCACGCTCTCCCCCTCGAACGCGACGATCTCCTCCCCGTCCAGTACGACCGTGACCTGGCGGCCTCGCAACACGGGCCCGCCGAGGCGGCGGTCAGCAGCACCCGCCGCCGTGCCCCGGCCCTGGTCTGGTGAAGCAGATGTGTCGACTGGGTGGCCGTGCCCGGGACGGGCAGCGGCAAAGGGTCGGTGTCTGTGTCTGGCTTGCCCGGGGGTGGGAGCTGTCATAGGGGTCGCCGCCGGCGTAGCCGGGCACCAGGAGCCAGGAGCCAGGAGCCGGGGCGCTTCACCTCCTCGAATGTGAAATTGGTGTGACGGAGGAGTAACGCAAGGTGGCAGGAGTATGCAATCTCCGCAGCGCGGCAATCACTGTGTGCAGGGACAGAGTCCACCCGCCGTGGTTGTGCACCAGTGGGTGGCCAAGAGACGTTCTGGGCAGGTGGGAGCCAAGAAATTCTCGTGACATGGTCAAGACAGCGCAACGCCCAACGCCGGTACTGTTCCATCCATGCGCCGCGCCACCACGGGCTCCGCGGGCCATCCGATGGTGGCCCGGCTCGCGGCAGAGCTGGAGGACGAGCTCGACGCCCTGACCGAACAGCTCGTACTCATGCTCCGTCAGTCGGACGAGGCCTACCGCGCTGTCGCCGCCGACGAACTCCGCCGCAGCGTCAGGGACAACCTGACCAGTTTTGTCACTGACCTGGCCGGTCAGCGGGCACCCAGCACGACCTCGTCACGCACCACCGCCCGGCGCCGGGCCAGCCAGGGCGTACCGCTCGGGTCGGTGCTGCATGCCTACCGGCTGGGTTTCCATGTCATCTGGGGGGCGCTGGCTGACCGGGCGCTACGTAAGGGCCCAGAGTGGATGGAGGGCCTCATCCGCGGGTCGTCCGCAGTGTGGGCCTGGGTGGACACCAGCTCCGAGGCGGTCAACGCCGAGTACCACGACGCCCTGGTCGAGTCCGCCCGCCAGGACGAGCAGCAGCGGATGCTGCTGCTCGACGCCTTGTTCGAGGGGCAGCTGGGCGTGTGGAAGCTGCTCGGCGGCACCATGTCAGCGATCGGCCTGCCGGAGCGGGGCCGCTACCTGGCGGTCTCCGCCGAAACGACCGGGACCGGGACTGAGAACATGCCCGGGGTGGGCCAGTACCTCCGCCGCTGCGGTGTGCCGTCAGCATGGCGGCTGCGCGCCGACGAACAGGTCGGCCTGGTCGCCGTCAGCCGTACCCGCGATGCGCTGGCCGTCAAAGACCTGCTGGCGCAGGTGGCCACCGGCCGGGTTGGGCTCAGCCCCGACTACGACGATGCCCTCGAGACCAGCCGTGCCCTCGGCGTCGCGGCCGTCGCCCGGCGCTGCCTGCCGCCCGGCAACAGCGGCGTGGCCACGGTCGACGACGACTCCGTGGCGGCCGTGGTCGTGGGCTGTGCACCGGAGGTCTTGGGCCGCGCTGTGCACCAATTACTCGGCCAGGTCGCCAAGATCGCCCCCGACCAGCGGCAGGTCCTGCTCGGCACACTGCAGGCGTGGCTTGAGTGCGGTGGGAACACCTCGGCCGCCGCCCGGCGGCTGTACTGCCACCGCAACACCGTGCGGAACCGGCTGCGCCGCCTCGAAACCCTCAGCGGCCAGTCACTGGCCGACCCCAACGGCCTGACCGGCCTGGCCATCGCCGCCCAAGGCGTCAGGCTGCTCGGCCACATCAACGCGCCCTGAGCCCGTTGCTTGTCGGCGAGGCCACCTTGTGCGGGGTGGAGCCGGAAGAAGTCCCGGGGGGCTTGCAATCGCGGTCGGTGACAGCCTGCTGTTGCCCGGTGGCCTGGACCTCGAAGATGCCATCTGCCTGCCACGCAGCGATGAGTTCCCGGCCAAGCGCCTTGTGGGCGTCACTGCCCACGACCAGCGACGGCAGCCGGAAAGTCTGGAGGATCGTCATACGAGAGTTCTACTGAGACCGGCGGACCGCTCATTCGTGGCTGACTGAACCTGGCCGACCGATTCGAGTGTCTCTGGATTCCCGTTGCCAATCGTCTAGACCGAAATTGCTGTAGCTCTCTGTAGTTCTGGTGCCCGTGACCAGCGGTCCTGGCTTGCCTGCACCTACTGTATGTAGTCAGAATTTATGGCGTGTCGCGATGTGGTGATGCGCCATAGGGCCGTATGATCTGGCTATGGCCGGTGTTGCGGGGAAGGTTCACGTAGTCAGAGTTGCGAAGACTGGCTATGTGGACAAGCAGGGCCGCCGCCGGGACTACTCCTCGGCGTACCTGCGCCGCACCTACCGCGAAGGCGGGAAGGTCAAGAACGAGACAGTGGCCAACCTGTCAGCGTTGCCGGCGCACGTGATCGACCTGATCGACGCGGGCTTGAAGGGCAAGCGGCTGGTCCCGGCCGGGGAGGTGGTCACGATCGCCCGGTCGGTGCCGCACGGCCACGTCGCCGCGGCCTGGGCCATGGCGGCGAAGCTGGGCTTGCCCGCCCTGCTGGGCCCGGCGGGCAGGGAGCGGGACCTGGCCTTGGCCCTGATCGTCTCCCGCGTGGTGGCCCCGGCGTCCAAGCTCGCCACGCTCACCTGGTGGGCTGACACCGCGCTGGGCGCGGACCTGGGCGCGGCGGAGACGTCCACGGACGCGGTATATGCGGCGATGGACTGGCTGGCCGCCCGGCAAGATGGCATCGAGGCCAAGCTGGCGGCACGGCATCTGGGCGAGGACGCGAACCCGCCGCGGATGGCGCTGTTCGACTTGTCCAGCTCGTGGCTGGAGGGCTCGCACTGCCCGCTGGCCGCCCGCGGCTACTCCCGCGACGGCAAGAAAGGCCGCCTGCAGATCGAGTACGGGCTGCTCACCGACCCCGAAGGGCGCCCAGTCGCAGTCCGGGTGTTCCCCGGCGACACCGGCGACCCGGCCGCATTCACCGAGATCGTGAGCGTGGTGCGGGGCAAGTTCAAGCTGGCCAGGATGGTGATGGTCGGCGACCGCGGCATGATCACCAAGGCGCGGATCGAGGCGCTGAACACCGCCGAAGACGCCACGCCACTGGAGGGCGCGGAGGCCTACGGGTGGATCACCGCGCTGCGCGCCCCGGCGATCAAAAAGCTCATGGCCGAGGGCGGGCCGTTGCAGATGTCGCTGTTTGACCAGCAGGGCCTGGCCGAGATCACCAGCCCGGACTACCCCGGCGAGCGGCTGGTCGCCTGCCGCAACCCCGTCCTGGCCGCCAACCGGGCACGCAAGCGCGAGGACCTGCTGCAAGCGACCGAAAGGCTGCTGGCCCCTATCATCACCCGCGTCCAGGCCGGGAGGCTGACCGGCGCCGCGCAGATCGGGGTCGCCGCCGGCAAGGTGATCAACAAATACAACACCGGCAAGCACTTCGAGCTCACCATCACCGATACCAGCCTGGCGGTGGCGCGCAAGCACTCCCAGATTGCCGAAGAAGCCACGCTCGACGGGTTCTACGTGCTGCGCACGCCCGTCCCCGAACGCCAACTGCCCGCCCCAGCCGTAGTCACCGCCTACAAGAACCTCAAATACGTCGAACGGGACTTCCGCCACATCAAATCCGACGACCTGGACCTGCGCCCGGTCTTCCACCGGCTGGAAGAACGTGTCCGCTCCCACGTGCTGATCTGCATGCTCGCCTGCTACCTCACCTGGCACCTGCGCAAAGCCTGGGCGCCGCTGACCTTCACCGACGAACACCCGCCTGCCCCGGGCAACCCGGTCGCCGCCGCCCAGCGGTCACCCGCCGCCCAGGCCAAGGCCTCCCGGCAGCGCGACGAATACGGGCACCCCTACCACAGCTTCCGCGGCCTGCTGGACCACCTGGCCACCTTGACCCGCAACGACGTCCGCTTCGCCGGCGCCACAACCACCGTGCCCATGCTCGCCCAGCCCACCACCGCCCAGCGGGAAGCCTTCGACCTGATCGGCGCCCCCATCCCGCTCACCCTCCAGTAGTCAGAACACTTACCGCGCAGGAAGCGCAAAAGACCAGGTCAATACAGGAAACCCTCACCTAACCGACCGCAACTTCGGTCTAGAACACATGTCGCACGCTGGGCATGATCGGTGCCACCTGCGTGGAACTCCTGGTGCGCACCGCCGACGCCCTCAGTGGTCCGGGCGCCGCCTTCGTCGGTCCGCCGGGTGGCGTGCCCAGCGCGGTTACCTGACCATCTGCCGGGCTATCGCGGGCACGAGCCGCCGGGGCATGAACCGGGGGCCGAGGGTGCTGAACTGGTTCATCCGCCCGGACACGACGGTCGGGCCGGTTTTGCCGGCTGCGGTGAGCGCGGTGTGGACGACCTGCTGGGGTGTCTGGCGGCGGTGGGTCATGAACGGCTGCTCGGCAGCTGCGGCGAAGAACCCGGTCTCGGTGGCGCCGGGGCACAGGGCCAGCACGCGCACGCCGGTGCCACGGGTTTCCTGCCACAGGGCTTCGGTGAATGACAGGACGAAGGCCTTGGTGGCGGCGTAGACCGCCATGGTCGGCACGGGCTGGAACGCCGCGGTGGAGGCGACGTTGATCACCAGCCCGTGCCGGGCTGCCAGCATCGGCGGCAGGAACCGCGCGGTCAGGCCGGCCACTGATGCGGCGTTTAGCTGGATCTGGCTGGCGATGCGCTCCGGGGCCTGTTCGGCGAACTGGCCGTGGAAGGCGGCCCCGGCGTTGTTGATGAGCACATCGATGCGGCGTCCCGCCGCATCGACCCGGCGGGCGACCTCGGCGGCGGCGCCGGGCTCGGATAGGTCCGCCGGGACCACGTCGATGACCAGGCCGGGATGGCGGTCCAGCAGCGCCGTGCGCAACTGTTCGAGCCTGCCGGTCTGCCGAGCGACGAGTACGAGGCTGGCGCCGCGGCCGGCGAGCTGGATGGCGAATTCCTCGCCGATCCCGCCGCTGGCGCCGGTGACCAGCGCGGTGCTGCCCGGCCCGTAGGGCAGGCGCCTGTGGCCTCGGTGCGCGGGGATGGCCGCAGCCATGGGCTGGCCGGCGGCCGTGTGCTCCTGCTTGGCCAGCTGGAAGCCGGCCTTGGGGGACAGGTTGCTCATGGTCGTCTCCTTACCGCTCGCATAGTGGGATAACAATGTTATGGACATGCATAACAAAGTTATGACATGATGTCAAGGTGGACGTGCGACAACCCGCCAGCGAGGCGAATCCGCGCGGCCGCCTGCTGGAGGCCGCGGTCCGGCTCCTGGCCGCCGGCGGTCCCCAGGACCTGCAGGCCCGCCGCCTGGCGGCCGAGGTCGGCCTGTCGACGATGGCGGTCTACACGCACTTTGGGGGGATGGGCCAGCTGATCACCGAGGTCGTGCGAGAGGGCTTCACGCGGTTCGGCCGCCGCCTCGCGGAGGTTCCCCGCGGCGACGACCCAGTCGCCGACCTGCTCGCGCTCGGGCTGGCCTACCGCGACTGGGCGCTGGGGAACCCCCAGCTGTACTGGCTGATGTTCGGGCTGACCGCACCTGGCGGACGCCGGAGCGGCAAAAACCCGGCCTTGCAAGCTGTCGTGAGCCCTCTTCCTGAAGGGCAGGCCGCGTTCGCCCAGCTGGTCACCGCCGTGAGGCGCATCACGGACGCGGGCGGCCCTTGTGGGGAGGAACCGGCTGCGGCGGCGGCCCAACTGTGGAGCGCGGTCCACGGCAACGTGCTGCTGGAGATCGCCGGTTTCTTCGCCGGCGGCGATGGCGTTGAGCGGTTCCTGCTGCCACTGCTGACAAAGCTGGCCGTCGGCATCGGCGCCGCCCCGGGGGACGCCGCCCGCTGCGCGCGCCTGCTCGCCGCTGGCCGGGGGGCCAGTCCCAGTCACTGAGTGTGATCCCTTGGGCCGCCAAGCGCCGAGCCGGTGGGCCGGTCTCCGTCAGTTGTTCTTTACCGGCACGGTTGGAACACCGAGTCGTCAAGGTTGATGCTGTAAAGCACGCCGTTGAAGTTGGCGGCGTTGTCGGCTGGGCAGAACGACGAGGTGGAACCTGAGTACTCGGCGTTGAACACTGCCTTTCCTGCCTGAATGAACTGGCTGAGGGGCCCGCATTCGGAGTACTGGTTGCACTGCTCGTTGAGCGCTCCATCGAAGTACGGCAGAAGGGTGGAGACTTGGCCGAGGTCGTTTTTGAGGAGCACGGACATTCCTCGCTGATGGGCTGCGTTGGCCAGGACGGAGTTGTAGATCGCCTGGTCGTTGGCAGTGAGCGGGAATCCGGTGTTGTTGGTGTAGCCGTCGACGTTGTCCAGCTCCACGCCGTCGAAGCCCTTCGAGCGGCACATGTCCAGCCGGGCGGTCATGATGGACAACAGCACGCTGTCTGGCTTCTGGATGTCACGGATGTCTAGCCACTTTTCTCCCGGCCAGCCGACAACGCCGTTACCCATGATCGAGGACGGGAACTGCGAGGCGTCGGGCCGCCAGTTCTCATACGTGCCCGCGCTGATGTAGCAGACCACCTTGATCCCGGCCGCGTGCATCGAGGCCACATCGGAGGCGGTCGCGTTGAAGCCGTCGATGTCGTACATGCTGACATTGCGGTACGGCGGGGCGGGGACCTGTGCGAGCACCCAGTTCCAGCTGGTCTGCAGCGGTGGGACCCAGCAGCCCGGGCACGGAAGCGGCGGCGGCATCTGGGTGATGCCCCCCGATCCCGGCGTGACGGTCAGCGAGTAGCTGGCGGTGTGGGATCCGGACGGCGCGGTGCCGGTGATGGTGATCGGGTAGGTGCCCGGTGCCGCCGACGCTGTGGCGGTGATGGTCGCGGTGGATGAGCCACCGGCCGTCACAGAGGACGGGTCAAACGACACGCTCACGCCGGCTGGGGCGCCTGACGCGGCCAGCGACACAGACTGCGCCGACCCTGATGTCACCGCCGTGCTCACCGTGGTTGCCGCGGAATTGCCCGGCGCCACCGGACCCGAGGCCGGGCTGACCGAGACCGAGAAATCGTCGGCCACTGTGGTGTTGCTGGTCACCTCGATCGCTTCGTAGTCGATGTCGGCGTTGTCGCTGGAGTTATTGGATGCCAGGTGCAGGCGCAGCGCGCCGGTGCTGGAAACGTAGTCAGCCAGCGTCCCGGTGGCATTGAATGACAACAGCGTCCAGACGCCCCAGTCGGGTGCCCCGGCGTTGGTGCCGACGCTCACCCAGGAGCTGGTGGCCCAGTCGTACAGGCTCCACGTCCAGATCTGGGTGGCGGTCGCAGGGCCCAGGTAGTTCACCTGGACCTGCAGGCTAGTGATCGAAGACGGCGCGACGCTACTGGGCAGCGTGAAGCCCGCATACCCCGCGTATGCGGTGCCGGCCGAGTGCCCCCAGAACTCCACGTATTTGTTCCAGTCGTTGGCGGTACCGGACTGATCCTGAACACCCATGGCGGATACGGGCTGCCCCCCCGTCCCGCCAGCGGTGGTGGTCAGCGAGTCGGGAACGAGCGTGGTGGTTGTGGAACCGGTGGCCTGAGCCGCAGTGGTGAAGGCGGCTGAACCGGCCACGAGGAGGCCAACCACGAAGATCGTGAATGCCGGGCGAGATCGAAGAAGGTGAGCATGCAACATCGGGCACCTCTTGGGTGATCGCGGGGTTATTCATCACTCGCCAGGACCCGCCCGGGTCTTGGCGGCACACCGTCGGGCCCAAGCCACGGTCTCCTGGGGCTAACGGCTGCGGGCCGGACAGCGCGCATGCTCCACTCCGGCCGCCGTTCAGTGCGCGAAGCGGCGGTGCAGGCTGCCATCGAACTCCGGGTCGCTGCCCACGCTGGTCACCACGTTGCGGGGTGAACTCGATGGTGCCCCGGTCGAGATGGAAGCTCCTGACCACAGCTCAATAGTGTTTCATTCATCGTTATTACGCACAAGAGTAAGCACTAATGCCGTTCCCGGAGCTGCGCAGGTCACCGTGCTGTTGTCGGCTCGAGGTATGCGTGAGCGTGCCGCCAACCCTTGGGCCCAGGGGTGATTTTTGTGATAAAACGGACACTATCCCCTCTCAATGAGGCTAGGTCGTCGCTCGTGTTGTGTTCAGTCTCGTCGTAAATCTGCACTTATCAATCATGATCGTGCATGTTCGGAGGTGCGGCCCGGTCCACCGGGGGCAGCATGAGAAGGCACCGGCCATGGAACCCGACCGCAGGCGTGGCTCACGCCCGCTCTGGCGCTGACCTAAGCGGGACGATCCTCGTCCCACAAGGAATCCGGAAAGGCACAGTGACAGCCCGATCCGGCTGCCCATACGGGCGTTTGGTGCATAACACTCTGTTGGTGACTGTCAGGGGCAGCGGGTGGTCTCAACGTCGTCTTCGCCTGCCGTGTCCGGTGCTGGGCTGGTCTCTGAGCCGCTGGGTTCGTCGGCCAGGAAGGGGGTGAGCATGGCGAGGGCGTTGATGGTCTGGCGTGCGTCGGGGGTTGCGGCGGGGTCGGCGAGCCATTGCAGCATCAGGCCGTCGCCTATGGCGATGAGCAGCGAGGTCAGGGCGGCGGTTTCTTCGGGTGGGGTGATCCCCAGGTCGGTGCAGGCGCGGGTGACCATCGCGGCTGCGGCTTGGCGGGCTTCGGCGTAACTGGCGGCCAGCTTGGCCCGGAGCGTTTCCGACCGCGCTGCTGGCGCGATGGCTTCCACGCAGGCGAGCACCTGGGGGCGGAGTTCGTCGAAGGAGTCGATCAGCGCGGCGAGTGCTGCGTGGAGTTGTTCGCGGGGGCTGCGGGCGGGGGTCCCGAACGCTGCCTCTTCGACGCGGGTGGTCCACAGGCGGAAGCACTCGCCGAGCGCCTCGTCCAGCAGTGCCTCCTTGCTGCCGAAGTGGTAGCCGATCGAGTGGAGGTTGGTGCCGGAGGCGGCGACGAGGTCGCGGGCCGTGGTGTGGGCATAGCCCTTTTCCCGCAGGCAGGTCAGTGCCCCGGCGAGGAGCCGGTCCCGGTGACTGCTCGCAGGGCGGTCGCTGTGCATGGGGCCATGGTATACAAGCGTCTAAATGACGTGGTATACAAATGTGTAAGTATACAGATGTGTAAAACATGGCTGCCTGGAGTACCCGATGCCCTCTGAACCCCCTGGTCCTCGCCTTCCCGCGCTTCTGCAGACGGCATTGTTCCTGCGTGATCCGCTGGGCACCCTCGAAGCCAACTTTCGAAGGTACGGCCCGGTGTTCCGGATGAACTTCGTTGGTTTCCCGCCTGAGGTTCTCGTCGCAACGGCTGAGCTGGCCGAGAAGGTCTACGCTCTCGACGCCGGCGGAGGGCGGGCTGGTGAGGTACGCCGGCAGTTCCTGGAGCCGGTCGTAGGCCGATACTCGCTGCTCAGTCTGGACGGCGACCCGTGGTGGCGGCACCGCAAGCTGCTCAGCCCGCCGCTGCACGGCAAGGCGATCTCTGCCTACCGCGGTGAGATCGCGGCGATCGCCGCCGCCCAGATCGACCGCTGGCCGGTCGGCACGCCGTTTGCGCTGAGAGACCGCATGCAGGACATCACCCTGGAGGTGATCCTGCGGCTGGTCTTCGGCGTCCGCGACCCTGCGCGGCTGGCCCGGCTGAGGGCGCTGGTCCCCGGCCTCGCCGACGTCAGCGGGCCGGTGGTGCTCTTGGTCATGCCGCCGAAACTGCGGGCCTGGGCCGAACGGTCACCGGTGCTGCGGCGGCTGCCGTTCCTGCCCACGACGCGGTTCCTGCGGGTGCGCGCGGAGGTGGACGAATTGCTGTACGAGGAGATCGCCCAGCGTCGGCTCACCCTGAACCCAGACGCCACCGACGTTTTGTCCTGCTTGCTGGCAGCCAGGGACGAAGACGGGCAGCCGCTCTCCGACCAAGAGCTGCGCGATGAGCTCATCACATTGCTGGAGGCCGGCCACGAAACCACCGCCACCGGACTGGCATGGGCGTTCGAGCGGCTGCTCCGCAACACTGACGTGCTGAGCCGACTGCAAGACGAACTGGCGGGAGGCAGGGATGAATACCTCGCCGAGGTGGTGAAGGAAGCGCTGCGGTCCCGTCCGGTGGTGTACGACGTGCCACGGCTACTGGACGATCCGCTACGGCTGGGCGGGTTTGAGGTTCCGGCGGGCTGGATCGCCGCCCCGCTGATCTTCCTGATCCACCGTGATCCGCAGGCGTTCCCGGAACCGGAGGAGTTCCGGCCGGAGCGGTTCCACGGCGACGAAAGCGCCACCATCAGCAAGTCCTGGATGCCGTTCGGCGGCGGCCGCCGCTACTGTGCCGGGGCGCAGCTTGCGCTGCTGGAGATGAGGGTCGTCATCACCGAGGTACTGCGCCGGGTGGAGCTGGCGGCACCCAGCACCGCACCCGAGGCGCCCAGGATCAAGCACGTCACCGTCGTTCCCGCCGACAAGACCCGCGTCGTGGTCCGGGCACGCAAACCCCTGCCGGCACCCGCTGGGCGTGACGTCGGATAAACGGTGTGGCACCGCCGACCCGCCGCACAGCGCGCCCGCATCCGGCGGCCACGAAGCCTGTGTCCGCCGGGAGGGCAGGTGCGGGCCTGTCTGGGAATTGGGTGACGCTCCATGGCGGCGCCCGGCCAGCCAGGATCATGATGGGCGGGTAGGCATTGTTGCCGCTCATCTGGGGGGCATGTGGCCAGGCTCGTCCAGGAACCGGATGCCGGGAGGCTGGCGCGCCGGGAAGGCCGGTGGCGTGCCGGGGCGGCTGGCATGGTGGTCAAGGTGGTGTCCAAGTTCGGGCCTGCCATTCCCGGGCTGGTGAAGACCCTGAAGTTCGGGAAGGTGGCCCTGGCCGGGGCGTCGCTGGCTGCCTATACGGTGTTGTTCAGCTGGCGGTTCGCCCTGGTCATGATGGCCGTCATCTTCGTCCACGAGTACACGCACGTGCTGGTCATGAAGCGGTTTGGGATGCGGGTCCGTGGCATGTATTTCATCCCGTTCGTCGGTGCTGCCGCTGTTCCGGAAGATGACTTCCCCGACCGCAGGACAGAGGCGGTTACCGCCTATGCCGGACCGCTGACCGGGCTGGTCCTCGGCCTGCTCGGCCTGGGCTTGTTCGCGCTGACCCGCAACGGGTACGTGGCGGCGATCACCGCCTTCACGGCCCTGATCAACCTGTTCAACCTGCTGCCGGTCAGCCCGCTGGATGGCGGCCGGGTGGTCAAGTCGGTAGCCATGTCAATCGGCACCCGTGTCGGGTTCGGCTTCATGGTCGCGGCCTTTCTCGCCGCTGCGGTCCTGGCCTTCCGGGAACGGGTGCTCATCTTCGTCGTCCTGGTCCCCCTTGCGCTGCTCGACCTCATCGCCGAGCGCATAAAGCACAAGCGCGCGCAGCGGGCTTACCTGAAGAGGAAGGCCGCCGCAGGCGAACGAGGCGGCCCGCTCCCCGCGAGGCCGCACGCGATGACCAACCTCAGCCGCCGGGCGATCCCGGTGGTCTTCGGCGCCTACGTCGGCCTGGCCACCGCGCTGTTCGCCATCATGCTCCTCATGGATTCCCAGCCGGGAGCCGTCGCCGCACTCAACGTGCTCCGGGGCTGACCAGCGGCGCATGACAGGCATACAGAACGACCTGACCTGGACGGCAGACACCATGATCGATGTCGCGGGATTGGTGCAGATTAGCTGACATGCATCGGCTGGCTGGCCGTCAGTGACTGAGTGGCCGGCGCTGGTGCTGCAAGGAACCTCCCCGAACCCAATGCTACGCTTGGTGATTGACTGATTCCTCTAGGTGATTGACCGATTCCTCTAGGCTCCGTGGAGCGGCAGGGTGATCGACTGATGAAGCCGCGGATCTTCCTCGGGTCGTCTGCGCAGCAGGAGAAGCTGCTGCAGGCGCTCACCCGGGGGCTTCAAGACACCGCCGACGTCGACGCGTGGACGACGGTCTTCAACCCGGGTGTCTCGACCCTCAACCGGCTCGTCGAGCTCACCCGCGAGGTCGATTTCGCGGCGTTCGTCTTCGCCCAGGACGACTGGACGGCTAAGACAGCGTCGCCTGAGGCAGCCTCCGGGCAGGGCTCACCGCGCGACAACGTCGTTTTCGAAGCGGGCCTGTTCGGGGGTGCGCTCGGTATCCGCCGGACCTTCATCCTCCACGCGAACGGTGCCAAGCTCCCCACCGACCTGCTCGGTTTGACCTCGATCCGGTACGGCCCCGACACCACGCCGGCCATCGTGCGTCAGATCAACCAGAAGCTGCGGAAAGCGATCGCGGCGGAAGGCCGGATCAGCCGCTTGGAGGGTGATTGGTGGCAACTGTCCCTCACCGCCAGAACGGAACTCGAGCCATCTGCGGTCTCGCTGCTGACGATCAGCCGTGACCGCGCCGGCGCGCTCGAGGTCTCGGGGCGGTCATGGCAGGCCGACGGCACGCTGTCCGCTCGCTACTTGAGCCAGGCGTCGAAGGAACGCGTCGATCCGGCCGGCGTCTTCTACTTCTGGAAGGGCGAACGTCCCCGCGACCCGAACGCACCCCAACTCGAGGGGACCGGTGAGATCAAGCTCGAGAGCGTCGATCGCGCCGGCGGCTACTGGACGACGCGCTCGGAGGGCGCCGGCGCCTTCCATGCGCGGACCTCCGGGGTCTACCTCCGTGCCGACCCGGGTGACGCGGCTGTGCTGGACGGCAACGACGCCGCCGGGCGGGCGGCACTCATCGAACGGCGGCTCGAGCAGTGGAAGTCGTCCGCGAACTCCTGACCTCGCCACCGCGCCGGCGCGGCGGCGAGAGTCACTTGTGTCATGTCGACGAGGGGAGGACTGCAATGGCAGTGAACGTCGGTGATGTGATGACCGCGCGTCCGCGCTGCGTGACGCCCGATACGCCGCTCAGCCAGGTCGCCCAGCTGATGGAGACCCAGGACATAGGGGCGGTTCCCATCCTCGACGGGGACCGGCTGGTGGGAATGGTCACCGATCGCGACATCGTCGTTCGAGCGGTCGCCAGGGAGAAGGATCCGCGAGGGATGCCGAGCCGGGAGATTTGGTCGGGGGATCTCGTCACGGTGGCGCCCGGTCAGGGTCTTTCGGACGCGCTTCACCTGATGGCACAGCATCAGGTGCGGCGGCTGCCGGTCGTAGACGGTGAGAACCGGCTCGTTGGCGTGGTGTCCCAGGCCGATATCGCCCTCAAAGCGAAGGACAAGTCCGTGGGCGAGATGGTCGCTGAGATCTCCGAGCCGCCCCAAGGGCCGCGGCAGCTGTAGCCCACGCCGCCGCTCTCCGTCCCCTTCGAGCCGCCCGACGCTCCCAGGGCAGGCGGCCCGGGGTTGAGTCACTGCTAGCCGAGCAGCGGCTCGGCGAAAGGCTCGACCGGCCGTCACCGCCCTGGTAGTCCGGCGCTGGCGGGTTCTGCGCTGGTGGCCTGCGGCTCCGGCATTGGCAGCCTCGCCAGGCGGGACACCGGCCCGCCGGGGGGTGTTGGCGTCCAGTTGACGTCCAGTTTGACATAGGGCATGCTGGACGTTATGTCATATGTCGAGGTGCTCATCCTCAGCCACCTGGCCAAGGAGCCGGCGCACGGTTACGAGCTGCGCCAGCGGGTCGAGGCCAGCTCCGGGTTCGGGCTGCACAACAACGCGCTCTACCCGGCGCTGCGCCGGTTTGAGGAGGCGAGCGCGGTCACCAAGACCGTCGAGCCGCAAGAAGGCGGCCGCCCGCCCCGCCACGTGTACGCGATCACCGAGGTGGGCCGGGAGTTGCTGCACGACATGCTGGCCGAGCTGCCCGTCGGCCAGGCCGGCGATGAGGCCGAATTCCTGACTAGGCTGGGCCAGTTCGATCTGCTCACGCCCGCCGAGCGGTGCGCTGTACTGGACGCCCGCCTGGCCGCCCTGTCGGCCCGTGCCGCGCACCTGGCCAGACTGACCGAAGCCAGCCAGGAGCATCCCTGGGGCGCTGTCGTGGTCGGTGAGCTGGCCCGCCGCA
This sequence comes from Streptosporangiaceae bacterium, assembly GCA_035946955.1. Lineage (GTDB taxonomy): Bacteria > Actinomycetota > Actinomycetes > Streptosporangiales > Streptosporangiaceae > DASYYE01. The sequence goes on along the minus strand of DASYYE010000023.1, from coordinate 8,466 downwards.
CCGCCGCTGAGCGCGGCTGGCTGGAGCGGCTGCGCGCGCTCGGCGGCGAACTGCCCCCTCCCGAGGGCGAACCGCCCCGATCTGAGAAGGGATCACAGCCATGACCACGACAACCGAGAACGCGGACACGATCCCGGCCGCGGGCGACCCGCCCGCAGCGAGGCTGGGCATTCTAGCCCAGTATGGGATGCTGGCTGGTCCGTTGCTGTCGATGCTGGACGCCAGCATCGTGAACGTGGCGGTTGCCCCGATCGCGCGCCAGCTGCACGCGCCGCTGGCCGCGGTGGGGTGGACGGTCAGCGGATACCTGCTCGCCCTCGGCGTGGGCCTGGCGGCCACCTCGTGGCTGGCCCGCAGGTTCGGCACCCTGCCCGTCTACACGGTCAGCCTTCTCGGGTTCACCCTCGCCTCCGGGTGCTGCGCCGCGGCCCCTGATGTGCGGCTGCTGATCGCCGCCCGGCTCACGCAGGGCCTGGCCGGGGCGCCGCTGGTGCCACTGGCGATGAGTATGCTGCTCGGCGGCAGGGGCGGCACCCGGACCGTCTCCCCCCTGGCCGGGATGCTGCTGTTCCTGGCCCCGGCGCTGGGCCCCACCGTCGGCGGCGCGTTGATCGCCGCCGGGGGCTGGCGGTCGATATTCCTGATCAATGTGCCGATTGGCGTGGTCGCAGCCGCTGCCGCACGGCGCATCCCGGCCCGGCGCGCACCCGGCCGCGCCCCCACCGCCCCCCTGGATGTGGCCGGGCTGGTGCTGCTGGCCGCCGGGCTGACCGGGGTGCTGGCCGGCGCCAGCCAGGGCGGTGCCACCGGCTGGACCAGGCCAGCCAGCTGGGCGCCGCTCGCGGCCGGGGCCACACTGCTGGCCGCCTACGCCGCCCGCGCCGCCCGGCACCCCCACCCTGCCCTTGACCTCGCCTTGCTGCGGCACCGGACCCCGGCGCTGGGCATGGTGTTGTGTGCCGCCGCGTCGGTTGTCACCTTCGCCGCGGTGTTCGTGCTGCCGGTGTTCGCCCAGGCCGTGCAGGGCCACGGCGCCGCGGCCACCGGGCTGGCCCTGCTGCCCCAGGGCGTGATCACCGGCCTGGGCACCGTGGCCGGCCAGAAACTGCTGTCCCACCTCAGCATCCGCACCACCGTCATCGCCGGGTTCGCGGTCCTGACCGCGGCCAGCCTCGGCCTGCTCGCCATCACCGCGACCACCCCGCTGGCCGTCACGGCGGCCATCCTGGCCGGCCGCGCCGCCGCCATCGGGCTGGTCATCACTCCGCTCCTGGACGCCATCACCGGCACCCTGCGCCCCGGCGAACTTGCCGACGCCAACAGCCTGTTCAACATCTGCCAGCGCATCGCCGGCGCCCTCGGCATCGGGCTCATCGCCGCCCTGTACGCCACCTGGGCCCGCCGCATCGGCCCCGTGCCCGCGCTGCACGACACCGGCCTGATCCTCACCGCCATCGCCGCCCTCGCAACCGCCACCGCGATGCTGCTCCCCGGTCCGCGGACTGCTTGAGACAGCCCAGCCGATTCCGTCGGCTGCCACCGGCCTCGAGCGGCGCATGCCGATCGCGCGGAGCAGGTGTGAGCGTCTTCTGTCCGGGGCGCAGGATGGCGTGGGTTTGGCCGGGGTCGTGACCCTGGCCGTGTGCGGCGCGATGTCCGGGCTGGGACCAAACTGTGGCCGCGGCGGCGACGAATACCTGGCAGAGACCGGGCGGCCCTCGCAGCTTGGCGGGTCGTGCGATGGGAGAGCGGCGATGAAGAACCGCACGCTGCGCTGGGAGCAGCGGCTGTGCTTTGCGCTGGCGCTGGCATGCCGGGGTTGTCCGCCTCGCTGCCGGCGGTTTCGGCGGCTTCCGCGTCCGCTATCAAGCAGGCATCACCGTCGCCTGCCCGGCGGCCGCGGTCGCGAGGAGGGAGGATCACGTGGCACGAGATGGGATGAAATCCGGGGCCTGCTGGCGGCGGGGACTGGCGGCCTTCTCAGTGGTTGCGGTCGTCTTGCTGGTCCTTGGACAGCCGGTCCCGTCCCTGGCCGGCAGCCAGCCGTCGGCAACTGCGACCGCCAGCGCCGGGCCGTTCAACAAGGTGTGGACTTACGCACTGTCTCAGTACGCGCAGGCGTCGCAGACCGGCGAGTCATTGACGCAGCTCCCCGATGGCACCATCGTCGTGGGCGGGAACGACGCCTACCAACCGAACTACTGCTTCAAGCCACACCATCCTTTTAGGGGTGGTGCGTGGCTGGTCGCGGTCACCTCCGGGGGCGGCGGCAACGTCTGGCAGCAGCTCTACTCGACGTGTGCCAGCGCAGCGCAGTCGGCGAGCGTCGTCAGGGCCACCCCGGACGGCGGGCTCATTCTCGCCGGCGGTGACTTTGACAATCCGGCCTGCGGTGGCGGCTGCGGGTGGTTTGCCAGACTCGGCGGCCAAGGATCCATTCTCTGGCAGCATGACCTGACCGGAGCCGATGCGGCAGGCGCCGCCTCGCTCGCGATGCTGCCTGACGGAAGCTTTGTCACCGCCGGCAACGAGACGACTCCCGCGTTCACACTTCAAGCTCTGATCACGAAGGTCACGGCGGCCGGGTCGTTGCAGTGGTCGAGGACCTACGACGAGACCGATCAGTCGTTTCCGGGCGCCTTCTCCGGCGCGAACTTCACGTTCGAGTCCATTCAGCACACCCCCGACGGAGGCTACATCGCCTCTGGCGTCGCGGACGCCCACTTCAGCTCGGGTTACGCCGATGTCCTGGTGGTCGTGAAGCTGGATGCCAGCGGCACCGTGCGATGGTCGAACGTCTACTACGGCACGAACTGGCTGAGCGGCGCCGCGGGCAGCTCGCCCTACCCCATCTTCCAGACGGCCGACGGCGGTTTTGTTCTCTCGGGAACGGTGCAGGCCCGCACCTACCCCTTCGAGAATCTGTTCTTCCTCCTCAAGCTCGACGCTCAAGGCAACATCGTCTGGCAGAAGGGATACGGGGGCGTCAACGGGACCTACGACCACACCAGCGAACAGGGCGGGGCCGTCGCCACCTCCGACGGAGGCTACGTGCTCGCCGGGGAGAGCGACGTGTTCCAGCAGGCCGTCAACGGCTGGATTGTGAAGACAGACGGGTCCGGGAACATTGTCTGGCAGAAGAGCTACAGCGGACTCACCTCGAACGCCGGCAACGTCTTCAACGGCATCATCCAGACCACCGACGGGGGCTTCGCGGCCACGGGGGATTCGTGGACGCCGGACATGACCTATGGGGGCCCCGGGCTCTGGCTGGTCAAGATCGAGCCCAACGGCAACATCGGCACCTGCGGCTGCGCGCAGGACACGAACACGACACCGCAGGCCCTCGACTTGCAGGCCTACCCGGCCAGCTTCACCGGAGCACTGCCCGGACTTGCGTTCAGCGCAGTCAACATCCAGGGCAAGTCGACGTCAACGAACCCTACGACGATCTACCCCTGACGACACGCGGTGCACAGCGCGCCCAGAAAATGGGCCCCCCGGACCCCGCGCCGAAAGCCCCCTTTGGGGGAGCAACGATACTGTCCGCAGCATGACGCGAGGCCTGCGGCACGCGCCGGATCGCTACCCGTTGGCCTGTACCACCCTGATGCAACCCAGATGTGCGTCACCGGCGCAACGGGTCGTGACAGTGAGCTGACCAGCCCAGATCACCCACTTATGCGCTGTGTTCGCTGTCCCCACCATGGCCGACCTTGACAGGTTATCGTTTATCGTTATTATCGATTAACGATATGAACTGGGGGACACCGCGGTGCGGGCCTGGTCCCCACAGGCCGGTCGCGTGGGAGCCACGCAGGTTGGAAGGTGGACGCGATGACGTCTGGGCACCAGAGGGTGACCGAGCCACATGCCGCCCAGCCACTGGCGGCCCTTCACTAGCCCACCGCAATCACCGCGGCTCCCGGGGTGACCGCTCTGGGAGTTGCAGCCGCTCGGCAGATTAGTTGTTAATTCAAATTAATTTGCCTTACAGGGTTATTGGCTTGACCGCTCACAGGCGGGAAGGAGCACACCTTGCCAGCAGGAGTCCGGCACAAGACGCCACACCACATCCCCTGCTCACGCACGGCACGGCCACTTACGGCCAGGTTCGCGTCAGTCGTGCTTGCCATGCTGTTGCCAGTCACAATCGGCGCTGCTGCCCAGCCCAGGGGGATGGGCACACCGCCCGCCGCCAGCACCCCCCCGGTGCCGGCAGCCACCTTGGTGCTGATCAATGGGGAGCGCGCCATGCCAGGCTCTGCCGCAGGCGTGGCAAATGCCGCCATCGTGCGCCCGGCTGGTACGACCGGGGTGGCCTGCACACTGGTCACGTTGCGTATGAGCAGCGGTACCTACCTGGTACCAGGGGCGGCGCTGCCCTACCTCGGCCGCGGCCTGGACCCCCGCCTGTTCGAGCTGAGCGCGTTGCAACGCGCCGAGCGCGGCGGCCGCCTCCCCATCAGCCTCCGCTACCACGGCACGCTGCATGCCCTGCCCGGGGTGACGGTGACCCAGCGCGGAGCCGGGACCGCGGACGGCTACCTCACCGCCTCATCGGCTGTCTCGTTCGGCGCGGCGCTGGTACGGCAGTTCACCGCCGACCACAGCCGTGGCAGCTACGGAAGCGATGGCCTGTTTGGCGGCGGACTGTCGATCAGCCTGCCCGGCACGCCACTGGCACCTGCACGGCACGGCTTCCCGATGCACACCCTCACCGTCACGGGGACCAACCTGGCCGGCCAGCCCGACACCGGCGACACGGTGATGGTGGTCGACGCCACGGACCCGGCACGGTTCGGCGACCCGTCCGAAAGCCAGAACGACTTCTACCACGGCACCGCGAAGTTCAGCGTCCCCTCGGGAACCTACTGGGCTATCGGGGAGTTCAGGTCACCCAGCGGCTGGCGGCTGGACGTCCTGCCCCAGTTCACGGTCCAGGGGGACACCACGGTCGGGGTCTCTGAGCACGCCGCCACCAGTCAGGTGAGGTTGACCACCCCTCGCCAGGCCATCACCCAGGACATCACCCTGAGCTTGGTGCGCGGTGGCCGTCACGGCACGTTCGGCGTTGGGTTCAGCGCCGCGTTCAACGGGGCGCAGATCTGGGTCAACCCGGTCAGCACGCCCCCATCCGCAGGCACGCTCCAGGCATACACGTCCGGGGACCGCACCTCATCCCCCGGGGTCACCGGTGTCCCCTATAAGTACACGCTGGACTTCGTCGCGCCGCCTGGCACCATCCCGCCGCAGCACCACACCGTAAGCCCGGGCAGCCTTGCCACTGTCGATGACACCTTCTACCAGGACGTGAGGTCAACGGGCGCCTGGGTCACGGCGGGTGGTACCGCCCTCCAGATGGCGACGACCCTCACTGTCGGCTACTACCTCCCGCTGGGGCTGCCCGGGCAGGAGACCCAGTACCTCACGGCACACCCGGTGCTCTGGGACACCGAGTACTACGAGATCGGCAACGGCCTTGCCGGTGGCGGGCAGAGCACCACATCGCGCTTGTTCCAGCGCGGCGAGCACCCGGCAGAGGACTGGAACGCCTACCCGCTCCACCCTGCGCCCAGCGTCAGCCTGCCGGGCACCCGCGCCATCGAGCCCTCAGCGGTGAGACGGGGGAACACACTGCTCCTCAGCATCACCCCGTTCGGTGACAACACCCCAGGCCACACCAGCAGCACCGGCTTTTCCGCCGGAGTCTTCGCCCACCTGGGCAGGGTCACCGGGAGCTATGCGCTGTACCAGAACGGAACCAAGATCGCTGCCGGGAACGCCGTCAAGAATGGAGGCTTCTTCAGCGCCACCCTGAACGCCGCACCTTCGACCATCAGGTACGTGCTCACCGCGTCCAGGACCGGTCAGCAGTGGCTGTTGTCCACAGGCAGCCGGGACGTGTGGACGTGGCCGTCACGGCCCGCGCCGAAGGCGACGGTCCCGGCACCGTGGTTCTGCGGTGTCACGGTGGTGAACCGCCGGCTGTCGCTGGTCCGGCACTGTGCCGTCGAGGCCATGCTGGTCCCGCGGTACCAGGTCGCGGGCCTCACCCTGCAGGGCAGCACCCAGCCCGGGCCGCAGGCCCTCACCATCACCATCAGCCACCTGCAGCAGGCCACCGCCTGGCCGATCACCCAGGCCAAGGTCGAGGTGTCCTATGACAACGGGGCGACCTGGCAGCCGGTCACGCTGATCCGCACCAGCGCCGGTCAGTTCCGCGCCACCTACACCGCCCCCGCCTCGGCAGGGGTCAGCCTGCGGGTCAGTGCACGCGACGCCCACGGCGCGACCGTCACCGAGACCATCGACCGTGCCTACCAGACGGCCTCCTGACAAACGGAACGGAAAATCAGCCATGATCCGTCGCATGTTGACCAACCGTGCCCGCCCCGCGGTGGTACTGGCTGCCGCCGCGGCCGTCTGTGGTCCGCTCGCAGTGGCCACCCCCTGCGCTCAGGCCGATGCCGCCACCACGGCGGCAGTACCGCCGATGAGGGCGGCCTGCCCGTCAGCCAGGCCTGGCTATGCCCGCTGCTTCACCCTGTACGCACCGCAGGTGCCAGTGAACCAGGCGATCGCCGCCGGGGCCCGCGGCCCAGCCGCACAGCCAAAGGGGTGGAGCCCGCAGGACCTCCAGTTCGCCTACCGGCTCCCTGCCACAGCCTCCTCCAGCCAGACAGTCGCGGTGTCGATCGCCTTCGACACCCCCAAGCTCACTCAGTACCTGGCGGTTTACCGCCAGCACTACGGCCTGCCCGCCTGTACCACCGCCAGCGGCTGCCTGAAGGTGGTCAACCAGCAAGGCGCCAACTCCCCACTCCCTCCCTCGGGTGTGGGCACCGGCTGGGACCTGGAGGCCACGCTGGATGTGTCGATGATCTCCGCCGCCTGCCCCCACTGCCACATCCTGGTGGTGGAAGCCACCGCGCCCACCTTTGCTGACCTCGCCGCCTCCGAGGACACCGCGGCCAGGCTCGGCGCCCAGGTCATCTCAAACAGCTACGGGGCCAGGGAAGACGGTATCGCGCTCAGCTACGCCAGCGCCTATGCCCATCCGGGACACACGATCGTCGTCTCCGCTGGCGACGCCGGGTTCAGCGCCGCCAACTTCCCCGCGGACCTGCCCACCGTGACCGCGGTCGGCGGTACGGAGTTGTCCCGCGCGCACAACGCACGGGGCTGGGCCGAAACCGTGTGGAACTCCTCCGGCGGCGCGGGCGGCAGCGGCTGCTCAGCGTACGTGCCCAAGCCCGCCTGGCAGCACGACCAGCACTGCCCCGGCCGCACGGTCGCCGATGTCGCTGCTGTCGCTCACAACATCCCCATCTACAACAAGGACTACGGCGGCTGGGTCACGGTCGCGGGCACCAGCATCTCCGCGCCGCTGGTCGCCGGCACCTACAGCCTGGCTGGCAACGCCGCCACGCTCACCCCCGGCAGCATCTACCAGCACACCAGTCAGCTTTTCGACATCACCGCCGGCAGCAACGCGATCTTCGGCACCCCACGTGCCCTGTGTGGCGATGACTACCTGTGCGTCGCCAAGAAGGGCTACGACGCGCCCACAGGTCTCGGCAGCCCGGACGGCACCAGCGCCTTCTGAACCCTAGCCGAGGAGCAGCGTGGCAGGTCATAGGAGTGGCGTGCCATTGGGTGATGGTGTTCGCTGGGTGGTTTCCGGTGCTTGTTCGATACTGTGTGCCGGGATGTGGGCGGTCGGGGGCGATAGCTGACGAGTCGACGTTTGTGGTGGGCGTGATGGCTGTCGTGCGATTTGGGATTCTGGGGAGTTTGCAGGTCACGAGCGATCGTGGGCCGGTGGCATTGGGTGGGCTGCGGGAGCGCGTCATTCTCGGGGTCTTGCTGGTGGATTCGGGCCGGCTGGTGCCGGTGCACCGCCTGGTGGATGCGGTATGGGAGGAATGTCCACCCACCACGGCTGTGAAGCAGGTCCGCAATGCGGTGTCGCGGCTGCGGCTGGTGATGGCCGGCCACGGGGTGCCTGGTGCCGTCGTGGCCGAGGGCGTGGGTTACCGGTTGGCTGTGGCTGACGACCACGTTGACGCGCGGGTGTTCGAGGCACGGGTCACCGCAGCGAAGCGGGCCGGGCAGGCGGGGCGGCCCGGCGAGGCGGTCGAGGTGCTGCGGTCGGCTCTTGCGTTGTGGCGCGGTCCGCTGCTGGCAGGCCTGTCCGGACGGGTCGTCGAGGTGACGGCCACCGCATGGGAGGAGCAGCGCCGCAGCGCCCAGGACGCCTGCTACGAGCACATGCTGGCGCTTGGCCGCCAGCAGGAGATCGTGGCGGAGTTGTCCGCGGTCGTCGCCGACGACCCGCTGGCCGAACGTCCCGCCGGGCAGTTGATGCGCGCACTGTATGGCTGCGGGCGCCAGGCCGACGCGCTTCAGGTCTACCACGACAGCCGGGCCGCGCTCGCCGAACAGCTGGGCCTGGACCCAGGC
>DASYYE010000022.1:0-11275 GCA_035946955.1 Streptosporangiaceae bacterium | reverse complement strand
ATACAAATTCCAGGTGGGCAACGCGATCAGCGACACCAACCCGTTGCCTGCCAGCGCCGCCTGCCAGGCGGCCAACAGCGACAGCCGTGTCCTACGCGCAATCAGGAACGCCGGCGACAACGCCGAAGGGGTTCCCCCGTTGATCTGGCACGGCGGCGCAGTGATGGGGACGAGCCAGACCGGCCCCTTGGTCCTAACCCCCATATTCTGGAACCCGGCTAGTAACCCGATGGCCGCTTCCTACAAGAGCCTCATCACCCAGTACCTGTCTGACGTGGCCGCGGCAAGCGGGAAGACCACCAACGTGTTCTCAGTCTTGACCCAGTACACCGGATCCGACGGACAGGTCCAGTACCGGGTCCAGTTGGGCAGCCCGGTCAACGACACCAACCCGTTGCCGGCCAACGGCTGCAAGCTCAACAGCAGGGACACCAAGGGGATCTACGCCGACGGCTCCGGCTACAACGCGTGTCTCGACGATGCCCAGGTCCAGGCGGAGGTCAACGCCGTCATCGCCCAGCAGAAGCTGCCAGCCAATCTCTCCCACATCTACGAGATGTACCTGCCCAAGGGCGTCGAGGCCTGCATCCAGCCAGGTGTCACGACGAACACGCAGAAGATGCAGCAAGCCTGCACGATCAACAACGAGCCCAGCGCCGCGTTCTGCGCCTACCACAGCCTGGCTGCGAACAACAGCACCGAATACGCGAACCTGCCCTTCCCGATCTACCTGTCAGCGACCGGCTTTACCTGCGGCACCAACGTCAACTTCCCCGGCGTCATCGAATCGCCGAACGCCAACCCCGACGGCGACACCGTGATCAACCCCACGAGCCACGAAACCTCGGAACTGATCACCGACCCGGACAACAACGGCGTCACAGCCTCAGGCTGGTTTGACTCGGCCGGGTTCGAGATCGGCGACGAGTGCAACTTCATCTACGGCCCGCCCCAGGGCCAGGCTGGCCAGCTCTTCAACCAGGTGATCGACGGGCACCACTATCTGACCCAGGAGGAGTTCAGCAACAGCAGCTTCTTCAGCAGCGGCGGTGGATGTCTGCAGCACCCCTGAACTCGGCCCAGACGTAATTGCACGGAATAGCGTTAGCAGCGACGGTGGCCCCGGGCAACGTCCTGGGCCACTGTTGTCTGCCACCGGCGCGGCATCGATCCGATAGCCGCGCAAATATGATCTGGGCGAGCCGTGCAGGGTAGGCATCGGCGGGGCATGAGCGATCGCGGACCGGTGTATCAGCGGGTGCCGTACGCTGCTCCGCACCGTTAGTGCAGCCTACGACGCTGCCGGAACCCGGGGGGCGCGATGGCGGGGCATGAGTTCAAGGACGGGACGATCACCGGCGGCCCGGACCACTTGCGTGATCACCATTTCGAAGCCGTCGCTGATCTTCGGCGCATCGGGATCAATCCGAATTTCTGGTATCCGGTCGCTGTATCCAGGAGCGTGCGGAAGGAAAAGACGTTCGCCGCCACGTTCGCGGGTGAGCGGATCGCGTTGTATCGCGGCGACAGCGGCACGGTCTACGCACTGGAGGACCGGTGTGCCCACCGTCAGGTACCGCTGAGCATGGGCGTCGTGGAGGGCGACGCGCTTCGCTGTTGCTATCACGCCTGGGCCTATCGCGGGAACGGCCGCATCTCGCAGATTCCCTACCTGCCCAAGGGCGCCGGCCGGCCACCGCGCGGTGTCCGCGCCTATCCGGTCCGCGAAGCATATGGCCTGGTGTTCCTCTTCCCAGGCGACCCGCAGAAGGCGGTCACGACAGCGCTGCCCGGGCTGCCAGAGTTCGATTCCGCCAAGCACAAGACGATGACGTTCTCACGCACTGTGCGCTGCCACTACTCCTTCATGCACGAGAACCTCCTGGACATGAACCACCAATTCCTGCACCGCGGCGTCGTCGGCAGGATCCAGCCCAAGCTCCTTGGCTACGACACCGGCCCGCAATCTGTGGAGGCCCGGTACCTATTCACCCATGCCGGCGGGAAGAAGAACCGCGGCGCCGGCCTGCTCGCCGCCAAGGGCATCGGTGGCACCACATCACCCGACGTCATCATCATCCGTACCGCCTACCCCTACCAGACCCTCCAACTAGTCCCCGAGAACGCCGATCTTCCGGCGTTTTCCCTCTGGGTGGCCTACGTGCCGGAAGATGCCGAGCAGCGCACCAATCACGTCTATGGCCTGCTCATGATTGAGAAGCCGCCGATTCCGGGGGCTATTCATCTTGCCTGGCCGCTCATCCGGCGCTTCACCGAGCGTGTATTCGCCGAGGACCGGATGGCGGTCGAGGCCGAGCAACGAGCCTGGAACGAGCAAGGCGAGGACTGGAACCACGAGGTCTTCCCGCTGATCCTTGATCTCCGCCACGTGCTGCGCACGAACGGTGTTCCCCTCCGCCCCGGATCCGCCCTGTGCGGCACCGGAGCCGTTGAGATTGCGGTTCGGCGGGCCACTGCCCCTGGGTTGCGGCAGGAGAAGAGCAGCCACCATACTGGGACTGCCTGAGCAGCGCATTGTCGGTGACCACCGAACATCAGGGACAGTGCGGCGGCGGGAGGGGCGTTGAGCGAGGATTTCCCGGCGCTGGCCGGGTTCCGGGCGGGCTCGCTGCTGGCGGGGTACCGGCTGGAGGCCCAGGTCGGGGCGGGCGGCTTCGCGGTGGTGTTCCGGGCCCGCGACCAGCGGCTGGACCGGACGGTCGCGCTGAAGATCCTCACGCCGACGCTGACGGCCGACCCGGCGTTCCGGCGCCGGTTCATCGCCGAATCCCGGGCCGCGGCCGCGGTCGATGACCCGCACATCATCCCGGTGCATGAAGCCGGCGAGGCCGACGGGGTGCTGTTCATCGCGATGCGGTTCGTGCAGGGCGGCGACCTGCGGCGGGTCCTGGACCGGGAGGGGGCGCTGGCGCCGGGCCGGGCCGCGGAGGTCATCTCGCCGGTGGCCTCGGCGCTGGATGCCGCGCACGCCGCCGGGCTGGTGCACCGCGATGTCAAGCCGGCGAACATCCTGGTTGATGCGCGGCCGGGGCGACCCGATCATGTGTACCTGTCGGACTTCGGGGTGAGCAAGGGGGCGGTGTCGTCGGTGAGCCTGACCGGGACCGGGCAGTTCCTGGGCACCCCGGATTACTCGGCGCCGGAGCAGATCGAAGGACGGGGCGTGGACGGGCGCACCGATCAGTACGCGCTGGCCTGCGTGGCCTACCAGATACTGACCGGGGAGGTGCCGTTCGAGCGGGACCAGGGCATGGCGGTGCTGCTGGCGCACCTGTCCGCGCCGCCGCCGTCGCTGGTGTCGCAGCGGCCGGACCTGCCCGAGGCGGCGGATCGGGTGCTGGCCCGGGGGCTGGCGAAGGCCCAGGAGCAGCGGTTCGGGTCCTGCGGGGCGTTCGCCGACGCGCTGCGGGAGGCGCTCGACCTGGCGCCTTACCATCCCCATGGCGCTGCCTCCACACCTGGTCCTCCGCACACCCAGATCGTCTCACCGCCGCCCGCCGTCCCGGCTGAACCAGCGGCAGCTTCATCCCGATCCGCCACTGCGACCGCAGCACCCCCGGTCACGGAGACTCAACCCTCACCAGCACCCAGGCTGGCGGACCACGGTGTAACGGCGGACCTCCCGCCCGGCCCGCAAGGCCCGCCCGCCTTCAGGACGGGCAGCGCAGGCAGTACGGCGCCTGCGGGCGGCACGCCAGCGCGGCCCGCTGGCCTGACCCCGCGCCGGGAGGGGACCCTGCCACTCGTCCGGCGACGGCGGTGGCGCCTAGCGGGGCTGGCGGCGGTGGTCGCTGCCGCCGTGGCGGTGCCGCTGCTCATCACCCTGGCGAAACCAACTCCTGGCACCGCAGGCCCTACCAATAGCCCTTCGAGCCGGCGGCCAAGTGGCCGTCCGAGCCAGCAGCCAATTCCCCCGCCGACCCTGGCTGGCGTCTACTCCGGATCCGCGTACAGGTTCAATGGCCCGAACTCCATCACCGCTGATGGCAGCCACGTGTGGGTTCTTGACGGGTTTGATGGCCAGGATGGCTCGGTGACCGAGCTCGACGCGCGCACCGGCGCCTTTACGCGCACGCTGAGCTCGGCCGACTACGGGTTCAAGGCGACCTTCAACGACACGGCGGGAATTATCGACGATGGAACGCACGTCTGGGTCGGCAACGAGAACTCGGTTACTGAGATAAATGCTGGTGACGGATCTTTCGTGCGCACCGTGCAGGTGCCTGCCGGCGTCAATCTGCATGGCTGGTTCACCGCACTGGTCCGGGCCGGGACTCGGCTGTGGGCTGTCACGCCGGACACCTGCCGCCCGTATTGCGACAGCGCGACCAAGACCGGCTTCTACGCCTCTGTCGTGGAGTTCAACGTCAGCGATGGCAGTTACGTGCGCGCGGTGACCAGGAACACCCTCCAGACTCCGCTCGCCCTGGCGAGCGACGGCGCGCACCTCTGGCTCGTCGGCAGCAACGTCAAAGGCGGCGGCACGGCTGGCACCGTGACGGAATTCAACGCCGACGGCGGAACCGAGCTGTGGAGCGTTCCGACCACCGTGCATTACGACCCGCAGGCGACAACATTTGACTCGCTCGCATATGCCGACGGACGCCTCTGGATGGCCAACGGGGATACCGTTATCGAGTACAACGCGAGCACCGGGAAGCTGATGCAGGTCCTCGCCGGCACCCAGTACAAATTCGATCAGGCACTGGCCATCGCGGTGACAGGCGACACGGTCCTGGTGGTCAATGCGGGCGCGAATTCCTTGACCGAGATTGACGCGCGCACGGGAAGGCTCCTGCACACGCTGTCCGCCGCGAGCTATCACTTCGATAACCCGGCCGGGATCACCGTGAACGGCAACCACGCGTGGATTATCAATTCCCCCCGAAACGCACCCGGCTCCGTCGTCGAGCTCACCCTCTAGCGACCAAGATCTGAATGCTCCACCGGGGGTACGGGTGCTGGGGCATGAACCACGCTCCGTTCGGTAGTGACCCTATGGGGCGAGGTCTGAGCCTCTGACCTGGGAGAACTGTTTACGAGCGTCAACGGCTGAGGGCTAGGCATAAATTCCCTAGCTTGGGTCCGGTTGGGGACAACGTGGGGATAACTGGCCGCTCGCCGGTATCACCTCTTAGCAGCGGCCATCAGGACCTGCCGTATGAGAGGAGGGCAAGAAGATGCCCAGTTACAGGATGGTGGCTCCCAGGGTCGCCGAGTTGGCCGCGACGTTAACAGACCGCACGGCCGTCGAGGAGACCCCGTTGCGGCTAGGGGTCGCGTCGTGGATCGAGACCCTTGTGGAAGCCGGCTTCGAGGACGCGGGTGTTCTGCCCGCTGCGGGCGCACCCCTCGGGCTCTGGCGGGCGGCGATGACCGTGAGCGGCAACGCGGTGTATTTCACGCTCGGCGATGGCAAGGTCGGCCCCGGCGGGCTGGCCGAGCTGGATTCCCACCGCGGTAACGCGACGCGCATTGAGGCGCTGGAGGGGATCTTCCGCGGCGTGATCAGGGAGTTGTACTGGCGCGCGGCCGACTACTCGGATGATGACCGCCCGTTCCCGGACGCGCCGATCGAGGCCGACGTTCACGTCGAGGAGGTGTGACCATGCCCACCATAGCAAAGAAGCAGCTCAGGCCGCCGCCTCCAGGCGCGGTGCTGCTGAGCACCGAGGAGGCGGCGTTCCTGCTGGAGGTAGCACCGAGCACGGTGCTGAACCTGATCAAGTCGGGCCAGATCGAGCCGGTCGTCAGGGGCGGCCCTGGCCGCCAGGTGCGGCGCATCAGGCGCAGCGAGGTCGAGCAGATCAAAGCCGACTGGCAGCGCTGGCAGGCCGACACTGAGCGGCTGCGCGAGCGCGAGGACGCCGCGGTGCGCGAGCTGACCGGCGGTGCGGTGTTAGGAGGTACCAAGTGAATAGGCGGCCGGTGCGTACTGGTCAAGGTCCGCCCGGCCGCCGACCTTGACCTCAGACCTTGACCGTCAGGAAAGGTGGGCATAATGAGCACAGGCAGGCTGGTAGACAGCATCCGCGAGGAAGCCAGTATCGAGCCCACGTCCAGGGACAAGGGCCTGGCGCTCACTGTCACGGTCACCGCCTACGACAACGGGTTCCTGATGTTCGGCGGCAAGGATAAGCAGCGGCCCATCCGGGAGGAGGACGGCTGGCTCGGCGTAGCTGAGCGCGTCGTGCTCACGCTGCGGGAGTTGCAGCGGCAGTCTGCCTCCCGCCAGGGCAAGGACGCCGCGATGGACGGCGGCTGACCTGAAGAAGCGCTTTAGCGGTATCACCAAGATGCGCACCGCGTAGACCCGATAGGGCCTGCGCATAACACGTTGCTGGCCCGGCCGGGTTGTTCCGGGATGATCGGCCGGCCGGGCCAGCACGGATCATCCCAGAAGTCCGTTGTGGCCAGTTCTGGCGCACGATTCGTGCTGTTGATCATCGCGTGCAGCGAGGGTTCCCCGTCCGCCTCGGCCATCGCCGAGCGCACTGGGATGTCACCTCGGGCCGTGAAAGAGCACCTGTTCGCGCTCCAGCGCGAGGGCCTGCTAGCCAACGATGCCATCAACGGCCAGCGACCGAGGTGGCGGCCGACCGGTGCAGGATCTGCATTGGTCGAATATCTGGGCGTGAAAAGCGTTCCTGCGGATATCCGTGCCCCCCTCCGCAAATGAGTACACGAAGGTGAGTAGCTGCCTGAGAGCCGAAATGATGGCCACGACAGCAGGCTCGGTGAGCCGGGATTGTGCTGAGACCATCCGGCTGCTGCGTGAGGAAAACGGGGCGTTGCGCGTCAGCGACCGGCGCCAGCGGGGCGAGCTGGCCAGGCTGCGCCCTCTCGCTGATGCGGTGAAGCCGCTGGAGGCTGAGCTGGCCAGGCTGCGGCGCGACCAGGTGACCCGGATGCTGTCTTCAGAGTTCCCTCTCATTCCGCTGGCTGCTCCGGTCTACCGGATGCCTGCCGTCCGGCGGGTGCTGGAGGATCAGATCATCGCCCAGGCCGCCGAGATCACCGGGCTGCGGGCTGAGGTCCGGGCCGCCTGCGGCCGGGAGAAGGCGCTGCTGAGGGCGGGTCTGGTGCACGATGGCGGCGGGCTGGCCCGCTCGCCGATGCACGCGGTGCTCGGCCGGGTATCAATGACAGAGGGGACCGCGGACGGCGAGGAGGCGGGTCATGGCTCCGGAGCTGCGGGCTGCGCTGCGGCGCGACGTGGCGGCGATCTTGCAGCGCGCCGCGACTGGTGACTTCGAGGGCATGCAGTACATCGCCTCGACCACGCCTGACCTGGGCTACGTGCTGGGCTGCCTGGCCGGCATCGCGGAGGCGCAGCTCAGCAAGCACGGCGAGGCGGAGCGGGTGCCCGAGGAGCTGGCGGCCTGAGGCGTATCAGGTGACATGAGCATGACCACGGGCTACGGCCGGATGGCCGAGCAGGCACGATAGGAACGCATGCGAGGTCGGAGGGGGCGCTCGCGGTCAGCTATCGGTCCGGGTGCCGAACAGGATGTCGTGAACCTCCTGGGTGGGGCGCACCCGCCGCTCGCCCGCGTCGGCGACTGCCGCGTACACGTACAAGCTCGCCGTCCTGGTCTCCTCGCTGACCGGGCCGACATACACGCGCAGCAGGTGGCCGGCGAAGAACAGGTCCTTGTCGTACGGCTCGAACTGCAGCCGGGCCTCCTCGTACGGCGTGACCTGCAACAGGTGCCCGGCGCCATACATGGTGCCATCCTGGTCGCGGAACGCGAAGATCACGCCGGGCAGACGCGCCCCCCGGCCGACGAGCTGCTGGGCACGGGACCGGGTACCAACCGCGAGCACGCCCGCCACTCGCGCGAACGACGCGCCACCGGCGGCCAGGTCGGAAGCACAGCGGGCCCGCTCCTCGGCGATCCGCGTTACTGCCCTGTCGTAGACGCCGAGCTGGTGAGTGAGCCGGGTGTAGCGCATGGCCGGGTCGTCCTCCTTCAAGATGGCGCCTATCGCGGTAGAGACGACCGCCTCGACCTCGGCCTCGGGGGCTGTTTCGCTAGATTGCATAGTCATCACTATGCAGTCGGCAACCCCTCGCTGTCAAGTCATGGCTATGCAACCTGAGCTTCCGGCTAGTGTGCTGCGGGCCGAATTGCTCGCCGGATTGGCCGATCGCATCTACGAAAAGAGGAAGGCGGCGCTATGACCAGCCCGAGCGCGGCATTCTGCCTGGTCAGCCGTATCGACCCAGGACATAGACGGCCCCGCCGTCCCCGTGCCAGGCTGGCGCTACCTGACAAGGGAGGCGGGCAAATGCCACAGAGTCCTTATGCGACGGAAGTCGGCGTGCTCCGGGCAGATGCGGTAATGCTGGAAGGGGCGTTGGCCCTGCATGGGATGCGCCACGGAGGCATGGGAGGCTGCCCGGTCAATGGCAAGTGCGACGCATGGCAGGCGATGCAGCAAGCGCTTAACGCCGTCCTCGCCCGGCTGGCCCGTGCGGAGGCGTCCGGTACCGAGTAGAGATAGATCCGGCCGGGCTGCCTTGCCCGGCGAGCAGCGGGCCGGATAGGCCGGTCTCACGCACGATAGCGAGCTGGCCGAGATCAGCGCGACTTGAGCGGCGCCGCTGGCCGCGGATCTGAGACCGGCACGTAGGCTAGGTTCACTCGCCGGTTGTCAAGACCGTCACCGTTCAGGTGCACGAGCTTGTGCCCAGCCGGACAGGGACCCATAGCGGCCTCAGCCACGAGCTGATGCATCCACACCTGCTCCTCGTCCGGGCCTGACCGCCGGTCACGGTACTTCTTGACCGCAGCCCGGCATGCAGCTTTCACGTCACCGTAAACGTCGTGAGCAAGCGCGCCTGCGCCGCCACCGGCCGCACCAGCCTCAATGATCTCCAGCAGGTTGCCGTCCGGGTGCGGTGGCCGCGGTACGACGAGTAGACTTCCCGGCTCCTCAGTCCTTGCATCATCCACGCATCCAAGTCTGCCAGCTGGCTCAGCCGCTGGCGTGAAAGTGACGCGGGCAGAGCAAACGTGTCGGAGTGTCCCGGCGGATACGGCAGCACGGGTGAGCAGCAGGCCGGATAGGCGGATCGTGCGCACGATGGGAGGATCGGCGCATGAGGCGGATTGCCACCGGCGCGGCCCTGGCCCTCGGCGCGGTCCTGGCGGCCGGGTGCGGGAGCACCGCGGGCAGCTCCGTAAGCCCGGCATCCGTGAACTACACGTACAACCCGGACATCAGCCTGGCAGGCGGCCCCGGCACGGTGACCTTCACCTCCAGCGTCCCGCTCCGCCAGGTGACCTACGAACTCTGGCGTGAGAACGACATCACCAGTCCGCTCGACACGCCGGATAAGCCGTTCGTGACCGCCACTGCCGTGCCGGACGTGCCGCCGAGCGAGAGCTTCACGGTGACCGCTCCCATTCCTGCCGCCCTCCTGGCCCTCGGGCCGTCTGACCCGAGGTTCATCTACACCGGGACTAACGGAGTCGGCTGCCTGGTCACCGCCAGCCGGTGACCCCGTAGCGATACTGAGGGCTAAGTGTCCCGGCCTCGTATTCCGGTCCCGATAGTCCGGAGCAGTCCAGCAGATCCCGGCCGTGACCAGGAGGCGTCGGGTGGCCGTCAGCACCGCGCAGCGGCGTGTCCAGCGCGCCCAGGTCTACGACCTGCCGCTGCCGTCCCGGCCATGCCGCAAAGTGCAGCATCACCTGTGCGAGGGCCGCGGCCGGTGCGTCTGCCATCAGTGCATGGCCACCAGGGCTTATGCCGACCCGGACCTGTTCACCAAGCGCGAGCTGGCCGGCATCGCCTTCGACGGCGCCAGGCGCGCCCAGGGCTTCCGCCAGGCGCCTCGCCGGCTGCGCACCAGGTGCGCGGCATGCGGGGGCACCCTGAAGGCGCTGCGGCGCAGCAAGCGCTATTGCTCCGAGGCCTGCGCCAAGGCGGCCCAGCGGGCCAGGCGGCGGGCTGAGGCCAGCGGTACCACCCTGGCCGCTGGCGAGGCGGCCCGGGAGCTGGATGTGGTCGAGGAGTCCGGCGGGTCCGGGGCGGGCATGAAGATGCCCCCGGCCGATCGGACCGGGGGCACCAGGGGAATTGGGTTACTTGGCCTGTGGCTCGGCCTCGGCCTTGACGAACCGGCAGTAGACCTTGATCCCGTCGCCGTTCTTTGCCGATCTGACCTCGAAACTGCCTGCGGGTGCGAAGGCAGCGAGCTTGCCCTCGCTGATGGACTTCTTTAGCCGGTAGGCCTGCGAGCCCGTCTCGACCGAGGTCAGGACGGCCCAGTTGCCGGGGCGAGCGCGCAGCTGGTTGGCTTCGGCCTTGAAGCGGTCGGGGTCGCCGTTGGTGCTCCGGGTCGCCGTCGGAGGCGCTTCCCATGTGAGGGTGCTGGTCGTGGTGCGTGATGGCATTGGAGGTCCCCACCTTCCATTGAGCGGACCGTCCCCGGGGCGGTTGCCGGGGATCTGGCCAGCTGAGTTGAAACTGTAACACCGTTGCGATCGACGTTATGCCTGCTCAGATCCCGATTTAGAGCGTGCGGTCGACACGACGAAGGCCCCGGCCAGGTGAGCCGGGGCCTTGCTGTCGGCGTGGTGGGGGGTCAAGCGGCTGGCCTCTACGGTGGCTCCTGCGTCCGCCTGGCCAGCTCGGCGTCAATGGCGCTGATGTGGGCCAGAATGGGCACGCGCATGGCCGAGCCCGGGACGGCCAGGGACAGGCTCACCATCAGGTCGCGGCGGGCACGCTCAAGCTCGCTGGCCGTCAGCCCGCCCACGTCGTGGTCACGCTTGAGGATGTGCCGCGCCTGGTGGGACTCGAACCACAGCTGGTCATCGGTGGCGAAGCCGCACGGGCACTGGTGGATCACCGGCTGCTCGCGATCTTGGCGCGCTGGTCCTGCTCGGCCAGGATCTCATCGAGCGTGGCCTGGAGCCGGTCACGGGCCGGGGGCACCGGGTCCTGCCGGTCGAAGAACGCGATGGCCCGCTCAAGCTGGCGGCGGTAGTCCTTCAGCTCGAACGTGGTCAGCGCGTGCACCGGGTGCGGGGGCGGGGTTACGGCTGGGGCGTCGGCGGGCATCGGCAGCGTCCCTTCGAGCATCGTCATCTGCGATTCGAGTCAAGCATCTGATGAACTGAATCTGCAACCTTTCACTATGAATTATCGTTGCGAGTTGCTAAATTGATGAATTGCATTTCGATTCGCATTACGAGGTGCTTTCAGAGTGAGTGATTGATAGCCTCGTCATGCATGGCCC
>DASYYE010000021.1:0-32002 GCA_035946955.1 Streptosporangiaceae bacterium | reverse complement strand
GTTCATGGGTGCCCCGCCTGTGGCCCAGCCGACTTCGACGTCGTTGCCGGGGCTGAACCAGATGAACAGGCTCCGCGACACTTGCGCATGCGTGCCGTTGAGGGTGCCCTGGCTGTTGGTGGCGATCATGGCCTGGTTGCCGTACGCCGCCTGCCCTGGGCCGTTGTCGTCGCCTTCGACGTTCTGGTGCGTGGTCATGCACGAAGCTGGGGCCTTGGCACCCGACGCCGCAGCGGGAGCAGCCGAGGTGCAGAGCAGCCCGCCAGCGGCAGCCACACCCAGCAGGCACTCAGCCGCGAGCCGTAATGCACTCCAGTCCCTGATCCGGCGCACCCATCCCATTAGCAACCACCTTTCTCTTGTGAGTAATGACTGCTGTGCAGGGTTTCGGTCACCGCCCGGCCAAGCCTTCGTCGGATGGGACGCGGCGTGTCTGGCCGGGCTGGTCTGGTGGTATCCGCTTGGGCAGCGCGGTCCTGAGGATGGCCTGAGTGATGGTGGCGGCTGCCTGGCCTGGGGCGCAGGCCGGGGCGATCCGCTGCGCGTGTGGCCACCAGTACCAGCCTGCCTCGGCGTAGACATCGCTGCCCGCACCAGGCACGCTGCGGCTGGTGACGTGCAGCCTCGGGCTGCGGCCTGGGCCGTGGGTCGTCAGCACCACGACCCACTCATCACGGCCGAGCGCACCAGCCAGGGCCTCCAGCGCGGCCAGGCTGCCTGTATCTGTGTTCACCGGCCCACTCGCGCAGCCTCGTGCACGGCACGCAACTCGGCCCGCAGGCCCTCAGCACTGTCAGCGGCAAGAGTGCGCGGTTCGCGGTTCCACCCAGGGCCACGCCGCACCGCCCACCAGGTGCCCGCGTCGGTCGTGCGCCACACATGCCACCCAGCGAACTCGGCTTCGAGGTCGGCCTCGGTGGCTGTGGTTGCTTCGGGCACTGGGCTGCTCCTTGACGCGCCGTGGGGGTAAGGCTCCTGCCAGTGACGGTACGGAGCTTGGCGAGGGGGGAGCAAGGATGTTGACCGATGTTGGCAAAGATCAGAGTTAGTCGTTTGTGACGTCTCTGAGGGCGTTGGTGACTAGGCGGCGGGCGGCGTCTGCGTGGACGGCGGATTGTTGCAGGCGTTCAAAGACGCGGGCGTACAAGGCGATTTCCCTGGGCTGGGTGATGGTGAGGCTGGCGGAGACGGTTTCGACGCGCACACGGGAGTTGTCGAACATCCAGAAGCTTCCCTGTGCGAGGCTGTGGCGTTGCGCCGTGCTGGGGATGATTCCGAGGCTGACTCTGGGGAGTGACATGATGGCTAGCAGGCGGTCAAGTTGCCCGGCCATGACTTCCGGGGTTCCGACGCGGGTGCGCAGCGCTTGTTCTTCGATGATGAACAGGAATCGCCGGTCCCCTGTGTACAGGACGCGCTGGCGTTCCATGCGCGCTGCTACAGCCTGGTCTGTGTCGTTGGGGAGGTCCATGAACTCGGCCCAGAAGGAGAATATGGCTGCCGCGTATTCGGCGGTGGTGAGCAGCCCTGGGACGACCAGTGTTTCGTAGACCCTGAAAACGGATGTGCGCTGGTAGAGCGGGATAGACGATTCTTGCAGGTGTTTGAGCCCGGCCTGCATCTGCCTGCGGTATTCCAGGTACATTGCCTCGATGTGGCGCACCGTGGCGATGAGGTCTGGGATCTGGTCCGCTGCGCCGCACGCCTGGCACCAGGACCGGATGTCTTCCTCGGTTGGGCTGCGTGCCCCGTTCTCCAGTTTGGAGACCTTCGTGAAGTGCCAGTCCGTGGAAACGGCGAGAGCCCGCGCCGTGAGGTTCGCGTCCTTGCGGATCTCACGGAGGCGGGCTCCCAGGGCTTCCCGCGCCTGGCGGACTGGTGTGGTCAAGTCAGGTTGGTGTGTACTCGCTGTGCGGGATGCCAAGCGCCCAGGCAGTCTCGAAGGCGTCCATGCACTGCCTGGCTATGCCGGGGTCGGTGGTGAGTTCGTGGCCGGTGACGTGCCCGTCGCCGGAGAAGTGAGTAAAGGCCACTGTGGCACCGTCGAACAGCCAGAAGTCATTGCCCGGCAGCAAGAGCGCGGAGGCACGTCGCCGTGGCAGCCACCTGACGTCTTCCCCGGCTTTGACGAGCTGTTCAGCGTCGGCCCACTCGAAACGGATGTAAGTGGTTACTGGCTCGGACACGACCCGCAGCCGTCTCATGGTCTTTCCTGAGTCCATGTGCTGACGCCGCATGGTGAGCCAGGGCCGCCACCATTCTGCTTCTTCTTCAGGGTCGGCCGGTTCCCCTGCCAGCCATTTCCGGAACCTGTCCTTCTCCACGTCGGTGGCGTAGACGTCACGCATCTCAAGGTGGATCGCTTCTTGTTTATATGAAGCGATGAGGGCGTTCCGCTGCTCAGGGGTTATTGGTTCCATGTCCCCCCTCTGGCAGGTACCCCATAAGATCCCTAGGAACCTCGATGCAGGTCTCGTGGTCCGGGATCTTCATCTGTGACAGGGCTTCGGTGTCGGTGACCTTCCAGCCCTGGATCACATACGTTCCACGGTCTGTCGCGTACAGCGTCGGTGAGTCGCTTGGAGTGGAGGTCTTCCCCAGGAACTGTAGTTTCACGACTGTACCCTCCTTCAGAGGTTGACCATAGTTGCTTCTCAATAGTGGAGATAGCTGCGGCGGACGTCAACCCTGCCCAAGAACCTGCCCCCAGCCCTCTCGCAACCCCACCATCGCGCGCCACGGTCGGCCCAAGTCTGCGCCACTGGGTGGGTTCCTCGCCGCACAGTGGCGGCTGCGCTGCCCCGGTTTCGGTCTGTGGTGGCCGCGTCTTCCTCCCCAGCCAGGGGCCTCACGGTGGCCACGGTGGCTGTGCCCCGCCTTATGGCGGGGCCTCGGGCTGGGTCGTGGAGGGGGAGCCGGAGGGGTGCGGGGAACCGGAGGGGGAACCGGGGGGCTGTGGGGCGGTGGTTCCCCCTCGGGTTCCCCGCTACGGGCCGCCAGGCCCGTCCCCCTGAGGTACTGCTGTGTTTTCCTCACCAGCCGGACAGTTCCATGGACCACAGGTGTCTTTGGCGCGCCGCGTAGCGGTGCGCGTGGCCTGGGTGGGCCCGGAAGGGGTTGAAGGAGGTGGGGGTTCGGGGGAGGGACCAAGCGGGGAACCCTGGGGACCGGAGGGGGGGAAGGGTGTCCCGGGTGGTTCCTCCCCCGGCGTTTCCGTGCCTGCCTGCGCGGGCCTTGCTGCCGTTCCCGACCTCGTGCGCACGAAGTGGGTATGAGGTCGGGAAATAGAGGCAGTCCACCGAAGGTGGAGTCCGCGCAGGCAGGCACGGAAACGGCGCCCCGCCAGGGGCGCACAGCACCCACACGCCACGTTGCGGCAGTGTGCGGGCACTGTGCGCCCTCTGTACGGCTCAAGCCCCGCGCTCTACCCGAACAGCCGAGCAAGAAAGCCGGTTGACTTGGGGGTGCGCTTCTTGCCCGTGTCGCTGCGCTTGGGGCGCCACTGGCCATTGCGGTTGCGGGACCGGGGCTGCTTGCCGCCGCCTGGGCTCGGGACATGTGGGATGCGTCCCGCTCTACGATCTGCCATTGCCTTTCCCTCCTCCCATTCCTCGCGTGCTCGCCTCGGGCGTGGATGCCGCCAGGGAGCGCCTGGGCCTAGAGTAACCTTGCCAGTTAACTGATGGAAGGCTAGCCAATCAGGTGCAGGCATGACCTACGGGGAGCGCCTTAGGGTGCTAGGCTTTCGGGAGTTTAGGGCACTAGCTACCACGGTGTGGTCTGCTGGTTGGCATGGCTGGAGGAGTGGCTGAGGATGCCTGAGTTTGCGAAGTTCTCCCGTGAGGCGGCGCGGAGCCGCGAGGAGCCCATGTTCACGTTGCAGGCGAGGGGCCTTCTTTCACTGAACCAGGCGGTGTTCCGGAGGCTTGGGCAGCCGGACAATGTCGAACTGCTGTTCAATGAGAGTGAGCGGATCATCGCGCTTCGTGCGGCTGAGAAGGACGACCCCGACGCCTACACGGTGCGCCAGCAAACCGGCACCTCGACCTACCTGGTCGCTTTGCAGGGGTTCCTCGCCCACCATGGGATCAAGACTGTGGTGGCACAGCGGTTCATCGCTCACGATTACGGCGACGGCCGCTGGGGGCTGGTGCTCAGCGAGGGGCGGGCGGTCATCAACCGGCGGGGGGCTGCTGAGGTGCCACCCGCACGCACGAGCCGGTGGCGGGTCACCTCAGATGGTTTTGAGGTGCCATCGCTGACAAGGCTCGGGGAGAGCGTCTTCGACCATCCCGGGTACATGGCCGAGGCTGCGAGGCGGGAGACGCCACCGTCGATGCGGGTGGGGGCGCTGGTCGCCTGCGAGCCACTTGGGCCTGAAGTGCCCACTTCGGACTTGCGGCAGCGGTTCCTGGAGTTCCTGAGATCCAAGCAAATAGATGAACTGATCCACTCGGTCACCCCCATCGGTGATGCTCCTCGCTGGATCCCGTGGGGTGGTCACGGGCGGATCAGCCTGGAAGCAGCCTTCACGGGTGACTCACCCGATGTGGGCGATCCAGTCGCCCCACTTGCCTCCGCACTGCTGCTTCTTCCCGAGGCAGGCAAGTCAAGCTTTGGCCGTGATCCACGGTTCGCCCAGTTGGTCCTGCACGTGCAACCCCGTGGCCCCGACGGTCAGCCGCCAAAGCCCGGCGACCTCGCCAACTGGCACAACCGGTTCACCCGGGCGCTTTCTGTGCCTGGCTACCTCGCGGGCATGCTCACAGAGAGATTGGGACTGGTGACAGTGGCCGAGCCACCCGCGCAGGTTGGGGTTTGGCTGAAGGCTGCCCAGGCCCAAGACCTCATAGACCTGCGTGGGCTGAGACTTATCCCCGGGACTCAACAGTCTGCGTTCTTCATGGGCTGGGCCGTTGCGGACGACGGTGGCTCGCCACCGAGTGAGGCGGCGGTGGAGTGGCTGCGTCAGATGTGCGACTACACCCTTCACGCCGACCGTTACGAGCAGACCCTCGGCTCGTTCCTGCTGAAGTAGGGCGACCGGTAGGACCGGGAGGAGGTGCCCACCTTGGGTGTACCTGCTCGACAGCGCGCCGATCAACCTCTGTCCAACTGGTGGGCGACCATCCGGTATGCGATCGACAGCACACCGAGGACAGTGCGGCTGTGCGCGATCCTGTTCGCCACGACCGGCGGCCCGTCGAGTGTCATTCTTGCCATTCTGCATCACTTCGGCATCACGGTATGATCCCTTGAGACGAGTTCGTCTCTCATATTAGCTGCGCTACGAAACGGTGATCAACTCGGGCGTGACTACCCAGGAGAATCAGTCGGTCGCCAGATCGGCCATTCTACAATTGCTCAGCCCTCGGTGTCCTTCATTCTTCTAAATCCTGTGCATGGGTACATACATGCGTGGTCAAGCACGACCTCACCTTGCTCAGGAATCCGCCCCAGGTTCTTCAGTAGGTGTTTATTGTCGATGGAACGGCTAGTGATGCGCGTAAGTGGATCGCGCGGGCGAGGGGTAAGCGATACTTCACGTAGTCGAGGGTCAGCAGGGTTGGCCTTAGCAATTACGCTATAAGGGCTGCCGGGCACATGCTCGGAACAGTCTCTCTCTTGGCAGACTGTGCATTCGCCATCTACCGTTCTAGCGGCATAGATGGTATAAGACTTACCTAGTTCATGCTCGCAATCAGCGGGATCCGTTTCACAGATAGTGCATCGAAAACGGATCCGCAATCCGGCACTATTACCAAATCGTAGATGCAACAAGCCAACGATGCATTGGTCAAACCATCGGCCATCCTCGTAAACCATCTTGCAGCCGAAGAGACCCCCAAACAGTTCACCGGCGGCATGTGCGGTCGCATGCGCCGCATCTACAAGCTCATCAACTGGTCGCGGAGTTACTGGACGGTTTACGAAGCTGCTCACATCTACGAGAACCTCTGAGCCCAAGTCGAGGCATGCATCATCGAGCCAGTTGAAGGCGTCAGCAGCCGACTGGAGCGAGGCGTAACTCATTTTCTCTGCTAGATGCCATCTAGCATCAAGCAGGACGCCCCCCTTTCGACGAGTATCTCTATCCAGCCTGTCCAACCTATTATGGAGCTTGAACCAGGCAGTTACTCTGCGTCGCCCAACTTTGAGAGCTAGTTCTTCTGTATGTACCAGATGCAGCGGGTATGGAGGTGGTAGGTCACTTGGCCCACCCGGAAGGTGAACCATGATTTCTCTTAGGGCAATGCCATAATTCCTCGTGGCATCCGTCAGTGACTCTAGCCCATGATCCACGCACCACCGTGTCCGTGCTGGGCCAGCTGCGGGCGGCATAACTCCCCACCGGAGCACCCTGCCCTTGATCGCAAGTCCTTGTGAAGACTTGCGGTATGTTGGCACGACTACCTTCTGCTCCAACTGTTTTCGTTCTACTTAGTTGAGTTTTCCCCATCCCTCCCATCCAGTGCTACGGGCGACGGGCCTTCCAGAGCAGAGAGTTTGGTATCGAGCAGTCCGTGTAGGGCTCCAGCGACATCTCCGGCTGGCCCTTCAACCTTCAACCCTTTTATCTTCACCGAACCGTTCTTCTCCCGGCGAACCGTAGCAACGGTAAGCTTGAGTGGGATCTCTTTCTCCGGACCGGCGTGTAGGCCTTTATGTAGAGCCTGCCGAGCGCGAGCAAGGACATACTTGGCAAGAAATCCTATTGAGATAGCGGTAACGCCTTCGCCCACACTTACAGCGAACTCTACGACAAACCCTGCTGAGTACTCCTGAAGATATTCCCGATCCTCAGGACTATGCAGAAAGGCGGCGCTTATTCCAAGCTCACGAGCCAAGCGCAGGGCATCCAGATCGCCGTCACCGTAGTAACTGCGGCCTTCCCGTTCGTACGGAGGCAGCACCAGCAACTCGTGAGCGTCGAGTTCTGGCCCCATGGTGCGGAGCATCGACTCGACTTCAGTGCCTAGTGCGGCCGTTGCGATGGTCACGGTTCCAGACTCAGAGTCCTGGTTATCAGTCGCTCCAGAGTCACCAACCTCGAACACTTGACCACCTCGTACAAGCTCGATCGTGGGCCGCAGTTCCGTCAGCCGGACCTAAGGCTACCTGCCCAATACCTGGTCCTGGGCCACCTCTAGCGCACGGCCCCAAGCGGCGCCTGCGGCCTTTAGCTGCTGTCTGGCTGGGTCTCGGTGTTGGGGGGTGAGAGGCTGGCTTCCCCATCGGTTTCGGGTTCCATGAGTGGGCTTCCGAGGAAGCGCTGGGGGTCTGGGCAGTTGGTGTTGAACCAGGAGGTGATGAAAACGTCGTCGTCGGTGGCCCACCAGGCGAGTCGCCACTGGTCGGCATCCCATTGGAAGGCGCATTGCCTGAGTTGTGCGGGCTGCTGGCCTGCGGCGACCGAGCCAGCGAACTCTGCCAGAAGTCCTGCGGCGTCGAAGGCTGCCCGCAGGCCGTCGACGGAGGCATCTGAGTGTGCGTCTACCGGGGCGAAGCCGAGGACGGCTGGGCCGCCGTCTTTGAAGTAGAAGCGAATCTGGATGAGAGCTTCGCGCTCAGGGTGTTTCGTGGATCGCAGGGCGCGATTGATCCAGGCGAGGAGGCCATCTGCTGCCTCCTCGCCCAGGCGGGAGAAGAACGCACCTGCGAACTTGACAGCACCCCACGCGATAGGAATGTCGATCGTCCAGATCAGCGGTGGGAGGCCTGCCCACGCCGCCTGCTCCTCGACGGGTAGCGGCGCGTCCGCAACGATGTCCGGCCATACATCGGCGGGGTAGTTGCGGGGTTCGGCAGCGACTGTGACGCCTGGCAGGGGCTCTGTTGGCACGGGTGCGTATGTGCTTGGCGGTACAAGGGACATTTCTGCGGCACGGCTGAACCGGAGGTCTTGGCCGTACATCACGAGGTCAGACTCGCCGTCAGGGGCGGTGATGACTTCGGCCCGTGTCACGCGTGCCCGGGGCGGGAGGTAGGGGAGGTGCTCTGTGCCGATGGGGACGAAACGTGAGCCTGCTTGCTGCACTGCGCTGTCGAGCGCTTTGAGCGCGAACCGCACTCTCTCGCCTGTGGTGAGCTGGATCGTCCGGGTCGATACCCCCGGGTTGATCCTGTATTCGTTCACGAGTCTGGTTGTAGCAGGCCCCCGGGTCAGCCAAGGGTGAGCGACACGCTTGCTGAATTGAGTGTCGTCTGGACGAGGGCGGTCGGAGCAGTGCTGGGTAAGACAGTGACGCCACTAAGGGAAGCTGTCGGCCGCAGGCCGACCTTGGGGGGCGGGCGGCCGGGGCGTGGTTGGTGGGCTAACGCGGGGGTCCGTGCCCACGCCAGGTTGGGACGTGGGCCGGACGGTGTGCCTTGGGCTACCCTGGGGATCGGCTGTTGCTCCTTCCTGCTGGTGGGCGGCTGTGGCTAGAGCTGCGCCGTCCACTCGATCACCAGGCGTCGGCCCTGGTCAGCGGGCCCGGGATTGTCGCTTTTGTTATGGGACGATCTTTTGTCCGTTTGCACACATCGATCACTGTGATGATCGTTGTGGCTCTTGGCGTGGGACGTTCTTTGTCCGTAAGCGCACATCGATCTTGATGGACAGGGTTGTGGGTTCTGCTGCGGGCCACCCTTTCGTCCATGGCACGCCATCGATCACCCAGCGAGGTCAGGCGGGACGGCGGGCGCGTGGAGGGCCACGGCACCGGAGGTCAGGTGGGGCGGCGGGCGGCGTGGAGGGCTACGACGCCAAAGGTCAGGGCACGCCAGCGGACCGCGGTCCAGCCGGCCCCGGAGATCCAGCGGCCCAGTTCCGCCTCACGCGGCCAGTCCCGGATGGACTCGGCCAGGTACTCATACGCGTCCCCTGCGGACGAGAGCCGACGCGCCACGGCGGGCAGCATGGTGGCCAGGTAGCGGCCGTAGAAGGCGTCGAGCCGGGGGGAGCGCAAGTGGCCGAACTCGCAGATGACGAGCCGGCCACCTGGCCGGGTGACCCGGCACATCTCCTGCAGGGCCGCCTTGGGGTCGGCGACATTGCGCAGCCCGAACGAGATCGTGACCGCGTCGAAGCTCTCGTCGCGGAATGGGAGCCGCAGTGCGTCACCTGCGACGAACCGCAGCGCGCCCGGCTGGGGCCGCCGTGCGCCCACCTGCAACATGCCGAGTGAGAAGTCACAGGCCACGCAGGACGCCCCGGATGCGGTGAACGACCGCGAGGACGTGCCGGTCCCGGCCGCGAGGTCGAGGATCCGCTCACCAGGGGCGGCGGCGACCGTGCGGGCGACGACGCGGCGCCACCAATGGTCCTGCCCGAGTGACAGGACGTCGTTCAGCAGGTCGTAGCGGGGCGCGACGGCATCGAACATCGCCGACACGTCAGCGGGACGCTTGTCAAGGCGGGCGCGGGTCACGCACTCACCCTGGCATACACGAGGCCTCGGGGAACGATCGGTTTGGGCAAAGCAGCGGGTCAGCGGCTCTCGACGATCATGCCCGCGCCCACTGTGGCGCCGGTCGCCTCATCGATCAGGATCAAGCCGCCGGTCTCGCGGTTTCGCGCGTACGGGTCGCAGAACAGTGGCTGGGTCAGCCGCAGGCTGATCCGGCCGATCTCGTTCAGGCCCAGCTTCTCGCCGTCGTCGTGCCGGTGCAGGGTGTTGACGTCCAGCCGGTAGTGGAGGTCGCGGACGATCGCCTTGGCCGTGCGGGTGGTGTGCTTGACGATCAGCCGGTCCCGGGGGGACAGGCTCCTGGCCTCCGACATCCAGCAGACCATCGCGTCCACATCCTGGGTGGCCTGCGGCTGGTTGTGTGGACGGCAGATCATGTCGCCCCGCGAGATGTCGATGTCGTCGTTGAGCACCAGGGTTACCGACATGGGCGGGAACGCCTCGGTGACCGGCCCGCGCGCGGTGTCGATCTGCTTGATGGTCGTCGTGAAGCCCGACGGCAGGTGCATGACCTCGTCGCCCGGCTTGAGCACCCCGCCGGCCACCTGGCCCGCGTAGCCGCGGTAGTCGTGCAGCTCAGGGTTGGTCGCCTTGTGCGGGCGGATGACGTACTGGACCGGGAACCGGACGTCGATCAGGTTCCGGTCGGAGGCGATGTGCACGTGCTCCAGGTGGTGGAGCAGAGACGGGCCGTCATACCAGGTCATGTTCGCCGAGCGCTCGACCACGTTGTCGCCGTGCAGCGCGGAGATCGGCACGAACGTCAGGTCGTGGATGTCCAGCTTGGTCGCGAACGACGTGAACTCCTCGCAGATGGCCTCGAACCTGTCCTGGTCGTAGTCGACCAGGTCCATCTTATTGACGGCCAGCACCAGGTGCGGCACCCGCAGCAGGGTGGTCAGGAACGCGTGCCGCCTGCTCTGCTCGGTCAGCCCATTGCGCGCGTCCACCAGCACGATGGCCAGGTCGGCGGTTGAGGCACCGGTGACCATGTTGCGGGTGTACTGCACGTGGCCTGGGGTGTCGGCGATGATGAACTTCCGCCGGGGCGTCGCGAAGTACCGGTAGGCGACGTCGATCGTGATCCCCTGCTCGCGCTCCGCCCGGAGGCCGTCGGTCAGCAGGGCCAGGTTGGCGTATTCCTCGCCACGGGCGCGGCTGGTCTTCTCCACCGCCGCGAGCTGGTCCTCGAAGATGGCCTTGGAGTCGTACAGCAGCCGCCCGATCAGCGTGCTCTTGCCGTCGTCCACTGAGCCCGCCGTGGCGAACCGCAGGATGTCGGTGGCCCGCCCGCCCATCGCGTGGACGGCGGAACCGGTGCTGGCGCCTTCGCTGGCCATTAGAAGTACCCCTCCCTCTTCCGGTCTTCCATGGCTGCCTCGCTGGTCCTGTCGTCCGCGCGCGTCTGCCCGCGTTCGGTGATCCGCGTCGCCGCGATCTCGGCGATGACTTCGGGGATGGTGACGGCGGTGGACTCGACAGCCCCCGTGCAGGTCATGTCACCCACGGTCCGGTAGCGGACGGTGGCCTCGAACACCGGCTCGTCGTCTCCCCGCACCATGTAGGGGCTGTCAGCGAGGAGGATGCCGTCGCGCTCGAACACGCGGCGCGTGTGCGAGTAGTAGATGGACGGGATCTCCAGGTTCTCCCGCTCGATGTACTGCCAAACGTCCAGCTCGGTCCAGTTGGACAGCGGGAAGACCCTGATGTGCTCGCCGCGGTGGATCCGGGTGTTGTAGATGCTCCACAGCTCGGGCCGCTGGTTCTTGGGATCCCACTGGCCGAACTCGTCACGGAAGGAGAACACCCGCTCCTTGGCCCTGGCCTTTTCCTCGTCCCGGCGCGCCCCGCCGAACACCGCGTCGAACTGGTGCTTTTCGATGCCATCGAGCAGGGCGGTGGTCTGCAGGCGGTTACGGCTGGCCCACCGGCCGGTCTCCTCGGCCACCTTGCCCGCGTCGATGGCCTCCTGCACAGAGGACACGATCAGCTGCACGCCCGCCTCGGCGACCCGGCGGTCCCGGAACTCGAGCACCTCCGGGAAGTTGTGGCCGGTGTCCACGTGCATGACCGGGAAGGGGATGCGGGCAGGCCAGAACGCTCGCTCGGCCAAGGCCAGCATGACGATCGAGTCCTTGCCACCGGAGAACAGCAGCCCGGGGCGCTCGAATTCGGCCGCGACCTCCCGCATGATGTGGATGGACTCGGCTTCAAGTACGTCGAGCTGGGACAGCGAATAGTCGTTGCGTACTGCTGCGGTCATGGGCCGGGCTCCGGGTTGTACGTCATGGCGGGCAGGTGTCACGCAGGTCATCGGCAGGCCCTACTGGCCCCCGGGCCTCCCGGCTGCGCTGATCGCATCTACCAGCAGCCCCGCGAGCGGCGCTGTGCAGATGAGGATATCTGGCAGGACCGGATTGTGCTGATTGTACCGGAGCCCGGACCCGTCGATCCGGGATGCATGCAGGCCAGCGGCCTGTGCCACCGCGACGGGTGCAGCGGAGTCCCATTCGTACTGACCCCCACCGTGGATGTAGGCGTCCGCCTCGCCCTTGATGACCTCGCAGGCCTTGGCGCCAGCGGAGCCCATCGGGACCAGCGTGATGTCCATCAGCTCGCTCATGCGCTCCAGGAACGCCGGGGGCCGGGTCCGGCTCACCACGACGCGCAGCGGCCGCCCATCGCCTGCGGCGCCTGCCGCCTGCGGCGGCTTGACAGTGCTCAGCACGAGCCCCTGGGCGGGCAGGGCCACGGAACCCGCGGTCAGCCGGCCCTCCTCGCCTGCCGGGCCTGCCTCCCACAGCGCCACGTGGACCGCCCAGTCCGTGCGGCCTTCCTCACCGAACTCCCGCGTGCCGTCCAAGGGATCCACGATCCACACCCGCGCAGCGGAGAGCCGGACCGGGTTGTCGACGCCTTCCTCGGACAGGACGGCATCGTCCGGCCGGTGCGCGGCGAGTTCGGCCATCAGGAACTCGTGGGAGAGCCGGTCACCTGCCTTCCTGAGCTCGGCGGGGTCGCCGCCGCCGCGGCGCAGGTCGAGCAGGCGGTCTCCGGCTGCCTCTGCGAGTTCGGCGGCCAGTTGGTGGTCATCGGATGTCATGGGTGGGCTCCATCCCCAACGCCAGCGAATGGCCGCCCTACCAGGCGGCCGGGCACAAGGCTAGGGGATGCCTGCGCCCCGCTGGCACCGCACTCCCACTACCTCGTGTTCTGTGAGGTGGGGGACTCCTGGTGGAACTGGTTCTGGGCGGCGGCCAGACCGGACTCAAGCAGGACTCCTACCGCGTCCGCGGCCCGGTCCAGCAGGTCCGGCAGTTCCTTGCGCTGGGCCGGGGTGAAGTCGTGCAGCACGTAGGCGGCTGGGTCCATTCGCCCGCCGGGGCGGCCGATCCCGATCCGCACCCGGTGGTAATCGCGGGTACCGAGGTGTGCGGTCACCGAGCGCAGGCCGTTGTGCCCGTTGTCGCCCCCGCCGAGCTTGAGCCGCACCGTCCCGAACGGGAGGTCGAGTTCGTCGTGGACCACCACGATGCGCTCGGGTGGCACTCTCTGGTAGCCGCTGAGGCCACGCACGGCCACGCCTGACTCGTTCATGTACGTCAGCGGCTTGGCGATGGTCACCGGTGCGCCAGCCAGCCGCCCCTGCGCCGCGACCGCGCGGAACCGGGTCGAGCGGAACCCCGCACCCGCCCGGTCCGCGAGGATGTCGGCCACCATGAAGCCCGCGTTGTGCCGGTGACCCGCATAGTCGGCACCGGGGTTGCCCAGGCCGGCGATCAGCCAGCGGTCCTCAGCCACCGCAGAGCCACCCATCCCAAGGAGGCGGGCCAGCAGGCCCTCACCCCCACGCGTCCTGGCCACCGCACACCCCGGCCAGCAGGCCCTGGCCCGCGGCTGATTACTCGGCGGCTGGGGGTGGCGCGGCTTCTGGTGCCGATGGCACTTCTTCTGGCGCACCGCCGGTCGCGGCATCGATCTGCTCCGCGGTGGGCGCGGCGAGAATGTGCAGGACCAAGGCGTCCGCCTCTGCGGCCAGCGTGACACCAAGCGGCATGTTGAGGTCGCCCGCGTGCACGGACGCGCCGATCTCCATGCCGGTCACGTCCACCTCGATCGCCTGCGGGATATGCGTGGCCTCCGCCTCGACCGAGATCTGGACCAGTTGCTGGTCGAGCAGGCCGCCTGGGGCTGCCTCTCCGGTCACCTGGACCGGCACGTCGACGGTGACCTGCTCGCCGCTGCGGACCAGGACCAGGTCGACGTGCTCCAAGGTGCCCCTGAGGGCGTTGCGCTGGACGGCCTTGGGCAGGGTGAGCTGGCTGCCACCGGGCAGGCCGTCGAGGCGGATGAGCACATTGGCGGTCCTGAGCACCCGCATGAGCTCGTGGCCGGGCAGGTTGACGTGGCGGGTGTCGGTGCCGTGCCCATAGAGCACGCCTGGCACCTTGCCGTCGCGCCGTGCCCGGCGGGCGGCCCCCTTGCCGAATTCGGTGCGTGGCTCAGCGGCGATGCGAACCTCGGGCACGGTGATGCTCCTTCACAGGGCGAGCGTCGGTCCACCGCAGCGGTGCCATCGGCCGCGGATCGCGGCACCGGCTACCGCCAGGGCGTGCATGCGTGGAGGCATACACGGCGCGTGGCTGGGAAAGAGTCTAGCCGGCACCGTCTCGCACCTGGCCGGTCGTGCGCATCGGCATTCCAGGGCTGGGCCGCAGCAATCCAGCCCTATTCAACATCGGCACGCCGAGACCGCCACTAGACTCGCCTATTGCCCTCGCCCAGCCTGATGTGGATCAAGGATGAAGCTGTCCATCCTCATGCCCGCCTACAACGAGGCGGCCACCCTGCGCACTGCCATCAAGCGGATCCTGGATGTCCACTATCCGTGTGAGGTGGAACTGATCGTCGTCAACGACGGCAGCCAGGACAACACGCGGGAGGTGCTGGCCAGCATCGACGACCCGCGGGTGAACGTCACGGAGCACCCGGTCAACCGGGGCAAGGGGGCAGCGGTGCGCACGGCCGCATCGCTTGCCACGGGTGACTACCTGCTCGTCTTCGACGCCGACCTGGAGTATTCGCCCGAGGACATCCTCGGGCTGCTCGCTCCGGTGCAGCGGGGCGACGCTGAGGTGGTGTACGGGGTGCGGTCGTTCGGGGCCTCCACCGCGCACTCGTTCTGGTTCGTGATCGGCAACAAGGTGAACACGTTCACCGCCAACGCCCTGTTCAACACCTGGATCAGCGACCTGCACACCTGCCTCAAGATGATGCCGACCGCGTTGTTCCGCGACCTGCCCGTCACCCAGAACCGGTTCGGCCTCGACACGGAGATCACGGCACTGCTGCTGGCCCGGGGGGCGCGGCCCTACGAGGTGCCAATCAGCTACCGCGCCCGCAGCCGGGAAGAGGGCAAGAAGCTCACCTGGGGCGATGGCGTCAGGGCCACATGGATCCTGATCCGGGTGCGGATGCGGCGGAGAGCGCACCTGCGCCACGCCAGGAAGTCCGCATAGCGGCAGCCCCACGCGGCGGGTGCGGCGAGTTTCAGCCGTGCAGACGCTGGGCCACGAACGTGCCCCGGCCGTGCACCGTGACGATCAGGCCCCGTTTGCGGAGTTCCTCGGTGGCCCGCCGGACGGTGTCGTAGGCAACACCATAGAACTGGGCGAGGTCTCGCTCGGCCGGCAGGCGGGCGCCAGGGGCCAGTTCCCCGGACTCGATGCGGCCGGCGATGTGGTTGGCCACCTGCATGTAGACAAGCTCTGGCCCTGAAGTGTCGATCACCGGGCGCTCGCTCATGGCATCACGCTAGATCATCGCTGACCTGCACATTCTCTTAGATAGCTAGGCAATGCTCCGCTGAGCTATGTAGGATGAGCCACATGGACCGACTGGAGGAGCAGGAACCCCACACGGGCGGGCCACTGCAGGAACACCAGGCCCGCGTGCGCGGGCAGCAGATCGAGAACCTCCGCTGGCACTGGGGTGAGGCGTACAAGATCACCTGGGCCGAGGGTGCGTTCCGTGCGACGCGGCGCGACACCGGGGCAGAGGTGTCGGCCGGGACGGCCGCGGAGGTCCACCAGTTGATCAGAGACGACTACTCAGCCAATCCGGTCCCGCGGGATGTCGCCGCCGATGAGTGACGCCCCTACCACCCCAGGCTGGCCGCATGCCGCATTGAAACGGATCAGCTGGCGCACCAGCACCCCATAGACCGCGCGGCGGCACGGCGCGGCACACCCACCATCGCCAGGCCCGCCGTGCCGCCGCGCAACCAGCACAGCTAGACGGACTACTGGTGCCCCTCTGGCGACGTAGTGCCTGACAGGGCAAGCCGTCGCCAGAGAAGACGCCACGGATTCCCTGGGGCTGTCAGCCAGTCCACATGCCGTCGGGCGACGGGCCCGCCGGGCCGTCGGGCTTCGGACCTGTCGGCTTGGGCCCCGTCCACATGCCATCGGTCGCCGGCTCTGCCGATTCGGCCTTGGCGTCAGGCTGGACCTCTGCTTCCTCCGGCTCTGGTGGTCTCACAGCCGTCTCTTCTGTCCCCATGGTTGTCCCTTCCCCCGATATCCCCAGAAGTCATATCGGAAATGGTGCTGCGGACAGCCAGAATCCTAGCGAATTCTGAAGATCGGTACTTAATGGTTATTCAGGCTGGGTGAGCCCACTTCGCTGTCCATCTCGGCAAGGCGGAAGCGGACCTCAGCCGCTTGGACGTCATCCCCGAGTTCCTCGAACACCTGCAATGCCTCAATGAGCATCTGGCGTGCTTGCGCACAGTCACCGGCGCGCTCCTGCGCTTGGGCAAGCCGGCACAGCGTGGCCGCCTGCCCATGCCTGTCCTCGATCTCCCGCCGGATGTCCAGGGACTCGCGCAGCGTCTCTATGGCTTCTTCAACCTGACCCAGCCCGAGCAGGGCCTGGCCCAGGTCGCCGAGGGAGTCAGCTTCCGCGTCCCGGGAGCCGAGGCTCCGGAAGATGACGAGTGCCTCGCGTGAGTGCTCCACCGCCTCAGCGAAACGCCCGAGCAGGCAGCACGTCTCACCCAGGATGCCGAGCGCCACCCCCTCCACGTAGGTGAATCCGCCGCGCCGCTGGATGTCGAGTGACTGCTGGGCCGCTTCCAGCGCCTGCTCGTACTGGCGGAACTCGAGGTAGGCGTTGGCGAGGTTGTTCGCTGACCGGCTCTCCCCGCGTGCGTCTCCGGTCTCGCGGCTGATGGCCAGCGCCTGCTCGAAACAGCGGACGGTCCGCTCTTGGCGGCGCTCGCCATAGGCCATGCCGAGGTTGTTGAGCATCCAGACTTCGGCACAGCGGTCGCCGAGTGCGCGGGAGGCCTCCAGGCCCATCTCGTGGGTGGTGACCCAGTCGGCCCAGTGACTGCGCCGGTAGTAGAAGCTCATGGCCGCGGCCGGGAGCTTCCACGCGGTCTCCAGCACACCTGACGTCACCGCCAGCCGTGTCGCGGCCACGATGGCTGGCCGCTCGGTCTCGCACCAGTCGATCGCCTGTGCCAGCGAGGTGTGTGTCAGGGGGACCACGCCAGCGGCGGCTTCGCCCACCGGGACCCGCATGTGCTGGGGTGAGATGATGCGGGCCGCCGACTCGGTCGTGTGCAGGTACCAGTTGAGCAGCCGCGCGGCGGCCTGCTGGCAGGCGTCCGGGGTTTCCTGGGTCCGCGCCCGGTCCGAAGCGAAGACCCGCAGCAGGTCGTGGAACCGGTACCGGTCCGGCTCCGGGGACTCCAGCAGGTGCGCGTCAACGAGCACTTCCAGTGCATCGGCCACGCTCTCCTGCGGGCGGCCGAGCAGGGCGGCGGCAGCGGCCAGGCTGAGCGGTGGGCCAGACCAGACTCCCAGCAGGCGGAACACCCGGGCCGGGTCTTCCCCGCCGGCGGGCGCTGACGGGAGGCTGGCGTAGCTGACCTCGAAACACGCCCGCACCGCCAGGTTCCCGGCCCGCAGTTCATCCAGCCTGCGACGTTCGTCGGCGAGCCGGGCGGCCAGTGTGGCCACACTCCACCCGGCCCGGGTGGCCAGCCGGGCCCCGGCGATGCGCAGTGCCAGTGGGAGCCCGGCGCAGCGGGTCAGCACCTGGGTGGCTGCCTGCGGTTCGGCCGCCACCCGGTCGGCCCCGGCGATGCGCGCGAACAGGGCGGCGGCCTCGGTGGGCGGCAGCACGTCCAGGTCCAGGGTCCGCACGCTGGCGATGTCCGGGAGGTGCCCCCGGCCGGTGACCAGCACCGCGCACGAGGCACTGCCCGGCAGCAGCGGGGCCACCTGGGCAGCGTCACGGGCGTCGTCGAGCACGATCAGCACCCGCTTGCCAGCGAGCCTGGTCCGGAACGCCGCTGCCCGTTCCTCCTCACCGACCGGGATCCGGGTTGGCTCCACGCCCAGGTCACGCAGGAACCTGGCGAGCACCTCACCTGGCCCCACCGGGTGGGTGGCGCCTGCGAGGTGCGCGAACAGCTGGCCGTCGGGGAACTCCGCCGCCACCAGGTGCGCCGCGTGCACCGCGAGGGTGGTCTTGCCCAGGCCGCCCGACCCCACGACGAGCACCACCCGGACCGCCCCCGGGCTGGCGCCCTCGCCGGGACCGCTCTGTTCCGGTGCAGGCGCCAGCAGTCTGCACAAGGTCTCCACATGGCCGGCCCGCCCGGTGAAGTCGGTGATGTCCGCTGGCAGTTGTGCTGGCGGCGGCACACGCTCAGCCAGTGACACGGGCACTCCCACCGGGGCCTCGGCAGGGGTCTCTGTTGGCGGTGGGGCTGTGATGGCCGGGTCGGAGTTCAGTATCTGCTGGTAGAGCTGCTGGAGTGGCGCGCCGGGGTCGACGCCCAGCTCCTCGGCGATGACATGGCGGGCCTGGTCATAGGCCTCCAGCGCGGCGGCCTGGCGCCCGGCGCGGGCCAGGGCACGCATCAGCAGTTCCCACAGCTCTTCGCGTAGCGGGTCGTCGGCGAGCATCCGGCGCAGTTCGGGGATCACCTGGGCATGACGGCCGCAGGCCAGGTCGGCCTCGACGCGCAGGGCAACGGCGGCGACGCGCGACTCTTCCAGCCGGTCTGCTTCGGCGCTGACCAGCGGGGTGGCCGACACGTCCGCCAGTGCCCGGCCACGCCACAGATCCAGTGCCTGGGTGAGCAGGGCCGCGGCCGCGGCCGGGTCGCGGGCACCCAGCACCTCGCGGCCCTGGGTCACCAGCCGGGTGAACCGGTCCGCGTCCAGTTCTCCTGACCGCAGGACGACCTGGTACCCGGGTGACCTGGTGACCAGCACCGCGCCGTCCTCATCTCCGATGAGCCGCCGCAGGTGGTGCACGTAGACGCTGATGAGGTTGTTCGCGGTCGCTGGCGGGGACTCATCC
Source organism: Streptosporangiaceae bacterium (assembly GCA_035946955.1). Classification (GTDB taxonomy): domain Bacteria; phylum Actinomycetota; class Actinomycetes; order Streptosporangiales; family Streptosporangiaceae; genus DASYYE01. The sequence goes on along the minus strand of DASYYE010000021.1, from coordinate 13,169 downwards.
CAGATCTCCGAGATGAGCCGGTCGGTCGGCACCTGCTGGCCGGCATGCAGCAGCAGCGCCGCCAGCAGCGCGCGCCACTTGGGGGGACGGATCTGCACCCACTCCCGCCCGTCCCAGGCCTCCAGCGGCCCCAGGATGCGGAAGAGCAGCTGACCCGACTGCTCAATCACGGCTTAATCGTGGCTCAACGGGGGGCGACCAAACTCACATTCAGCCACGAAGCCAGAAACTCCAGGGACAAGTTCCTCACCAAGGAACCGGGGAGTGGAGGCCGGAACATCGGCGGACCCCATCGCGGGGGCGTGGTCCGCAGTGACTCCGAGCCGAGGCTCAGTGAATGTGCCCGGTGAGGGGACACTCACCCGCCCCGATGCTGCAGTGATGGGGCTTCGTGGGAGCTGGTGGCCGCTGCCTCTGCGCTTGCCGGGGCGGAGGTGGCGGTCACCGCGCAACCTTCGGCCACCAGGGTGTAAGAGCTTCGAACACCAACCGGCCATGGCCCCACCATAAGGCTGGAACCACTGGTGGGTCACGGTCAAGTCTGGCCCTCGAACAGGCTGGTCACCGAGCCGTCGCTGAAGACCTCCTGGATGGCACGGGCGATCAGCGGGGCGATCGAGAGCACGGTCAGCTTGTCGATGCGCTTCTCGGCGGGGATCGGCAGCGTGTTGGTCACGACGATCTCGCTGATCTGGGAGTTCTTCAGGGCGTCGACGGCGGTGCCCGACAGCACGCCGTGGGTGGCGGTGACGATCACCTGGGCGGCGCCCTGCTCGAACAGGGCCTCGGATGTCTTGCGGATGGTCCCGCCAGTGTCGATCATGTCGTCCACCACGACACAGGTCCGGCCCTTCACCTGGCCTACGACCTCGTTGACCACGACCTGGTGCGCGACGTCCGGGTCACGCCGCTTGTGGATGATGGCCAGCGGGCTGCCCAGCCGGTCGGTCCACCGCTCGCAGACCCTGACCCGTCCTGCGTCCGGCGCGACCACGGTGACCTGGGAGAGGTCCAGTTTCGCCTCCAGGTAGGAGGCCAGGATCGGGAGCGCGAACAGGTGGTCCACGGGCCCGTCGAAGAAGCCCTGGATCTGGGAGGTGTGCAGGTCCACGGCCATGATCCGGTCCGCGCCCGCGGCCAGGAACAGGTCGGCCATCAGCCGGGCCGAGATCGGTTCGCGGCCAGCGCTCTTCTTGTCCTGCCGGGCATAGCCAAAGAACGGGGCAACCACGGTGATCCGCTTGGCCGACGCCCGCTTCAGCGCGTCGACCATGATCAGCTGTTCCATGATCCACTGGTTGATCGGTGCCGTGTGGCTCTGCAGCACGAACGCGTCGCACCCTCGGACCGATTCGAGGAAGCGGACGAATATCTCGCCGTTGGCGAAGTCAGAGACCCGGGCCGGGGTCGGTTCGATGCCGAGGTGGTCAGCGATTTCCTGCGTCAGTTCCGGGTGAGCCCGGCCGGACAGCAGCATGAGCGTCTTCCGGCTGCTCGCGGTGATGCCCGTCATGCCTGATCTGGTTCCTTTCTCACGGCCCGCTGTCGGGGGGGTGCGCCAGGCCCGGGGGGCTGCCAGGGTGGGGTTGCCCGCCCGGGCGCAGCACGGTGCCTGGTGGTACGTGGGTGCCTGGAGCCAGATGGACGAACGGGCCGACGACCGCGCGCGGCCCGATGACGGCCTCCTCACACACCGCGTGAGTGACGGTTGCCCCGCGGCCGACCGTAGTGTCCCTCAGCAGGCAGCCCGGGCCGACGCTGGCCCCGGGCTCGACCACGGTCGTGCCTTCCAGCTGGGTGGCTGGCGCGATGACGACGTCGGGCGCGAGCACCACCCCCGCGTCGATGGAGGTGGACTGCGGGTCGGTGACCGTGACCCCGGCGCGCATCCACCCTTCCAGTAGCCGCGTGTTCATGGCAGTGCGTGCCCGCGCCAGCTGGACCCGGTCGTTCACTCCCTGCGACTCCATGACATCGGGCACCACGACGGTGGCCACCCGGTAGCCATCGGCGCGGAGGATGCCAAGGACGTCAGTGAGATATTCCTCACCCTTGGCATTGGCGGTCCCGACCCGCTTGACCGCGTCGGCCAGCAGGGCGGCCTCGAAGGCGTAGATACCGGAGTTGACCTCGGTGATGGCCCGCTGCTCGGGGGTCGCGTCGGCCTCCTCCACGACCTCGGCGAACCTGCCGTCACCGTCGCGGATGATCCTGCCGAGCCCGGTGGGGTCGGCCATCACCGCGGTCAGGGCCGTGGCGGCCACCTGGTCGCCCTCGTGGGCAGCGACCAGTGACACGAGAGTCTGGCCCCGCAGCAGGGGGGTGTCGCCGTAGGTCACCACCACTGTGCCCTGGCCCAGGCCCACCGACTCGATCACGGAGCGGACCGCGTGCCCGGTACCCCCCTGACGGTCCTGGACCACCACACGTACTTCGGGCGCGTGCTCGCTGAGGTAGCTGGTGACCTGGTCCCGCCCGTGACCCACCACCACGATGAGTTCCGCGGGGCCCACCTCGCGGGCCGCGGTCAGCACGTGGTCAAGAAGGGGCCGACCGCAGATCATGTGCAGGACTTTCGGCGTCGCGGACTTCATCCGCGTGCCTTCGCCTGCCGCGAGGACAACCACGGCGGCCGGACGGCTCACACTCACGTAGCGACGCTCCTTGGTCGCGGGGGCCAGCCATGCCGTTCGCTGGCCAGCCCTGGTCAGCCAGCAGATCCCCGTCCGCCCCGCCCCGGCCGGCCGTGCCCGCAAGCCGTTAACGTGCCCGACTCCCGCAGGATACCGCCCGGTCATGGGGGTTCGCGGAGGGAGTCCACGGTCCGCCCCCGTCCCAACGGGGCTGGGACGAGATTTACCAGTTTTCCCTCATATCAGGGCAACCGACCGTTAGGGTCGTACTAATCCGTAGATAAACGCATGGCTGCAATCCTGGGGCCTGGGTGGCACGCGCGCCCCAGGGGAGTCGAGCGGCCTTGGTGGGATGGTGGGATCGACTTGACCGTCAGTCCTCGCGACCTCGACATCAGAACCAGGCCAGGAGCGGTCTCTGACGTTGGCGAGTGGGTCGACCGTTACCTGCGCAATGCCATTGCCCTGGACGGGTGCGCCGCCCTCGCCGCCGGCCTGATCGCACTCTACGTCCGCTACCACCGCTGGCTGCACCTCCCAACGTTCTACTTCATGCTGACCCTCAGCCTCCCGATCATCTGGATCGCCTCCGTCGCACTTGCCCGCGGCTACGAGGACCGGGTCATCGGGGCCGGCCCGGAGGAGTTCCGCCGCGTGATCAATGCCGGGATCGGCCTGACCGCCGTGATCGCGATCGCGTCCTATGCCGCCAAGGCCCACATCTCCCGCGGCTACATGCTCCTCGCCATGCCCCTCGTCGTGTGCTTCGACCTGGCCAGCCGCTATGCGCTGCGCAAGCACCTGCAGCGGATGCGGGTGCGGGGCGCGTGCATGCGCCGGGCCATCGCAGTGGGCCACCTGAAAGACGTCGGCCACCTCATCAGCGAGTTCCGCCGTGAGCCCTACCACGGCCTGTCCGTGGTAGCCGCCTGCGTGGTGGGGCACGACACCCTCTTCCCCGATGAGATCGAAGGCGTCCCTGTCAAAGGCGGCCTGTCCGATGTGGTCGCTGCCGTCGGCCAGGCGAACGCAGACACCGTCGCGGTCCTGGCCTGCCCGGAGCTGAACGGCACCAGCCTGCGGCAGCTCGCCTGGGACCTGGAGAAGACCGACACCGACCTGTGCCTGGCCCCGGCACTGCTGGACGTGGCCGGCCCGCGCACGACGATCCGGGCCGCGGGCGGTCTGCCACTGCTCTACGTGGACCATCCGGACCTGTCCGGCCTGCGCCAGGTGCTCAAGAGCGTGTTCGACAAGTTCGCCGCGGCTGCCGCCATCCTCGTGCTCTCCCCGCTGCTGATCACCGTCGCAATCATGATCCGGATGGAGGACGGCGGCACATCCCTCTACCGCCAGGTCCGCCTCGGCAAGGACGGGCAGCCCTACAGGATCTACAAGTTCCGGTCCATGGTCATGGGCGCCGACAAGATGAAGGCCGACCTGGCCGACCAGAACGAGGTCAACGGTGTCCTCTTCAAGATGAAGAAGGACCCGCGGCTCACCAAGACCGGTGTCTGGATCCGCGCCTGGTCGGTTGACGAACTCCCCCAGCTCTTCAATGTGCTGCGCGGCGAGATGTCGATGGTCGGCCCGCGCCCCTGGGCCCCCCGCCCCTACGAAGAAGCCGCCGCCAACGGCAACCATGTGTGGCGCCGCGTCGCCGTGCGGCCAGGCCTGACCGGCCTGTGGCAGGTGAGCGACCGCGCTGACCTGCCGTGGGAAGAGTCGGTCCGGCTGGACCTGCGCTATGTGGAGAACTGGTCGTTCGCCCTTGACCTCCAGATCATGTGGAAGACCCTCAAGGCCGTGCTCGGCAGGTCGGGCGCCTACTGACCCCACGCGGAGCCCACCCGTCGCGGCGGGCAAAGCGCCCGTACGGGAAGCCCAACGATTACCTAGTTTGGCCAAGTAAGCGATGTATGCGCAGCTAGACTGCATGCCGCAACGGGATTGAGCGGCGCGTTTCTGCAAGGCCCTGCGACAGGCAGGAGCCGGGGGCGGGCGAAGCCGCGCTGACCATAAACGACGATGCATGGAGGCAGCGGTATGCATTCAGGCACGATGCGCAGGGCTGGGAAGGGCCTGTGGGGCACCCGCCGGAGACGCCGGATAGTGGGCGGGGCCACTGCGCTGACAGCCACGGTCGCCCTTGGCGCGGCCGCCGCCGGGATGACGGGACTGTCGAGTGCCGCCGTCGGTGGGGCCATGGTCATGGAGGCCCCGGCAGCCGGGACGCCGACGTTGCCCAAGACCAAGACCACCGATTTCATCCGCGACATTGTGCAGTGCGGTAACACCATGTACGCGGTGGGCACCTTCACCCAGATCGTGTGGAACGGCACGACCTACCCACGCAACAACGTCTTCAGCTTCAGCGCCACCTCACCTTTCACGGTCTCATCCTGGAACCCGAACGCCAACGGCACCGTGAACACCATCGCCTTGTCCAGCGACTGCAGCCAGGCCTACCTGGGCGGGACCTTCACCCAGGCCGGTGGCGGCGCGGCGACCAACATCGCCGATGTCAACACCACCACCGGCGCGCTGAACACGGGCTTCGCCCATGACGCCGATAAAGCGGTGCAGACGCTGGCGCTGACGAACAGCGGGCACCTGCTGGCTGGTGGGCAGTTCAAATCGATCAACGGCAGCACCGCCAACCCCTATTTCGCCAGCCTCAACCCCTCTACCGGGGCTGACGACGGATTCCTGCACCTCAACATCCAGGGCTACTACCACTGGTGCTCTCCCACCCCACCCAACCAGTGCAACCTCAACTTCCCCACCCAGGTGGCCAACCAGCAGATCGACCACCACGGCGACCTGGACCTCGCGGAAGGCGTCTTCACCACGGTAGGTGGCGTGCACCGCAAACAGATCTTCATGCTCAACCTCGCGACCAACCCCGCGACCGTCACGCCCTGGACCTCGCCCGAATTCGACGGCAGCACCACCACCACGACCGCGAACAACCCTCCCTTCGAGTGCTGGTACACCGAGTCCTACTACATGCGCGACGCCGCATGGTCGCCCGATGACAGCACCATCTACACGGCCGAGACGGGCAACCACCCGTGGAACCTGCCCGCCGGCACCTTCCCGCGCAGCGGCCTGTGCGATGCGGTCGCGGCCTGGCCCGCCACCCAGGGCACGGTGAGCCACACGTGGATCAACTACTCCGGGTGCGACTCGATGTTCAGCATTGCCGCAGACGACAGCGCCGTCTACTCCGCCGGTCACCCGCGCTGGGCGGACAACGGCGCTGGCTGCAACTTCCAGGGCACCGGCGGCATCCCCGACAAGGGCCTGTGGGGCCTCGTCCCCGCCAGCGGGGCGCTCATCACGAACACCAATGGGAATCCGCGTTACAGCATGTCGCGCGCGAACGCCGACACGATGCTGATCACCAGTGCGGGCCTGTGGATCGGGAGCAGCAACCGGTTCGGAGCGAGCTGGTGTGACAACATCAACGGCCACGCCGGGATCTGTTTCCTCCCGTACAAGGCCTGAGACGCATCAGCGGCCATAGGGCTGCAACCCTGCCTGAGGCCGGACAACCTGTGGTGGTGGTGACCCGGAACCCGGCTCACCACCACCACAAAGGCATTTATGGTGATTTTCTAGTTTGGCAGTTTTCGGGGGATATGCCCAGATAAACTGCAAGCCCCGCGAGTTAGAGGCACGTTTAAACGCAGGCCGTGCCGCAGACAGCGGCCAGGGCCAGCGAAAGCCGTGCGGACCACAAACCAACCGAAGCATGGAGGAATTGCAGGATGCACACAGGCACGACGCGCCCGGCCCACAAGAGGCTGTGGGGCAGTCGCCGCAGGCGGTTGTGGAGCGGGGCCACCGCGATCGCGGCCACGGCCGCCCTTGGGGCGGCCGCTGCTGGTTTGACGGGAGTCGGATCTCCGTCCAGTGCCGCGGTCCACGCCAAAATAGTGCACGGCGCTCAGCCCGCTGGTGCGGTCTCACCCCACCCCGCAGCCGGTACGCCGGAACTGCCGATCTCCACCACCGCCGCCACGGACGAGATCAAGCAGATCGTGCAGTGCGGTACCACGATGTACGCGGTGGGCCAGTTCACCCAGGTCATCTCGAACGGCACCACGCTCACGCGGGACAACCTCTTCAGCTTCAGCGCAACCGCCCCCTACACGCTCACGTCCTTGGCGCCCAGCGTCAACGGCGCGGTCAACTCGATCGCGCTGACCAGCAACTGCGCCCACGCGTTCATCGGTGGCAGCTTCACCAAGGTCGACGGCGCCACCGCTGACAACATCGCCTATATCAGGACGTCCGACGGCTCGCTGGTCGCCCGCTGGGGACGCGACGCCAACAACCAGGTGCAGACGCTGGCGCTGACGAACAGCGGGCACCTGCTGGTCGGCGGGCAGTTCACATCGATCAACGGCAGCAACAACGCCTACTTCACCAGCCTCAACCCTGCTACCGGGGCTGACGACGGGTTCCTCCGGCTCAATATCTCCGGCCACTACCACTGGTGCAGCAGTACTGGTCAGTGCAACGTCATCTTCCCCACCCAGGTGGCCAACCAGCAGCTCAGCCACAGCGGCACTCTGGACCTCGCCGAAGGCGTGTTCACCTCGGTCGGCGGCCAGACCCGCGGGCAGATCTTCATGATCAACCTGGCCACCAGCCCGGCCACCGTCACACCCTGGACCTCGCCCGAGTTCGACGGCAGCCAGAGCACCCCTAACACAAACGCGCCCATCCCCTTCGAGTGCTACGGCACGGAGTCCTACTACCTCCGCGACGCCGCATGGTCGCCCGATGACAGCACCATCTACACGGCCGAGACGGGCTACCACCCGTGGAACCTGCCCACCGGCACCTACCCCCGCAGCGGCCTGTGCGACGCGTCAGCCGCCTGGCCCGCCACCCAGGGCGTGGTGAACCACACGTGGGTCAACTACACCGGCTGCGACTCGCTGTTCAGCGTGGCCGCCGACAGCGCCGCGGTCTACGTGGCCGGGCACCCACGGTGGAGTGAGAACGGCGGTGGCTGCAACGCCCCGGGCCCCGGGGCTGTCGCCGACGCGGGCATGCAGGGCCTCGACCCCGCCACCGGGAACGTACTGGAGAACGCCGACGGCTCGCCCGTCTACACCATGTCCCGGGCGAACGCGGGGGACATGCTGATCACCAGCGCCGGGCTGTGGATCGGCAGCACGAACCGTTACGGCACCTCCTGGTGCAATGGCGACCCGAACCACACCGCGTTGTGTTTCCTCCCCTACTCCTCGTAGGGGCCCAACTATCCACGAGACAGAAAGCCCGCCCGTTATGGAACGAGCAGTAGTGACGGGGGGAGCCGGGTTCATCGGCTCCCACCTCGTCGAGCAACTGCTGGACACCGGTGCCAGCGTGATGGTGTTCGATGACTTCCGGCTCGGCCGGCGCGAGCACCTGGTGGCAGCGGAACCAGCCGACCGGCTCACCGTCGTCGAGGGAGACATCAGGAGCGCGGACGACCTGAAGGCCGTCACGGACTTCGCACCGGACGCGGTCTTCCACCTGGCCGCCCTCCACTTCATCCCCTACTGCAACGCCCATCCGGACGAGGCCCTGGACGTCAACGTGCTCGGCCTGAACGCGGTGATCCGCTCCGTCCGGTCCGTGCCGCTGACGTCCTTCCTGTCCGTGTCCAGCGGCGCGATCTACGGGTTCTCCGACGACCCGTGGACCGAGGACGCGCCAGCGCGGCCCGATGAGATCTACGGCATCTCCAAGTGGCTGGGCGAGCGGATCATGGCCGACTTCCACGAGGACCGGCCCGAGGTCAGGTCCATAGTGGCCCGCCTGTTCAACACCTACGGGCCGCGGGAGACCAACCCCCACGTGCTGCCCGAGGTGATGAAGACCCTTGCCATAGGCAAGCCCATCGAGCTCGGGAACATGTGGCCCAAGCGGGACCTGATCTACGTCACCGACACTGCGGCGGCGTTCGTGGCCGCCGCCACGGCCGGTGGCCCGGGCCTGGAGGTCTTCAACGTCGGGACCGGCACCGGCACCGCGATCCAGGACGTAATGGCCGTCATTGAAGAGATCACTGGCCACGAGCTGGACGTCCGCCAGGTGCCGTCCCGGATGCGGGAGGGCGACGGCCACCTGATCTCTGACCCGAGCAAGCTGATGAAAGCCACGGGGTGGACGCCACGCAACGACCTCAAGACCGGGCTGCGCAAGCTCCTTGAATCGGAGGGACTGGCATGACCGCCAAGGCCAAAGAGCCGCTGGGGATGGAACTCGGCAAGACGTACCGGGACAAGAAGTACAACTTCATGGGTATCGGCCTGTCCGCCCTGACGGACGAGGAGTTCGTCGAGGCGGTCCGCCAGGCGGTCGCGACCCGGTCCCGGCTCGCGGTGTCGTTCATCAACCCCGACTACGTGATCCGTGGCAACAAGACCGGGGTCATCGACAAGATGAACAAGTTCGACGTGGTGCTGCCCGATGGCTGGGGGATCGTGTACGGCTCCCGCCTGCTCGGCATCCCGATGCCCGGCCGCCAGGGCAACGGCGACATCTGCCCCAAGGTCTTCGAGATGTCCGACAAGGAGGGCTACTCGAACTTCCTGTTCGGGTGCAGCCCGGGCACGCCGGAGAAGGCCGCGGACAATGTCAGGGAACGCTGGTCCACCGCGAAGATCGCCGGCACCCTGCACGGCCACTGGGACATGCTCTCCGGCACCCCCGGCAAGTTCACCAAGGAAGACATGGACATGATGGTCGAGACCATCAACGCGTCCAACGCCGACATCATCCACGTGTCCCTGCCCACCCCCATGCAGCAGAACTGGGTGTGGGAAGTCGCGGACCGGCTGAACGTGCCCGTGTTCATCACCGGCGGCAGCTACCTCGACCACCTCGGCGAGGCCGTCGACTGGTACCCGAAGTGGATGCACACCATGCGGCTGTGCTGGCTGTACCGGCTCTACCGGGAGCCGAAGCGGCTGTGGAAGCGCTACTCCGTGGACCTGACCCACTACGGCCTCCTGGTCCTGCGGGAGAAGCTCTCCCCCCAGCGTGCCCCCATCACCCCTGCGCCGACGCCGACCAGCTAGCCCCGAAAGCCAAAGAGCCCGTGCGGAGGACCGCACGGGCTCTTTCGTGTCCGGCGCGGGGTTACGGGTGCTCGCCGTCGTCGTAGTAGCGCTTGGCGACCTCGGCGGTCAGTTCGGTCACCCGGGCGATCTGCTCCGGGGACAGCCGGTCGCGGTAGGAGGTGAGTGAACTGCGGGAGTCCATGGGCCGGTAGGCGGTCCGGGAGACCCCGCCCTTCAGGCTCCATTCATGCGACTTTTCGGCCGTGCCGCCGCCGGTCGTGGCGGCCACGATGGTCTGGCGTGCCTCGTGGCTGAAGGTCAGGCCACACGCCTGATAGACCTGGGAGAAGGCGTTCACCGGGTCACTGGCGAGGTCCTCGTAACGCTGGACGTGGATCTCCGGAGCGATGTTCTCCACCACTTCACACATGGCAGCGTAGGTCACCCGCCATAGGACGGCCGTCTGCTCCACCGGGTCGCCACTGGCGATGGCTGCCCTGATCTCGCCTTCGTACGGGCCGAGCATGTCGCGCATGAGCAGCGGCTGGGCCAGCAAGTCGGGCAGGCTCGGCTCCCACCCGAGTTTCTGCCAGCTCCCGACGAGCGACACCGGGTGGCGGACCAGGATAACGACGCGGCAGCCGAGCCGCTTCGCGAACCACGCCGCCGACAGCATGCCGTACGGGTCATCGAGCAGGGCACGCTGGCCCTTCCTGCGGCCCTTCGCGAATGCGTTGTAGTACTTGGCGAGCCGCCCGAAGTCGTAGGGCTTGTGGTTGCGGCGGATCTCTGCCAGCGGGTGGTAGCGCAGCGCCAGCGTGTCAGTGAACGCCCGCAGCCACTGCTCCTCATTGTCCTGGCAGATGTAGTGGTACCAGTGTTCGACCTCGGCGTTGAGCACGCCCGGGGAGTGCCCGGGCGGGTGCTGGGGGTTGAGCGGCTCGTTGACGTAGACGAGCTCCCCGCCTGCTTCCAGCATCTTCCCGACCCAGCTCGTGCCGCTCCTTGGCAGGCCCGTGACCAGTACACCCGTGCGGGTGCTGGGGGCGGTCCGGGTCGTCTCGTGCTCCTGCGCTGACATCGGCAGTCCTGTTCGGTCGGGGTCTTGTCGTTGGTAATGAGACCACAGGGGCTGGCGCGTCAGCGCGCCCACCTCGGTGGCCGGCCCAGTAGTGCGGCGAGCCGCTCGTCGTGGGGCCGGTAGTGCTCGGTGAGCTGCTCGTGCACCACCGGGTCCATCGGCGGGCTGGGACGGGCATTGAACCTGCCGAACTCCGGCAGGAAGGGCCGCAGGCCCAGGAACTCGAGGAGCCGCTGGTATTCCTGCGCCGGGTCTTCGAAGAAGCTCTCGCTGTCCACGACATGGAGCTGGTCAGCCGGGAGGTGCGCGAGCGCCCGCTCCAGCTGCTCCGCGTACTGGCCACGGTGCCGGTAGGAGTGGTGGCGGTGCTCGAGGCTCTCGTAGGTGGGGTCGTCTCGCATCCGGTCGATCTCGCCGGCCAGCCGCTCGTCCTCCAGCGCGAGGGCCTTCTCGAAGTCCTCCTGCTCGAACCCACGTGCGTACTCGTGCTTGTGCGCGGAGAAAGCACGCTCGACCGGGTCTCGGAGCATCGCCACGAGCTTCACCCCAGGCAGGTCATGGGCGGCGCGTTCCAGGGCGAACGGGTGGTACATGTAGTAGCCGCTCGCCTCGAACGTCACGGCCCCGCCGTGGCGGGCGGCACGGCCCCGCGCCACCGTGGCGAGCGGGAAGTGCCGGCGGTACCAGTGCGGGCCACGGTAGTAGTTCAGGTCGAAGTAGTTCACACCCTTGCGCACGGTGGGGGGGACCACCTGCGGGTGGGCGGACAGGGCGCGGAACAGCGACGTGGTGCCGCACCGCTGGGCCCCGATGAGGATGAAGTCCGGCTCCAGGCGCAGCGGCGCCGTGGCGGTGGCGAGCCCGCGGTACACGCCACGGCCTGCTCGGACGACCGGCCCGGGGGTGCAGCGGCGTGCCCAGGCTGCGGGGTTCCGCACCAGGGTCTTCATGGCCGCTCCATGTCCGCCAGCATGACAGGTCCAGATGCTAGGCCATGCCGCGGCGCAGCAGCCGCGCCGCCCGGAGGAGCTGCTCGGGGCGGACCCCTACGGCCTGGACCAGCGCGATATAGGGGTAGGGCGACACCGGCCACCTCGACAGCGACTTCATGGCGTACCGCAGGGCTGGGCCACGCTGGCCCATCGAGGACCGGTTGAACGCGATCTGCCCGAGGATGCGCGCGTGCCCACGCCGGCTGGTGGCGAAGTCGGGGTGCTTGGCCAGCATGTACTCGAGCGCGGCGGCGGTGTTGGCCGCCTTGCCCTGGTAGTAGGAGTTCGCGTTCTTACGGATGTCCGCCAGCGGCTCCGTGACCATGCCCAGCGTTTTGACCTTGGCCGCGCGCAGTACGAAGTCGTAGTCCTCCGCGTACCCGCCGGGCAGGTGCTCGTCGTAGCCGCCGAGTGAGTCGAACAGCTCACGGCGCATCACCAGCGTGGAGGAGTGCAGTTCCTTCACCCGGTTGCGCAGGAGCAGGCGGTATTCGATGTGGGGTGCCCGCCCCGGCCAGTCGAGCACCTGGTCCCCGGGCAGCAGCAGCCTGATGCCCGTCCCCACCACGAGCAGGCCAGGTTCGTCACGCAACCGCTGGACCTGGGTCTGGAGCTTGGTTGGGTGCCAGACATCGTCGTCGTCGCACGTCGCGATGAACTCGCCCGTGGCCATTTCGAGGCCGGTGTTACGGGCACCCGCCAGACCTGGGGAGTGGGTGTTGGTGGTGACGCGGACCTGGTGCTGCGCCGTGCCCAGGGTCGCCAGCTCCTCCTGGGCGGGTTCCCGGTCGTGGATGACGATGCAGTCGATGGGACCGGGGTAGGTCTGGCCGATGACCCCCTCGAGCGAGAGACGGACCAGTTCCGGACGGCCATGCGTCGGCATGATCACCGTGACGGGCGGCCACTCTTCCGCGGTTTCCGCGGCCGGTGCCTCACTCACCACTGCCTGCCTTGCGTGGCCCCTGACCAGCCGCACCACCGTACCGCATGAGCAGGGGCCCGCCGATCGCTGTGACCACGGCCCGGTCGCGGCGGCCCATCTTTTCCCGCCAGGCTTCGTCAGCGCGCAGTGTCACGTCACCGTCCCGGAACCGGGTCGGGTTGCCTGACAGTCCATGGCTGGGGCCCAGCTTCACGGTCCCGTCTCCGATGTGCTCGAGACCCCCGGATGGTACGGCCAGCCCCAGTGCGTTCAGCGCCGTCTCGACCGTGCGCCGTGGCTCGCGCACGAAGTCCTCATAACGTGCCCGGGTGACCCGCACGCCGCAGCGGCGCAGCATTTCGACCTCGAGTTGGCAGGCGACCCACTTGGCCGCAGCACCCGCGGGGGCGTTGTGCACCATGAGCTCGGGTTGGGCCCCGTCCGCCGTGTGCGGTCGTTCCACCTGCT
>DASYYE010000020.1:0-2055 GCA_035946955.1 Streptosporangiaceae bacterium | reverse complement strand
ACGGCTGGATCAACGCGTTCAACCCAACGACCGGGAAGTACCTCGGGGCACTGGACGGCACCAACGGCTCCCCGGTCGTGATCAAGGGCCTGTGGGGCCTGCAGGTAGGTGACTCCGCGTTCGGCGGGACGTCAGCGCTGGTGTTCAGCGCTGGCCCGCCCGGCGCAAAGCCCTACGCGAATGGCCTGGTTGGCACCCTCACCCCCGCTGGGTGAGGCATCACGCAGCCAGCCGGCCGCCTGCGGGCTGACCACTGGCACCGCGGGCCCCCACCGGCCCGCGGTGCCAGGCCCAGGCCTTGGCCTTCCGGTCTTTGCAGACGATGCCGGTGCGGACCGCGCGGATCGCGTCCGCCCCGACGATCGCCGGGTACACGTCGCCACCGTCGTCGGCGAGGATGATCTGGGCTGTCCCGTCACTGGTGCACACGTCGCCGAACACCGCCCACGCATTGGTGTAGTTGTTCTGGTTCACGTAGCCGTCCGCGCAGCCGCCACCAGGTGAGCAGAAGTGGTAGTGGGCGTGCGAGGCATCGGAGTAGTTGTTGGGGATGTAGGCCTGCAACTGGAAGGCATTCGTGGTGTTCAGGCCGGACAGGTTGTAGACGGCGGTGGACGTCGCCACGGTCCCGTTGCCGTAGGTCCAGATCTCCTGCCCGAACAGCCCGACCCCGTGGCCGGAGTACCACACGTTGCCGGACGCTGGCTGGCCTGGCGGCGGCGCGGTGTAGAAGCCGACGCAGGCGTTGGGGCCGGTCATCGTGGACCCGCCGTAGTTGGTGCAGGTGCCCGGGTTCGGGCCGTGGACGACCACGCCAGTGGCCGATGTCCAGGTCATGTAGCAGTTGACGAAGTCCTGCCTGGTCCCGCCGCCATAGGCATAGGCGTTGTTGATGGGCGCGAGACAGGTGCTGTTATAGCCGCCGCTGATGTAGGCGGCGCGGAAGCCGTAGTTGACGAAGTACGTGCCTTTGGGACCGTCCACCATGATCGTCGGGCCGTAGGAGCCACCGGCGAAGTCCTCGACGTTCGCGCCGGGTCCGCTCCACCAGTGCACGTAGGTGCCGCCGCCGTTGTCGGTGGGGAAGCCGATGCCGCCGACGCTGCCTTCGTTGCGGTAGGCGTTGACGATGTTGGAGTCAGTGGAGCCGCTGGAGAAGTACCCGGCGTCTATCCGGTGCGCCAGCACGGTGGCGATGGCCGTGTAACCAGCGACCGTCGGGTGCAGCGACTCGTCGTCAGGCGTCTGGTTGAACACCGTCACCCCGTTGATCTGGTTCACCCAGCGGCTGCCGGAGCAGACATCGTGACCGGCGAGCGCGTTCTGCTCGTCCACCAGGATGAAGCCGGGGTGGCTCGCGACCGCGGACGCGATCGTGGAGTCCAGCGTCGAGACCAGGCTGTGCGCGGTGTTGAGCATGGCCTGGGAGGTGACCAGCCACTGCGGGCCAGCACCGGTCGGGAACTCCTCACACGACCCGGTGTAGGTCGAGGGGTAGATCTGCGGGTAGGTCAGGACGGCCACGGTCGCGTTCGGCGCGTGCGAGCGGATGTCGTTGTAGACGCTGTTCAGCTGACCAGGGAGCGCGGCCAAGTTGGCCTTGTAGTTGGCGTTGCCCGGGATGCCGGTGAAGCATTTGTCCTCGGCGGACTGCCCGACCTGCTCGTAGCAGTAGGTGGCGAACCCGATGAGGTTCAGGTCGTTGATGCCCATGCTGATGGTGACCAGGCGGGTACCCGAGTTCAGCGCGGTGTCCTGGGCTGGCTCGTTCGCGTCGGGGTTGCCGCCGGTGTTCGGGTTGGCCGTGTAGTAGATCTCATTGGACCCCGCGCCGGAGCAGGCGATGTTGTCCAGGCTCCAGGAACTGACCGACCTGCTCACGAACTGGGCCGAATACGAGTTCGGCGAGCGGTGGCACTTGTTGGTGGAGGTGTCCGTACCCGACAGGTACGGCGCGTACGTGCCTTCACCTGAGCTGAGCGAGTCGCCCATGTTGACATAACCCCAGGCCGTGGCCGCCGACGCGGTTGGCGCGATGGCTACAAGACCTGCGCC
>DASYYE010000019.1:0-9818 GCA_035946955.1 Streptosporangiaceae bacterium | reverse complement strand
AGTGGCAGGTGGATGGTGACGGTGGTGCCGGTGCCTTCGGTGGAGGCCAGGTTGATGGCGCCGTGGTGGTTGGCGATGATGGTGGCGACGATGGCCAGGCCGAGGCCGGTGCCGGGGATGCGGCGGGAGGTGGCGTTGGAGGCGCGGTAGAAGCGGGTGAAGAGTTCTTTCTGGTCGCGTTCGGGGATGCCGATGCCGGTGTCGGTGACGGTGACGACGGCCTGGTGGGCCGCGGTGGTGGCGGCGAGGTGGACCCGCCCGCCGGGTGGGGTGTACTTGACGGCGTTGGAGAGCAGGTTGGACAGGACGCGGTCGAGCTGGGCGGTGTCGGCCTCGACGACCACCTGCCCCAGCGGCAGGCTGGTCGCCAGGGTGAGGTCCCCGGCGTCGGCGGAGGGGGCGATCGCCTCGGCGGCCTCGGTCAGCACCTGGGCCAGCGGCACCGGCCGCAGCACGGTGGCGGTGGCGCCGGTCTCCAGCTTCGACAGTGTCAGCAGGTCCTCGATCAGGTTCCGCAGCCGCACGCTGGAGCGGTCGATGGTCTCCAGCATCTTGGTCTGCTGCGGGGTGATCTCACCCGCCTCCCCGTCGGCGAGCATCTCCACATACCCCTCGATCGTGGTCAGCGGCGCCCGCAGCTCATGGGAGACGGTCGCGAAGAAGTCCAGCCGCGCCCTGTCGAGGGCCTGCAGGTCCTCCACCAGGCGGTTCTCCGCCTCATACAGCCGCGCATGGTGCAGCCCCCGCCCCAGGTCCGCCGCGATCGACTGCACCGCATCAACCTCGGCCGCCGTCCACGGATGCCCCGCCCGCAACCGCTCCGCCGCAATGAACCCCAGCACCGAATCCACCCCAAACGGCGTATACAAATGCGACACCACCCCCGCCGCACTCAACGCCTCCCGCACCGCCGGCGCCATATTCCTATGCCCGTCGGGGCCGTTGAGGTCCTGCACTATCAGGCTGGACTGGGTGCGCAACAGCGCGGCAGCGAACTCCAAGTGGTCGGGGGGCAGGCAGTCTTCAAAGTCCGCTGGCAGCATCCAGTCGTGTTCATGGCCCACTGGCAGGCCGATTCTGCCGTCCCGGACCACATGCAGGTAGGCGGCCTCGGCGTCCAGGTTCTCTTCGATCGCCAGCCGCGCCTCGGTGAGCAGGTCCTCGACCCGCAGGTGCTCACGGATGCGGAACCCTACTTCCCGCGCCATGGACCGCAGCTGCCTGCTCTCGGTCTCCACGTCCCGGAGCCGGCCACTCTCCGCGGCCAGGTCGTTGACCTCCCGCGCCACCTCCCGCACCTGCGCCGGGCCATCCGATGGCGCCCGCACCCCATAGTCACCCGACGTCAGCGACCGCACCGTCACCGCCAGACCACCCAGCGACCGCCGCACCCGCAGCCACGCCACCACCAGCACAACCACCAGCACACCCACCACCGACGCCAGCCCCCACACCAGCGTCGTGCTCGGGGCGCCCGGGCTCATCGCTGGCGGCCTCCCCTGGAGGCGGACACCTTCGGCCGGTGCGCCCGGTTGGCCCCCCCGCCCTTCGTCAGGGGAAGCAGTACCGTGACCGTCGTGCCCTTTCCCTCCTGCGAAGACACCCGCAGCTCACCGCCGTGGTTGGCCACGATGGTGCGTGCGATCGCCAGCCCGAGGCCGGTCCCGGGGATGGCGAGTTCCACTGCGTTCGAGGCACGGAAGAAACGAGTGAAGAGCGCCTTCTGCTCCTCCTCGGGGATGCCGATGCCGCTGTCGGTCAGGCTGAGCACGGCCATCGTGCCCTCCGCCCAGGCGCTCGCCTGGACCAGGCCACCAGCCGTGGTGAACTTCACCGAGTTGGAGAGCAGGTTCGTGAGCAGCCGGTCGAGCTGGCCGGAGTCGCCACCGACCGTCAGCCCGGGCACCACTTCGCCGCAGGTGACCGACACTCCCCGCGCCGTGGCTGCGGGCGAGACGGTGGTGACGGCCGCGACCACGAGTTCGCTCAAGTCAACTGGCTGGCGCATGGTCTTGAACGCTCGCGCTTCGACTTTGGAGAGGGTCAGTACGTCCTCGATGAGCTGACGCAGCCGGGCCGTGTTACGGTCGGCCGTTTCGAGCATCTTCTCCTGGGTCCGGGTGAGCGGCCCGGCGTCGGCGCTGCGCAGGATCTCGATGTACCCGGCGATGCTGGTCAGCGGCGTACGCAATTCGTGGGAGACCGCGGCGAGGAAGTCAGATTTGGCCCGGTCGACCGAGCGGAGTTCCTCGACCAGACGGTTCTCGGCCTCGTAAAGGCGGGCGTGATGCATCCCACGCCCGAGGTCGGCAGCGATTGACTCCAGCGCGTCCACTTCCGCAGCCGTCCACGGGAAGCGCGCGCTGTTCCTGGTCACCACGATGAGGCCGAGGAGTTCCTCTCCCACCCCAAAGGGTACGAGGACCGCTGCGGCGACCCCGGCCTCCACCAGTGCTTTGCGGACCTCCGAGCTGACCGCTGCGCCGTCCGAGCTGACCGCCACGTCGTCCGAGGTGACCCCCGCGTCGTCGGAGCCGGATGTCCGCACCGTCATGGCGGCCTGGCGGCGTAGCAGGTCACGCCAGACCTCCTCGGCGTCGTCATCGAGGGCGGTGACGACGCACTGCTGCAACGGCCAGTCGTGGTGGCCCTCGGGTACGCCGAACTCGCCATCCGACATGACGTGCAGGTAGGCGGCATCCGCGTCGAGGTTTTCCTCGATCGCCACCCGGGCCTCACGCAACAGGTCCGACTCGCGCAGGTGCTCACGGATACGCAGTCCGGTGTCGCGGGCTATCGTCTTCAGGCGGTCGGCCTCGGCCTCCTGGGCACGCAACCGGTCGCTCTCCTCGGCCAGTTCATTCAGTGACGTGGCGACCTCCGCGATCTCAGTGGGCCCGCTCACGTCGGCACGTGCGGCATGGTCACCGGAAGTGAGGCGGCGCAGTACGGCTGAGAACCCCCGCAGTGGCCGGAGGATCCCAACCATGGCGGCGGCCGCCACCACCAGCGCGAGCAGCACCAGGACCAGTGCGATCGCGGTAGCGCCCAGGACCGAGGTGACAACCGCGTTGCGGTTACCGCCGACGGCATTGCGTTGCTCCGCCAGCAACTGGTCTTCCAGCCGCCCGGTCGCGGCGTAGAAGTTGCCCACGCTGGCGTAGCGCGTAGCGTTCTGGCGCTCGTACTCGATGCTGCCTGGCTGGAGGATGACTATGGCCGAAGCCGCGTTGAACCAGGCCGTCGAGGCCTGCCGCGCCGCACTCACGTCGGCACGCTCCGAGCCTTGCGCCATGGTGGCGATCCGGGAAAGGTCCGAATCCAGGCTGCTCTGGTACTGGGTGAAGCTCACGCCACGCCCAGCGCCCTTGTCGGCGAGGGCGGCTCGCAGCACAGCCTGCGCGATACCGAACTCAGCCTGTGCCGTGTGGCTGGAACTCTGCAGGGGGCCGATCCGTGAGGACAGCGTGTCGATCGTCTGCGCCTGGTTCGCCATACCGACCGCGGTGAACACGCCAGCCCCGGCGAGGAGCATGGCGAAGGCAGCCAGGCCGGCCCATAGCCGTTGGGTCATGGAACGTGGCATCCAGCGCTCCATGAGACGCCCCACTGCCTCCCCTTGCCCTAACTATTTACCCTGGCTATAACCATTAGTAATGGTAACTATACATAGCGTTCTATGGCAGATCTTGACCAAACGCACAAAATCATGCCGGACCCGGGCAGTCAGAACACAAAACCACCCGGGCGCTGGTTACGGTCGGCGATGAGCCCAGCGACGGTGGCCAGTGCGATCTCCGCCGGTGTGTGGGAGCCGATGTTCAGCCCGATGGGCCGGTGGACGCGGGCGACCTCCGCCGCGGGCACTCCGAGTGCTGCCAGCGCTGAGACGTGGGCACCGGGGTGACGCGGGTTGCCCATGATGCCGACCCACCGGGCAGGGCTGGCGAGCGCGTCACGCAGGACTATGCCTAGTTCAGGCCGGTGGTGGTCGGTGACGACCACATCCGTTGTGGCATCCACGACGTCCTCGAACACACCGGACACCACCTCCTCACCCGCTGGTGCTGGCCAGCGCTCCTTGTCCGGTTCGATCAGCAGGGTCCGGAAGCCGGCGTCGCTCCCGAACCGCAGCAGGTAGGTGGCGACAGGTGAGGCAAAGACCGCAGCGAGCGTCCTGGTCTCCGCTGGCACTGGCGCGGTCCCATGGGCGAGGTCGCAGGACGGGTCTCGGCTGTCATCCACATCGGTCATGTCCTGAGCTTGCCACGTGATCTCAGCAGGAGGCCAGAGCCCTGCTAGTCCCGCTCGCCTCCGGGGCGCTCGAAGGCACTGCCTTCCCTCGTCGCTTCGCTCCTCAGTCCAGGCAGCGCCGCGACCCTCGGCTCGCTCAGGCTAGTCCCGCGCGAATCAGCTTGCCTGGCGGGCCAGTGGGTCGGATGGGGGCACCGCACGCATCGGCCGCACTCCGTCTGCTCCGGGGTAGGTCGCCTGGGCCACCGCCGAGTCGGTGGCCTGGCGCTGGCGGGGGAAGGGCAGGGCCCCGGTCTCGCCTGGCCCCGGGCGGCGGTGAGCGGTCTGCGCCGAAGCCGCCCGCGCTGTCCGGCGCTGCGCCAGGGACTGCTGGATGGCACCGGCCATCTCCCGTGGTGTCGAGGCAGTCAGGAGTTGGTCCCCGCCAACCAGCGCCCACCACTTCAGGGTCGAACGGCCGAACCAGATCGGCACACCGGCGTACTCGCGCTGCAGGCTGGCCTGGTCCGCACGGATGGCGGCCTCGTGTGGGTCGTCGGCCGCGCAGCGGCCGCCACGCGTGGCAGGCCAGCCTATGTCGGCCCAGACGACCCTGCCGCGGTGGTCTCCGGACACCCCGTTCGCCGTCGAAAGGCCCTGCACGAGAACCAAGCCACGGCCGTGCTCGGCCATAGGGTCATCGATCACGCGCGGGCCTTCAGGGGAACCGCCGTCCGCCACCGCGAGGCGGATGGCGCTGGGGGGCTCATGACAGGCGATCTCCACCGCGAACCAGCCGCCCCGGCCGCTCGATGTGTGCCTGATGGCGTTGCTGGCGAGTTCGGTGGCCACACTGATCAGGTCGTCACGGGCCGGGCACTGGGGAAAGAGCGACTCCAGCCACTGCCTCAGCGTGGCGAGTTGTGCCTCTTCGCCGGAGAAGACCTGCCGCCACCGCAGCGGAGGGCTGGGTGGCTCGGCCGGGTCATTTGGCAAATCCGGGCCACCGCCGGGCGCTCCCGTGGTGGCGGGCATCGATCCTCCCTTTGCGGCCTCACCGGCTTGCTGGGCAGAGCGACGGTCTTCTTGGGGTGCTCGCACCCCAACTGATCTGTACGGTACAGAATCAGCAAACGTCCTAAGTATGGATTGGTACGTAACGGCTCCGCAAGGGTTACCGGACTTTGGGTTCCGGCGCGTCGCAGCAGGACGAACGGTGCGAACTTCTCCGGCCCAGCCCCACTGGCACCGTCCGTTACACCCCGAAACCGCCCAGAACCGGAGAGTGTGCCCATACGGCGGGCGTGTCAGAGGGGTGGCCTGCCCGGTCGGCACCGCTGAGCGTGCCCGTGTTGCCAGCACGCTGGAGGGTGTTCCGGTCCGGCAGGCACGCCGGAGCGCGTGCCTATGTGGCGAGCTCTTTGGCGGTCGCGGTCAGGACGTCGAGGCTGTCGGCGGGGGACAGCGCCGCGCCGCGGAGCCGTTCATAGAGCCGCTCGTAGGGCGAGACCTCGGCGGGCTCGGTGAGTACGAGGTCTGATGTCACCGTGTCGACGGTGACCACGTGCGGGTCGCCGGGGTCGGGATAGGTATAGAGGGAGAAACTGCACCTGGGCGCCGTGAAGCCCTGGATCCTGGCATCGATGGGCAGCACTCGCACGCTCAGTCGCGGGTCACCATTCGCAGTGGCGGCGATGTGGAAGAGTTGCGCCTTCACGACCTCGGGCGGGGCGGCCAGTCGCCGGACAGCCACCTCATCGATGATCACTTCGTAGCTCGGCGCCCCGGGCCTGCGCAGCATCCGCTGGCGGCCGGCATTCCCAGCCAGCACACCCTCGACGGTGAAAGCCAAGGTGCCGAGACTCCCCTCGGCCTCGGACCTCGCCTGCATGAATTCGGGGAGTTGCAGCAGGCCGGGCAGGAAGGTCTGCTGATATTCACGGATCGCGGTGGCACCAGCCTCGAGGTTGGCATACAGCGCCTGCCGGTCCCCCATGCCGCGGGTGGACTCCCACCAGCCCCGCTCACCGGCCTCACGCGCGATGGTCATGACCTTTGTCCAGCGCTCCCCGTCGACCCCCAGCGCATCCAGGATCTTCATCACGTCGGCTTGGTCCACGACGTGGCCGTTCTCAAGGCGTGAGATCTGTGCCCTCGACTCGCCGATGCGCCTGGCGAGTTGTTCGTGCGTCTGCCCGGCCTCCGCCCGCAGGCTCCGTAGTTCCGCACCCAGTCGCAGCCGACGCACATAAGGGCTGATCATCCACACCCCCCACCACGGCTAATGCCGTGCCGCTCCACTGCTGCGCGAGAAACACCCACAAGTATGGGTACGCACAGCCCGCGATGCAAGGTTTGTGGCGCTGAGTAATAGCGCGGACACTCGTGGCCTGGGGCTGTCGGCCTCAGGGGCGTGATACCCCCAGCCCCGCGGCCATGAACCGCCGCCCTGACTTCCTTAGAGGTCGAGTTCCCCTTGCCTGGCCTTGCCCAGGAAGGCCTGCCAGGCGGCAGCCGAGAACTCGAGGACAGGCCCGCGGCCCTGCTGCTTGGAGTCGCGGACACCGACGACCGGCGCCATAGCCGCTACCTCCACACAGTTCGCGCTGGAGTTGCTGTAGGTGGACTTGCGCCAAAGTGAGGCGGTCCCCACCTCGACGCAGTTCGCACTCGAATTGCTGTAGCTGGACTTGTGCCAGCCGGTGTACGCGGGGTGATGCATAGCTGGCGCTCCTATCCCTAGACCTCCAGCCAGTGCACAGAATGGCCGACGGTCCAATATGCCATGGTGAACACCGAGCTGTACGGTACAAGAGCATGAACGTTAGGAATACTCGTATGTGGCGCCCAGTCTAGCAGTGGCGAGCTTCGTAACGGGGCAGTTGTGGCAATTCGCCCGAGTACGACTATTCCTCACAGTGCAGCCTGGTCCCATACTGCCGATCTGCGACCACCCGCCCCAGACCCCACCTGGGGGGTGCCCTTAGACAGACGACCGCGGGAGGGCAGGTACCCTCCCGCGGTCGTCGCTCTCAGGCACGGCCTTGACCGTGTCTGACCTGTTAGAACTGGTCGAAGATCTTGGTGAAGGCCAGTGGCTGCTGGCTGATCTCTGTGCACTGGGACAGCCCCTGGGCACTGCCCGAGCACGGCTGGTCACGGTCTACCGACCAGAACGCCAGCCGCCCGATACCAGCGCTCTTCGCGTAGTTGACCAGGGTCTGTGCATTGGATTCCGAGAACACCTCGGCCGCGTCGTCATTGTGGCCGATCATCGGGGTGACACCCACCATGCCAGGGCCCGCGCCCGGGAACACCTTCTTGAGGAAGGCCAGGTCAGCCTTGGCGGCCTGGAGCGCATAGGCGCCCATGCTCGCACCAGCGTGGTCCCATGTCCCGTAGTAGTCCATGGCCATGACATTGACCACATTGAGGTGCGTGTGGTTCTGGGCCGCCAGCTTCAGGAACGCCTGCCCATTGAAGTCCGGGCCACTCGGGAAGGTCGGGATCGTCACGGCACTTTTCCGGTACCGCCCGCGAGCCGAAGGGCGCGGCGCTGTCTGGACTGAGGAGCGAGGAGCGAGCGCAGGAGCGACGAGGGAAGACAGCGCCTCAAGGGCGCCCGGAGGCGAGCGGGATAAGCAGAGCGAAGCGACCAGCAGACCTCAGTCCAGCAGGCGGGTGCCGTTGAAGGTGCCGAGTTCCTCGGCGTAGAGCTCGACGTTGAGGCCGTTGGGGTCGCGGAAGTACACGCTGTCCTCGATGCCGCGGTCCGGCCCCAGGTATGAGACACCCGCCTCGTCGAACTTGCGCTTGGCCGCACTGAACTGCTCGGGCGAGACCGAGATCGCCAGGTGCTGCACACCGCCGATGGTCTCGCTGAACGGTGGGTGCTCGTAGCCGGGGAAGTCGAAGAACCCTAGGAGGTTGTGGTTGCCGATGTCGAAGAAGAAGTGGCTGGAGCCCGGGTAGTCACGGTTCTCCACGAGCTCGACCAGCGGGAAGCCGAGGAACCCCTGGTAGAACTGGATCGTCTCCTCGACGTCGGCGCAGATCAGCGCCAAGTGGTGGATCCCGCGGACGGTCGTCGCCGACCTCTCGGCGCGCGGGCGGAGGTACGCCTCGCGCAGCCGGTCACGGTGCGCCCTGATCTCCTGGAGTTCCTCGCCTTGGGGCGCCGCCATGGCCGCCTCCTATGCCTCTGCCCTCTTGCCAGCTGCTCTCTTGCCAGCCTGTCTTCCCGCAGAGCGGGCGATGGCGCCGATGGCGGGCGCCACGGCCAGCCACAGCGCGATAGTCACGACCATCGAGGTGACGTAGCCAAATGGTCGCACTCCGAGGTCGCCGTGGATGGCACCAGCGATCAGCATCAGCACCCACGCGCTGAAGAAAAACGACGGGCCCGCCGCCAGGATTCCGAAGTAGACCTTCATGGCCGCCACCTCTTCCGCTGTCACGGGCTGCGCACGCACCAGATGCGGGGCTCTGTCCGTAGTATCCCCCTCCCAGACGCGCGGGCACAGTGGGACATAAGGCCAGCAGCGCAGGACCATCGTCCCTGGCACGCTGCGTGGCCGCAGTTAGGCTGAGTGCGACGCTTACCAGGGAACGAGGCAGGCATGGGTGAGACAGTCGCCGGCAAGCAGATCGGCGTATTCCTGCTCGACGACCATGAGATCGTCCGGCGCGGTGTGCGTGACCTGCTGGAGGCTGAGCCGGACATCACTGTGGTTGGCGAAGCAGGGACGGCGTCCTCGGCACTGGCCCGCATCCCAGCCCTTAAACCCGACGTGGCCGTGCTGGACGTCCGCCTGCCGGACGGCGACGGGGTGAGCGTGTGCCGGGAGATCAGGTCCAAGATGCCGGAGGTGTCCTGCCTGATGCTGACGTCCTTCGGCGACGACGAGGCCCTGTTCGACGCGATCATGGCCGGGGCGTCCGGCTATGTGCTCAAGCAGATCAGGGGAACCGACCTGGTGGGTGCGGTCCGTACGATCGCCTCTGGCAAGTCGCTGCTCGACCCCGAGGCGGCAGCCCGGGTCATGCGCCACATGCGCGAGCAGGCGCAGGCATCGGACCCGCTGTCGGGTCTCACCGGCCAGGAGCGACGGATCCTGGAACTGATCGGCGAGGGCCTGACCAACCGCCAGATCGGCGAGCAACTCTTCCTCGCCGAGAAAACCGTCAAGAACTATGTGTCAGCGTTGTTCGCCAAGCTGGGGATGGAGCGCCGGACCCAGGCCGCCGCGTACGCCGCCCGCGTGTTCAGCGAAGACCACCCCGGACATTGAGACCCGGCTACTCCGTGGCCTTGGGACCGCGAGTGGGCCGGAGGGGGACTCGCCACTCCAGGTCGGTGCCACCCGGATTGCCGGGCCTGACTTCCAGTGTGCCGCCGAACTGGCTGGCGCGCTGGGTGAGGTTGGCGAGCCCGCTGCGCCGGGTGTTGCCGCCCAGGCCCACTCCGTTGTCCCGCACCCTGAGCACCAGGTCATCGCCGCGCTCCACCACCACCTCCACCTTGGTGGCGTGAGCATGCCTTGCGGTGTTCGAAAGCGCCTCCCGCAATGCGCTGAGCAGGTGCT
>DASYYE010000018.1:0-65460 GCA_035946955.1 Streptosporangiaceae bacterium | reverse complement strand
GTGGACACCAGCACATGTCCGGCAACCAAGGAGGAGAGCAACCCCGATGAGACTCAGACACCTGGGCCTGCGGTTCGGCACCGCTGCCGCGGTGGCCACGCTGCTCGCGCTGGCCGCTACCCTGTCCCCCGCCGCCGCGGCCACCATGGCCGCGCCAGCACGCGCCGCCGCGGCACACAGCGCGGCCGCTATGGCGCCGCGGGCGCCCCACGGCGGGCGGCTGGTGACCCATGGCGCTGGCCACCGGCTGACCCCGGCTGAGATCGTGGCGGCAGGGCTGACCAAGCACGGCATCAACCCGAGGAAGGCGCAGTGCTGGTCAGTTGGCTACAACGAGATCAACTGGCCCACCATCTACCTGGGCACCTCGGAGACCTGGTGCGGCGCCAACAACGTCATCACCTACGCGCAGGCGGGCAACTGCTACGGCGGCACCCGCTACCCCACTTACAACTACCTGGGGTGCAGCCAGTCGGAGTTCAACCCGAGCCAGAACGGGCCTTGGCAGGCGCAACTGGAGACGACCTACCGCGTGTGCCTGGCGTGGGTTCCCTGGCCGTTCTCGAGCTGCCTGGACGATGAGTCAGTCACGCAGTGGGGCTCCTTCGACGCGAGCGGTATCTGGGGGGTCTCTGGCTGAAACCCCGTGACGTGTGCCCGCCCTGAGGGCGGGCACACGTCTCCACGGGTTCCCATTGACCGGCCGCACACCTTTCTGCAATCGCGTGCCAGAGCGTCTAATCTCAAGTCATGATCCCAGCCAAGGGTGCATCACTGGTTGGGTTGCGGGGACTCAATGCGCGGGCGGTGCTGAGCGTGATCCGTGCCCGCGCCCCGATCTCACGCGCCCAGGTATCGCGGGAAGTGGGACTCACGCGGCCGACCGTGGCCGCAGCCATGGAGACGCTCCTGCGCGCAGGCCTGGTGCGCGAGGCTCCGCCAATCGACAACCAGCCCAGCTTCGGCGCGACCTTCTTCGAGCCCGCACCTGATGCCGCGTACTTCGCGGCATTCGACATCGACCGGCGCCAGTGCCGGGCGGTGCTCGTCGACGCCTGGGGCCAGGTGGCCGCGTCCGGCGATGCCGCCGGCACGAACCGCACCCCCGAAGACCTCGTCGCCCACGCGGCCGGCGTCACCCGTGAACTGTGCCAGCAGGCCGAGGTCGCCGAGGACCGCGTGGTCCTCGCGATCGCCGGGGTGCCGGCCGCCGTCGACCCCAGGGACGGCATGGTACGGCTGAGCGCGTACCGGCTGATCGAAGGATTCCCGCTCGGGCAGGCGCTGTCCGAGGCCATGAGTGTGCCAGCCGTGGTGCACAACGACACCAACCTCGCCGCTGTCGGCGAGCGTGCCGAGGGTGTCGCCTGGGGGGTCAGCGACTTCGCCTACATCACGGTCGGACGCAGCGTCGGCGCGGGGATCGTGCTGCGCGGCGAGGTGATGGCCGGGTACCACGGTGCCAGCGGCGAGATCGACACACCGATCACCGATACCGGGTTCCTGCCCGGCAGCCCCGCGGCGGACGCCTTCGCCGTGTTCGCCCGCGAGATCATGGCCGCCCACGGCACGGGCGCCAAGCCGAAGTTCTCCCCTACCCCGGCGTCGGTGTTCGCGGCCGCCCGCCGCGGCAACGAGGTGGCCAAGGCGATCGTGACCGAGGAAGCGAAGCGCATCGCCGAACGGGCCGCGCTGGTGTGCCGGGTCGTGGACATCGAGCTGGTCGTCCTGGGTGGCGGCATCGGCCGGCACTGTGACCTGATACTCGACCAGATCCGTGCGTCGCTCGCGACTCAGGTGCGGTACCCGCCACGGGTCGAGGTCTCGCCACTGACGCAGCCGCCGGTGCTCGTGGGCGCCCGCGCGGTCGGCGTGGACCTGGCCCTGGACGCGGTCACCTCAGCGAAGCTGGGGTAGCCCGGGGGATCACAGCTATCCCCCGGGCTACCGGCCGAGACAGGGCCGGCGGCTTGGCACGAGCCACCGGCCCGCTCGGGCGACGCGGCTGGCCGCGCCCACTCACCGGTGTGCGACAACCGGCGAGTGCTCCTCCCGCATCAGCCGGCCTTGCCGCGGACCACGGTGATCGTAAGGGGAAGGAATGTGTAGGCCGTGGACGGCCCCGCTGAGATGGTGGTCAGCGCGGGCCCGTTGTCCGGTGATGCGTAGCCCTTGTCGCCGTGCTGGTGCCAGCGGTACTGGGCCTGGCCCCAGGAGTAGGAGCTGACCTGGCCGGTGAAGCCGTGGCCGTCGATGCTGACCGGCTCGCGGTACGTGGCGGTCTGGCTCTTGTTGATCACCATGAGGGACCAGTCGCCGTCCGGCTGGTGGATCGCGTAGGCCGTCAGCAACTGTTGCCCGTGTGGCGCCCGGATCGCGGGCACCTGGACCCGGTAGATCCGTTGCGTGGCGTTGACCGGCGCGAACCACCGGTTGCCGAGCATGTCGAATGCGAAGTACTGCGAAGTGTTGCCGGTCCACTGGCCGTAGTAGTCGGCGGTGAACATGTTCGAGGCGGTGCCGGAGAACAGGTGCTGGGGCAGCGCCTGGTAGTTGAAGTTGCCGTCGAGCCCGTCGGTGAACATGCCCGCTATGTAGTCGGCCTCCCAGAGCCCGGGCACCACACTGTCGGAGTAGGCGGACTGCTCGGTGACGTAGAGCGGGATGCCCGCAGGGATCGTGGCGTGCAGGTGGGCCATGACGCCCTTGTCCCGCGCAGGCTCGTTGAGCAGCAGGGTGTAGTACTGCGCCTGCGAGCTGACATTGAACACCGGGTACTGCTCGAACGAGTAGAAGTTGAGGTCGCTCAGTGCGTTGTGCGACTTGAGGTAGGCGATGAACCGCCTGCCGAAGTCACCAGTCGGCTCGTGGACCGGTGTGTCGGTCCAGAACTTCGCCGTGTTCGACTGCAACGCGGGCCCGCCGAGCTTGAGCGTGGGGTCGAAGGCGTGGATCGCCTTGGCCCACTCGAGGTACAGCGCGGCGTAGTCCTCGGGCGACATGTACTCCCCGTCGCACTCCTCGCCGATCTCCACGGCCCCGATCTTGTAGCCCTTGGCCTCCAGGTACCTCAGCAGCCCGACCGCGTTCTCCGGTGTGCTGTATATCAGCGGGACCGGCACCATCATCGGCAGGCCCTGGGTGACGCCGCTGGTGAACAGCTCGTCAACCCCCGGCTGGTCGAACTGGCGGATCGAGGAGGCCCCTTCGGCGGGGT
This sequence comes from Streptosporangiaceae bacterium, assembly GCA_035946955.1. Taxonomy (GTDB): domain Bacteria; phylum Actinomycetota; class Actinomycetes; order Streptosporangiales; family Streptosporangiaceae; genus DASYYE01. The sequence continues at coordinate 62,243 of DASYYE010000018.1, read as the reverse complement.
CGTTCGAGGAGGTGTAGGTGTAGGACTGTTTGACCCCGTTGCGGTGCCTCACGTAGTCCGTGAACGTGCCGCCGCTGCTGGTGGAGCCCACGTAGAGCTCGTAGATGGCGAAACCGAGGCAGTTGCGGATGTCGCTGTGGTCGCCACCGGCGCAGGTGCCAGAAGATGTGTCCATCAGCACGCGGACGAACCGGGCTGGGGTCGGGTGGACCCTGATGGTGGCCATGCCGCCGGTGCCGTGTGTGACCGCGCCGCCGGGCAGCGTCTGCCAGGAGCCCTCGACCGGGTGGTCGAACGGGCTCTGGTCATGGCCGGCCGCGGCGGTCGCGACCCAGCGCTGGACGTCGTAGCTGACCGCGTACGGGTTCGCCCAGTCGACCTCAACCGTGTTGACGGTCTTGACCGAGCCCAGGTCCACCACTGCCCAGGCCGGGTGCAGGCGGTTGGGATCGCCGGTGAAGTGCTGGTCCAGGTAGGGGTTGGACTTCCAGTAGGTGTTGGTGTCGCCGTCGTCCAGGCGTGAGACATAGGCGTTCTCACCGCCTGGGATCGAGCTGCCGCCGTGGGCGATGTTGTAGCCGTAGGACTCGGTGATCGGCTTGGTGCTCGGGTTGGGGTTGCTGGTCCAGTAGCCGTGGTCCCCCGCGCTGAGGCTGCCCACGGGGTTCCAGTGCCAGTCCTCCTCGCGCAGCTCGGTGACGAGCCGGTAGGAGAGCGGCCGCACGCCGCTGGTCTTGAGGTGGGCCACATTGCCCGGGCTCATCGCCTGCTTGGTGGTGAAGAGGTCCGCATCCCACCCGGGCGGTGGCAGCCGGCCGGGGCTGCCGCCCGACGGGTCGGTGTTGCCGTTCTTGAGGTGGTGGGTCATGCCCTGCACCGCGTCGAACGAGTCGATGGTCGTGCCGAGCCCGGTGAAGGGGTTGAGGCGGTTGGCAGCGGCCCCGCTCACAGTGAGACCGGCGGGCGCCAGGCCGGCATTGGGGTGCTTGGGCGGCGGTGCGGCGTTCGCGGCAACGGTCCCGCACACCAGTGTGAGCCCCGTGACACAGGCTAGGACAGCCGCGTAATACCGGGGACGTGCCATCGTGGGTCTCTCTCCTCCGGCCAGCTCTTGCATAAACAGGCGATTCGTCCGATCCTAGTAAAGATTCCTTACTATCGTCGACGATTTTGGTAAAAAGTCTTTATCAGATTCCTTCACCTGGGACGCCGCTGATGTCCCGGGACGGCCCGGCCGCACAGCCGAGGGCAGCGCAACGGGGCCGGGAGACGCGGGACGCGCCGGCACGCACGGTAGCCGACAGCAGGCCACACGTAGTAGACATGTCTCAGGCACGTGCGTGTGCGGCTCGCGACCCTCGTGGACCGCAGAGGAGGGCACGAACACAGCACCTTCAGTGATGCTGTCGGTCAAGGGGCCTCTCGCAATGGACCTGGTGAGTCGGTCCGGCCCATGAGCCGGGCGTGGAGGGCACGAGAGCAGTCCAAGCGCATCCTGATCGTGTCTCAGGCCACGGTGGACGGCGTGGCCGTCTGCGTCCGTGAGCTGGCCCGGGCAGCCGCGGCACAGGGGTACGAGCTGACGGTGGCCTGCCCGGCCGACGGTGACCTGGCCGGGTGGGCACGGGAGGCGAACGCCGTGTGGGAGCCGCTCGACATGCGGCGCTCCCCGCACCCCGCCGACATCCTGGCTGTACTGCGGGTCCGGCTGCTCGCCCGCGACCACGCCCTGGTCCACCTGCACTCGTCGAAGGCCGGTGCGGTCGGCCGGCTGGCGCTGGCGAGCCTCGGGCGGCACCGCCCGCCAAGTGTCTTCACCCCGCACGGCTGGTCGTGGCTGGTCGGGGGACGGCTGGCGCCGGCGTACCGGCTGTTCGAGCGCGTCATGCTGCCGGTGACCAGCGCGGTGGTCGCGGTCTCCCGCGAAGAACGCGCGGACGGCCGCGTGGTCCTCGGGCCACAGGCCACCCGGATCCAGGTCATCCCCAACGGGGTCGACGTGGGCCGGTTCCGCCCGGACGGGCCGCTGGCCCAGCGCAGCGCTGACCCGCTGGTGGTGTCGGTGGGGCGGCTGTGTCACGCCCGGGCGCCGGACATCGCAGTGGCCGCGCTCGCGCTGATGCGCACGCCAGGGGTACGGCTGCGCCTGGTGGGCGAAGGCGAGGACCGCGACACGGTGCAACAGCAGGTGCAGGCACTCGGCCTCACCGACCGGGTCGAGCTGACCGGGTTCCGCCCCGACCCGGGTCCGGATCTCCGGGCGGCCGACGTGGTGCTGATTCCCTCCCGCTACGACGGAATGGCGCTGGTGCTGCTGGAGGCCATGGCCTGTGGCGCCGCCGTGGTCGCCACCCGGGTAGGGGGGAGTTCGGCGCTGGCCGGAGCGGGCATCCTGGTCCCGCCCGGGGACCCCGGTGCACTGGCGCGGGCCGTCGACGACCTGCTGGCGGACCCGGCCCGGCGGACAGCGCTGGGGGCGGCGGCCCGCCGCAGGGCGGTCGAACGCTTCTCCCTCCGCCGTTCACTGGAGGCGACCCTCTGGCTGTGGCGGGACCTCGGCGCCCACCCCGCAGCGTGTAACCCCAGCGAGACAACACACCGAGAGGCGAGCGAGTCCAGTGAGCCCACATGAACCCCACGACACAGTCACCCCGCAGCGCGTCGGGCAGATCCTGTGGCGACGCAGGTGGGTGTGCCTGGTGGTCGCCCTGGTGGTGCTGGTCGGCGGCACCGTCTACTCGCTGGCCCAGCCGACGGTCTACGAATCGACCTCGTCCGTGGCGCTCCTGCCGGTGTCGAACAACTCCGCTGTCCTGCCGAACTACCCCAACCTGATCGCCAGCCTCATTCCCACCTACGTCCAGCTGGTGTCCAGTCCCGTGCTCCTCGAGCGGACAGCAGCGGCCGTGCCCTTCTCCACCTCCGCGGACCAGCTGGCCAACGATGTGCACGGCGAGTCGCTGTCCAGCGCCGCGGTCATCACGATCGTGGGCCAGAACACGAATCCGGCGCGTGCTCAGCAGATCGCCGCCGCCGCCACAGCCGCCTTCCTGGAACTGGTACGGGGCAACGGGGTGGTGGTCGCGCAGTTGTACGGCAGGCCGACCCTCCCGCAGGCGCCGTCGAGCCCGCGGACCAAGCTCACGCTGCTGGCGATTCTGGTGCTGGCCGTGTTCCTTGGCCTGGCCGCGGGCCTGGTGTGGGACAGGCTGGCCAGACGCTCCGAGGACACGTTCCCGCCCGCGAGTGCCGTTGCCCGCCCGCCCGTGCTGGGGGTGGTCCACGACTTCGGCCTGGGCAATGGCATGAGCGCGGCGGGCGGCGACCCGAAGCTGACGCTGTCCCACAATGGCTGGCGGTCGCTGCGGACCAACTTCATGTACTCACTGCTGGGCCAGGAGGTCCGCTCGGTGACCGTGATGAGCCCGCTGCCGGGCACGGCCAAGACGACGGTGGCGGCGAACCTGGCTGCCACCCTCGCCGAGATGGGGCTGGCCGTGGTGCTGGTGGACGCGGACGTCCGCCACCCATCCCTGCACGAGGTGTTCAGCATGGAGCGCTGGCAGGGTCTGAGCTCGACCATCCTGGACGGGGCGGACCCAGCGACACTCCCCCGCCCAGTGCCCACGGTCGCGGGCCTGCAGGTGGTCACCGCCGGACCGCCGCTGCGCGCCCGGCGGGACGAAATCACCCTCTACCGCGAGCAGCTGCCCAAGCTCACAAACCTGGCTGACCTCGTGATCGTGGACGGCCCCTCGCTGCGCCCCGACTCCGACGCCGACCTCGTGGCCGGTGTCACCGATGGGGTGGTGCTGGTGGTCGAGTCGAAGACGATCACCTGGGAACAGCTCAGGACCACCGTGGACGGCCTGACCTCCCTAGGCACCCGCGTCCTGGGCACAGTCCTAGCCGGCGTAGGCCGCCCCACCGACTTCGGCCAGTCCTGAGACCGGGCATTTCATGATCCTGTCGACTTCTCAGTCACCATGACTGAGAAGTCGACAGGATCATGAAGGACGGCTTCCACAGTGAGGGGAGCAGGGCTGTAGCTGGTGGGTCCAGCCACGGGCTGTCAGGACGGCGGCCACCTCTGCAGCGACCTGGCACGGGCGGGCGGTTACGTCTGCCCAGTTGTAACGCAACGTGATGATGCCGGCTGCTGCGCTGGAGTTGTCCCGGTGGATGTCCCGCCAGCGTGCTTCGGCTGGGTGGGCTGCCTGACCGTCCAGTTCGACCGCCACCCCGAAGTGCCCATAGTGGTTGTCCAGGTAGCGGGTTCGACTGCCGAGCGTGCTGCGCGCCTGCCGGGTGGCACGCGGCAGGCCGTGGGGTGTCTCAACCCGGCGAACGTACCTGCGTTCCAGGGCCGAGTGGACGCCTTCGTCGATCTCCGCGAGTGAGAGTTCCAGCTCGGCACGCCAGCGGAACTTGGCCCTTGCTGCCATGGCACTGCGGAGGAGGTCCGTGGTGCTCAGCCGCCGGGTACATGCTTTCGTGAGCCATTCCAGGGCTTCATCTAGGGTCCGGGCGGTTTCCGCCAGGTCGAGCGCGGTCTCCTCGATCCGGGTCCGCCGCGGGCGGCGGCACGGATGGAGTGACTCACCAAGACGACACGAGTAATGGACCACGATCGGAGGCGCGTGCGCGCTTCGTTGGCCGTCGCTCACCACGATGCGCTTGGTGCTGCTGACGACCACGTGGACCGAGTCACTGGGCCGATCGGCCAGACCGTCTAGCTCGGCGGCGCTGTGGTGGCTGAGCCCCGCGGTAGGTCCAGCCCGCAGGACGGCAGCCCACAGGAGAGCGGCACGTGGTGGGACTCCGGTGTGTGCCGCATACACACCCCGGTAGAGCGGCTGCCAGCGGCCCCGGCGCAGGTGGACGTCGATTTCCTGGAGTGCGAGGCCAGTGCCGATCGCCTGCCACCGGGCGATTACACCCTCTTGGCGAGTGAGCAGGTTTTGGCAGGCGCTGGGGATGCGAGGGGACACGAACCAACCCTGCCGGTTGGACATCCCGCTCGCGTGATGGCCTAGCGGCCTGTGGACAGCGAACAGCAGCCACCTCAGCCTGTGGATGAAAACCCCCGGAATGTCGGTATGGGGTGCTGAGGAAAGCAACTCATGATCCTGAAGACTTCTCAGTCGCTACGACTGAGAAGTCTTCAGGATCATGGAGGGGGATCGGGGGTCGGGGGTCGGGGGGTCCAGGGGGGCTAGCGGGGGTGGGCGGACAGTGCGGCTTCGTAGGCGTGGCGGTACTGGGCGAGCATTTGGGCGGGGGCCCAGGTGGCGGCCGCAGCTAGGGCGTCTCGTCGCAGGCTGGCCGCCAGGGCGCTGTCGTTCAGCACGCGCTCGACCGCTGTGGCGACAGCGCGCGGGTTGCCCGGTGGGACCAGCAGCGCCGCGGTCTCGGGCACCACGTCGGTGACTCCGTCTACCGCCGTGGCCACCACCGGCGCTCCTAGCGACAGGGCTTCCAGGAGTGTCAGCGGCAGGCCCTCCCAGGTGGAGGTGAACACCACGCACGACGCCAGGCCCACCAGCGCGGCCACGTCGTCGACCAGGCCGACGAACCGGACCTGCCCGCCGGCCGCCGCCGCCAGGTCCGCCAGGTGCTCGCGCAGACCGCCCTCGCCAGCCACGACATAGGAAGGGCCGGGCAGGTACCCGGCCGCTCCGATCAGGGTCGGCCAGTCCTTCTGCGCGACCAGGCGGCCGAGGCCTGCGACCACTGGGGCCGGCCCCAGCCCCAGCGACCCACGCAGGGCTGCCTCGCGATGCGGCCCGGCCGGCTGGAGGGCCGCGCCGTTCAGGATGACGTCGACCCGCTCCGGCGGGAACCCGGCGCTGACCAGTGAACGCGCGACCGAGGGCGCGCAGGCGACGACCCGCTGGGCACAACCCCGCAGGATTCGGCTTGCCGTGCGGTAGTCGCCTGGGGCGAGCCCGTGCACGGTCGGGATGAGGACCGCGTTGTGCCGCGTGGCCGTCAGGGCCAGCCGGGCCAGGAGGGTCATGCGGGGGTTGTGGGCGTGGACCACCTGCGGCCGGAACCGGCGGACCCACCTGGCCAGGCACGCCGCGGCGGCCGTCATCCCGGCCACATTCGCACGCGAGGTCTCCGGCAGGGCGGCGTGCGTGGCGCCTGCGTGCCTGGCCCGCTCCGCCCAGGGGCCCGGCGCGGCGGCCACCACGACGGTGTCGCCGCGGGCGGTGGCGTCCGCGGTCAGGCCGATGACGAGTTGTTCCATACCGCCCGCGCCGAGGCTTGGCAGCACATGCATGACCCTCACCGGCGGCCGCCCACGGCCTCCGACCACAACCGGAGGTGGTCGTCGGCGCAGCGGGACAGGGAGAACCGCTGCATCACCCGCTGGCGCGCGGCCGAGCCGAGCCGGGCGGCCAGGTCCGGGTCACCGGCCACGGCGGTCATGGCGGCGCGCAGCGCCGCGACGTCGCCGGGGGCGACGAGCACGCCGCAGGTGGAGTCGAGGACCTCGGGCACACCGCCCACGGCCGTGGCGATGCAGGGCAGCCCTTTCGCCATGGCCTGGAGCAGCGCCAGCGGCAGGTTTTCGTTCAGTGACGGCAGCACGAACACGTCGGCGCGTCCCAGCTGCGCGTCGACGTCGGTCCGGTGCCCGGTGAATTCGACCTGGCGGCCGGCCGGGGACTGCCGTGCCAGTCCTTCGCACTGTGCCCGGTCGATGCCGTCGCCCACCATCAGCAGCCGCGTACCCGGCCGCGCCGCCGCGAGGCCGAGGAACGCCTCCACCAGCACGGGGGTGGCCTTGCAGGGCGCGAACGAGCTGAGGGTGGCAAAGGTGAGCAGCCCGTCCGCCGGGCCGCGCGGGGCCGGGACCGCGACCCCGTTGTGCACCACCCGCAGGCGGGCATGCGGCACGCGCAGCTCGCGGCGCAGGAAGGCCGCCATGGCCCGGCTGGGTGCCACCGTGAACCTGACCCGGCGCGACACCAGCGCGTCCGCGGCCATGCGGCTGCCGCCGGCCACCCCCGGGCGGCGGCCCTGCCAGGGGCCTGCCTGGACCCAGCGGCCAGCGGCGGTGTCGGGCACACCGTGGAACGTGAGCACCACGGGGGTGGCGGTCCCGGCCGCGAAGGAGGCGACCAGGCCGGCCCTGCGGTCCTGGGCGTGGATGACGTCCGGCGCCAGCTTCGCCAGCAGGGCACGGACCGCCCTGAAGCCCCGCAGGTCCGTCTTGGACCGGACTTCCAGCGGCACCAGGAGGTCACCGGGGCACCCGGCATCCGCCAGCGAGGCCGGCCCCATGACCGTTATCCCGGGCCCGCCCGGCCGGCCTGCCAGCTCCCGGGCCAGGCTCACAGTGAGGTCCGCTGGCCCACCCCGGTCCTGGGTCAGCAGGAAGACCACTCTCACGGCTGGCTGCACGGCGGCTGGCGCAGCCGCCCCGGGCTGTGGGACTTGACCTCGTCCAGGAGACGCAGGACGCTGAGCCCGCCGCGGATGGCGGCCACGAACGTCTCCTCGGAGAAGTCCTCCACGAAGGCCCGGGGGATCCTCAGCGGGTGGGTGGCTGGCCGCCACCACCCGGGCCTGCTGGTCACGGCGCAGGCGAACCCGGCCGCCGCGACCGAGGCGACCACGGCGTCGCTGGTCCGGCCGAACGGGTAGGCGAACGAGGTCACCGGCTCGCCGAGCATGTCCTCGAGGTCGTCCCTGCTGCCCCTCACCTCGTACTCGAGCTCCTGCGGGGTGCACGCAGGCAGGTCGGCGTGCGTCCGGCTGTGCGCACCGATCGTGACCCCACTGGCGGCCATCTCGAGCATCTGGGTCTGCGTCATGTAGCCGGGCTTGCCGAGCAGGCGGCTGGGCACGTACAGGGTCGCTGGCAGGTGGTGCTCGTTCAGCGGCCCGAGCGCATGGGTGTGGTTGTCGGCCCAGGCGTCGTCGAACGTCAGGACCACGTGGCGCCCACCCTCCTGGGCCTGCGCGGCGGCGGCGTCCTCGACCGTGACGACGGGGGACTGTGCCCGGTGTTCGGCGAGCAGCGCCATCTGCCGCGCGAACAGGTCCGGTGGGACGGCGAGCCTGCCGCCCGCCACGTCGACCCGGTGCCAGCCGAGGACGACGGTGGCCCGCCCTACGGGCAGGGGCACACGGGTGCGAAGCCGGACCGCCGCGGCCACCACCGGCCTCACGGCTGCCCCGCCATCCGCCCCGCCGCCATGGGCCGCCCCGCCATCGGCTGCCGGGGATCCCCGGCCAGGGCAGCGCCAAGGGCGGGCAGGAACCACAGCGGCGGGTAGTACTGCTCGGCCAGGAACAGCGCGCCGACACAGGCGACGACGAACCCCGCTGCCAGCGCGGTCTGGAGCTGGTCGCTGCGTTCGTCGCCGGGGAACCGGCGCCGGAGGCCGGCCCATGACAGTGCGAGGTAGCCCAGGAACAGCGTCAGGCCGACCACCCCCTGCTCCGCCAGGATGACCAGGTAGGCGTCTTCGCCGCTGATCGTCAGGACGTTCGACGGGTAGGGCAGGCTCTCGCCCACAGCCGGGGCGAACTGGTAGAAGCGGTACACGAAGTTGCCCGGCCCCACGCCGGTGACCGGGTAGTGGTCCCACTCGTTCAGTTCGACCCGGTAGTAACCGAGACGTTCCGACACGTTGGCCGAAGCCACATGGGCCCGTTGGGTAAGGGCCGACGTCACCTGCTGTGGTGTGAGGACAAGCGCGAGGCTGACCACGACCACCGCGCACGCCAGGCCGACCACCAGCCAGCGCAGCCGGAGCCGCCCGGTCACCAGTGCCCACACGACCGCCACGGCCAGGCCCGTCAGTGCGCTGCGGGAGAACGTGGCGAGCGTGCACACACCGATCACGGCCATGGCCAGGTCAGCCAGTACCCTGGCCCACCGGGTGGCGGCCCACCGCGTCTCGTACACAGCCAGCGGCAGCGTGCTGGCCAGGAGGAACCCGAAGTCGTTCGGGTCCTTGAGCGGGCCGCTGGCCTGCACGACCTGGTGGCGCAGGAACGCGACGAGGCCGATGACAGCGGCCACCGCCGCGGCGGCGACCACGATGTGGACCAGCACACCGGCCCGGCGCCGGTCGCCGTGGACCGTCTGGACCACGAGGAAGAAGAGCGTCGCGAAGATCACATAGCGCAGCGTGGTGACCAGCGCTGCCTTTTCGTTGACCGCGACCGTGAGCGAGACGAACGTCCACAGCAGGAAAGCCCCGAGCAGCCACATCTGACGTGTGACGATGATGGGCCTGCGGCTGACCGCCCACTCCAGGCCCCACGCCACCACAGCCAGGGCACCGATCCCCTTGTCGATGGTGATCAGCCCAGCGCCGTGCGAGAGGTAGGCGTTGAAGTAGAAGCCGGCGGCGAGTGCGGCGACCACCAGCGGAAGACGGCTCAACAGGAAACCGAGCACGGCCAGGACGCCGAGCCCGGCGAGCACGGGCAGTGACCAGCGCCCGACGACCGCGGCCGCGGCAACGGCGGCCACCAGCATGACCGCCCCCACCGCCCGCGACCGGCGGTCAGCCAGGCCTAGTCCGGGCAGTCCGCGTTCAGCGGTCATGACATGCACCCGCGACGGGCCATGTCGTTACACTAACCGGATGGGGCTGGAAAGCCCTGCGGAAGGGGTGGGGATAACCGCTCCTGCCCGCGGGCGGGCGCTCGCAGCCCGGGGGGCACTGTGGCTGCTGGCCGGTTCCTGGGGCGCGAAGGGCACACAGACCGCCGCCCTGCTCGTGCTGGCGAAGGTGCTGGCGCCGTCGCAGTTCGGCATCCTCGCCATCGCCGCCCTGACCTACAACCTGCTGGTCGCGCTCAACCAGCTGGGGGTCGCCGACGCCCTGACCTACCTGAGCGACCAGGTCGAGGAGGCCTCCCGGACCGCCCTGACCATGATGCTCGGGACCGGCATCGTGTTCATGGGCATCACCTGGGGACTGGCCCCGACGATCGCGCAGTTCTTCCACAGCCCCGACGCCACCTTCGTGTTGCGGGGTTTCGCGCTGGCCGTCCCGTTCGATGCGGCCGCGCAGGTCCCGGTCGGCCGGATAACGCGATCACTGCAGTTCGCCCGCCGGACCGTCACCGACACGGTCCCGACCCTCATCGGCAGCGCGGTGACGATCGGCGTCGTCGTCAGCGGGCACCCGCTGACCGGGCTCGTCGCTGGCCAGGTCGCCGGGGGGGTTGCGAGGGCGGTGGTGGCCATGGCGATCGGGCCGCGGTGCCTGCCCGGCTGGGACCCGGCCATGGCGCGCGCCCTGCTGCGCTACGGCGGCTACCTCAGCGTGGCGGACCTGCTGACCCTCGGGCTGCTGAACGTGGACTACATCACCGTCGGCCACGTCCTCGGCCCGTTGGCGCTCGGCTACTACTCACTCGCCTACCGGATCTGCTTCATGCCTTACCTGTCGGTCTCGGTGGTCGCGAACGGGGCCGTGTTCCCCTACTACTGCCGCCTGCCCTCCCAGGAGGCCAAGGCAAGGACCGCCGAGACCACCTTCAGCCTCATCAACGCGGTGAGCATCCCCTGGTTCGCCGGCCTGATCCTGTTCGCCAACGACATCACCCTGCTGGGCCACAAGTGGGCCCCGGCCATCGGGCCGGTGCGGTTCCTGGCCGTCTACGCGTTCTTCCTGGGGGCCATCCTGAGCGCCCTCCAGATCCTCAAGGCCGTGGGCCGGACCAACCTCGTCTTCGCTGGCCGCGCCGTGCACCTGGCCGTGCTGACGGCTGTGCTGGCCGTCACAGTCCGCGCCGGCATCACCGTGGTGGCCCTGGACCAGGCCGTCGTCGCCCTGGCCATCGCCGCCCTCACCGCCGTATGGACCATCCGCTACGCCTCACTCCGCCCCCGTGAAGTTGCCCGCTCCTTCGGCCTCCCCTTGCTGGGCGCCCTGGGCATGGTCCCTGTCGTCCTGCTCCTGGGCCAGGTCCCGGGCCTGCGCTCCGCCCCCTCCTGGATCTCACTGCTGGTGCTGGGAACGGCAGCCCTGGCGGTCTTCACCGCCATCATCCTGACCGTCATGCCCCAGCCCCTCCGCCAAGGCTGGTCAACCCTCCGAGACCGCCCCGCCCCCGCCAAGAGAGCCACAACACCTCCAGGCGTCCCTTCGGAGAGCCCGCCATGACAGGCACGGACCCAGCGACGGCCCAGCAAGCGAGCGTGCTCGTGACCACCCGCCTGCGCGGCTGGGAGCCGCAGTGGGACGGCCTGGTGACCCAGTCTCCGCTCCCCTCCCCGTTCCTGCGCTCCTGGTGGCTGACAGGCGCAGGCGGCCCGCAGCCCCGTTTCGTCCTCGTCCTCGGCGGGGACCACCTGCTAGGCGGCCTGGCGCTGGAAGAAGGCCGATGCCTGGGCCTGCCCTGTCTCCGCCTGATGGCCTCCGGCCCCCTCTGCCCCGACCACCTGGACCTGGTAGCGTCCCGGGGCCACGAGACGGCAGTCGCGGCAGCGGTGCGGTCGTGGCTGTGCCGGCCCGGCACCCGCCTGCTGAACCTGGAGGGCATAACCCCCACCTCCCTGCTGGCCACCGCCCTGCCTGGCCACGTACACCGCGAAGCTCTTGCCGCAGCCCCCTGGACCCCCCTGTCCTGCTCCGCCGATGCCTACTTGGCAGCGCGGCCGAAAAACTTCCGCCGCAACCTCAGCAAGGCCACAACCCGGCTGGCCGGCCAGGGCGCAGCCCACCGAACCAACCGCGGTGAGGCAGCTGTGCAGTCCCTGGACACCCTGCGCCGCCTCCATCACGCCCAATGGGGCGCCCGCTCCCGCTTCCTCCCCGCCTTCGGCCGCTTCGCCGCCGCCTGCCGCCTGGCCGCACATGCCGGCGAACTGGCGGTCCACGAACTCCACACGGCCGAGACCGTCATCGCCTCCTTGGTCACCTTCGAGGTAGCTCACCGTCTGACCCTCTATCAGAGCGCCCGCCTGCTGGACCCCCGCTGGCGCGACGCAACCACAGTCCTCCTCGCCAAGACCCTCTCCGATGCCTGCGAGCGTGGCTTCACCGAGGCCGACTTCCTGCGCGGGACCGAACCCTACAAAGACAACTTCACATCCCAGCGCCGCGAACTCCTCCGCTACCGGGCCGCCCATGGAAGGCCCGCCCGAACAGTGCTGCGGGCCGAGACCAGCGCCCGCAAGGCAAAAGCCGACATACAGCGACTGGCGCCTCGGCGGTAACAGGACGGCTGGCCCGCTTCCTTCCCGCGCGAATGGCCGTGTTACATTTCTGGCTGGGCACGGAGCATTCCCATGACCGAGACCAACATCGCTTGCACACCAGACGTCGCGGTGGTCATTCCCGCGTTTAACAGCGGCCCGTACCTGGACCAGGCTCTGGCCTCTGTAGCCGGCCAGACAATGGGCCCTGGCACCGTGGTGGTAGTAGACGACTGCTCCACCGACGACACCGCGGAACGCGCCCGCCGGTGGCAAGGCCGCCTCCCCCTGGAACTCATCCGGCTGACGGACAACCACGGCCCTGGCCCCGCTCGTCACCTGGCCATCCAGGCCACCAGCACTCCGCTGCTGGCGATGCTGGACGCCGATGACCTCTTCCTGCCGGACCACCTGGACACCATGGCCGCCGCACACGCGGCCTCCAGCGGCCTGGTCAGCGCCCAGGAACTGTCCTGGTACCCGGGTATGGGCCTCACCGCTCCCCGCATGCCGAAGCGATTCCCCGCGCCACCGCACCAGCTGAGCAGCCTGCTGCGCCAGAATTTCGTCAATTTTGGCTTTTTCTCGCGTGACCTCTACGAATTGTCCGGAGGATTCCGTGACCAGCCATGCGAAGACTGGAACCTCTGGATCAGGATGTTGCGGGCCGGGGCCGAAATCACCATGGCGTCCCATCCCACCGCCGTGCACCGGGTGTGGGACGGCAGCCGTTCCTTCGACGCGGCACGGACCGCCGAGCGTGGCATCGCCGTCCTGACCGCCCAGCTCGGGGACGCCCGCTCCCCCGCGGAAGTCGCTGCCGTCCGCGCTGGGCTGCGCACGCTGCGCGGCAAGCTGTGCTTCTACCGCGCGATGCAACTGGCCGCCCAGGGACGGCTGGCGCAAGCGCGGCGAGCCGCTCTGGCAGGGCTCCCAGCCGGCGGGCCCCGTGCCGCGGCCGGGCTCCTCGCGGTCACGACGGCACCCGCCCTCGCGGTCAGGCTCGAACGGCTCACCCGGCCCTACCGGGTACACGTGGGTTCTTACACCCCGCTGCCCGACGCCGCAGCCTCAGGCAGTCCCCCGCCCGCGCCGGTACACGGCCAGCCCGCACCGCCCGGGGGCGGCGACACCGCTCCCCCGCCCACCGACCGGGCTGTCAGGAACGGTGAAGAACCCGGCTGAGCGCCTTGGCCCGCATCAGGGCCACCTTGGCCGTGTCGGCGGCTGCCGACTGACCCGCGTGGCGGGGAGTCAGGTGGAACCGGCGCAGGTGGGCGTTGAACGCCTCGATCATGTTCTCCCGCTCGGTCGCGGCGGTGAAGTAGGTCAGGGTCACCGAGAGTGAGGGGGCCGGGCCGTTGTGGACCCAGTGCGGTGCGACCGGGGGGATGTACACGCCCCGGCCCGGGGTGAGGGTGTAGGAGGCCAGCTCAGGAGGCAGGGACTCGATGCGCCCGTGCGAGCCGTCCCAGTACCGCTCCACCTCGTGCCAGCGGGACTCCTCGCTCTCGAACCGGCCGAAGCTCACCGTTTTCGACCCGCTGACCTGCATCAGCAGGCTGTGTTCGATGTCGAAGTGAGCGGGCGTGACGGAGTTCGGTGAGGAAACGAAGATGAACCCGACCCGGTGACGCGTCGCCTGCAACCGCGGCGGGAACGCGGACTCGAGTTCATCCAGGGTCGTGTTCAGCAACTCGGCGTAGGCCGGGTCAGCTTCGATGTTGAGCAGTGTGAGCCAGGCATTGGCCGTGTCCAGATGGCGGATGACGTCCCCCGGCTTGTCCAGGGCGCCCCTTGGGGGCCCTCCCTGGGGGACGAGCAGCGGCTGGGCGGCGGTGTCGTAGATCACCGACTCGCGGGGAAGGCGATCGGCCAGGTCCGCGACGGCCGCCAGGGTCAGACGCGTGTCTTCGTGGAGGCCGTGTGTGAACTCGGCGGGCTGCTCGGGGAAGGCCCCGCCCGCAGGCAGCTGCCCGAGCGTCGGCGGTCCTTGCCCGGCCGGGGAAGGTACCAAGGCTGTACTCCCAGAGTGACGGACCGAACACCTCCCGATGCTGCCCCTCCTGGCCGGCCGATGTCAACGAACCCGGCGGGTGCCAACCCAGAAGATCCCGCTGACAGCGAGGTCCACAGAACTCACACCTGCGAATTCCCGGGCGAAACGATGCCGCTGCGCATCCACCCTGGTCAGGGCCTGGCGCAGTCTGTCGGCAGGGATCTGGGCCAACGGGACATGCGGACTGAGTTCACCCTCGCCCACCAGGCTGGTCACGAGCAGAGTGACGTCCAGGGCCGCGATACGCCCGAGTTCGGTGGCCAGTGAGCGGTAGCGGTGGAGCAGCACCCGGTTCGGCCTGCCTGACCTGCGCGTCATCTGGCGGTACACCGGCCTGGGGAACCGCAGGAACGTCAGTTCCGGGTGGGTGGGGGTGAACATCCCGTGGTCCCGGAAGTCGATCTTGTGCACCATCCGGCCGCCTGGCCGCAGGCACAGGGCCATGTCCCGCAGCGCCCCCAGCGGGTCGTACAAGTGCTCCAGCGCGGCCCGGGACACGATCAGGTCGTAACGCCGCCCGCCGGCGCGCGCGCAGCCAGCGAAGTACGCCTCGGCGGAAAGGCCGACCCGCCAGGTGATCCCGGGCAGATGCTCGTCGTCCCAGTCCTGCGCCCCGGCTGGGCGCTCCAGGCCGCACTGCTGCGCCAGGGCCTCATAGATCTGCCGCTGCTGCGCCGGGCTGCGCCTGCTGCGGAACCGGTCGATGAGTTCCACGCTCTCACAGCCAGCTTGGCGGAGCAGGAGTGCGACGCCGGCGTTGTCCCCGGGCCCTACCTCGGCCGCAGACCCCCTCAGCCGGTCAAGGCCGCCGTAGGTGGTGTAGTCGCTGAACACTCCCTCCAGGTAGTCCACTGAGCGGTCGAGCGGGACCGCCAGGTGGGTGCTCCCGGAGTCGGACTGGATGCGGCCAAGCCGCTGCCGCACCCCCCAGCCCAGGTCGTCGGCTATGTAGGCCACAGACTTGGCTGCGGGCCATGGACCGAGGGCGGCCTTGGCCCTGGCCCGCGTCCTCGCCAGGCTTGGCCGAGGCAACGGCCGTATCATGTCCGCAGCTTAATGGTCTGTCAGGAGCGCGGGTCGTGCGCCGAGCCCGAGAGTTGCGGTGTGTCCCGGTCCAGCTCACAGCAGCTGCGGCGCTGCTGGTTGCGCTGGCCGTGGCAGCGCTCACCCTGGCTGAGGTGGCGGGCAGTCCCCCGCGCCGGCCGGGTAGCCCCGCCATCGCCGGTGGCGTCAGGGCCTTCACCCAGGTACTGGACGAGGCACAGGTCCGGGCCACGGCCCCGGCGCAATGGGCCACGCTCGCGCGCGAGAACACCGTCGTGGTCCTGAACTCGTGGGACTACCACCTGATCCCCGTGCTCAAGCGGGCGAACCCTGGCGTCCAGGTGTGGGTGTACAAGAACCTGTCCGGGGTGCGCTCCGACGACTGCACCACCCCCAGCGGCCAGTGCGGGTCCTGCCCATCGAGTGTCACCGACCACAGCCTGCTTTCGTCGGGCCTCGGGTACTGCTGGGTGAGGCGGAACCACCCTGACTGGCTGCTGCGCGCGGCCGGCTCGCGGGGACCGCTGGAGTTCAGTGGCTACCCGGACACCTGGGAGACGGACTACGGCAACCTTGCCTACCAGCGCCAATGGACCGCCAACGTAGTCGCTGACGTGCACCGCCACGGCTGGGACGGTGTCGACGTGGACAATGCCCTGACCACGGCCGACGCCTACGGGACCGCGGCCAGGTACCGCACGGACGCGACCGTGCAGGCCGCCACCTACTCGGCGCTGCGCACCATCGGACACGCCATGCACCAGGCCAGGGTCGCCTGGGTCGTCAACGTCGGCTACGCGACCAGGTTCCCAGGGCTATGGCAACGATGGCTGCGGCTCGCCGGTGGCCTGGAGCAGGAGTACTACCTCTCCTTCACGACCCAGCCCGATGGCATCGGCCCAGCATGGGCCGCCTACCAGCAGGAGGTCTCCAGCTGCGCCGGCCAGCACAAGGTGTGCTGGTTCCACGCGGGCGGCTACACCACTGCGGTCACGTCCCAGACCAGGGCATATGCATTGGCATCCTTCCTGCTCGCCACCGACGGCCGGCAGTTGCTGTCCGTGGGTGGGCCACCGCCCCTGCCCCTGGCGCCAGGCTGGGCGCTTGGGCGCCCGCTCGGCCCCATGCACTCGGCCGGAGCCGCCTGGCTGCGCCCGTTCGCCCACGGGCTTGCCGTCGTGAACCCCACCGCTTCCAGCACCCCTGTGGACCTGGGAGGGAAGTACCTCACCAGGGCCGGCCACCCAGTGCCGGCCGTCATGTTGCGGCCAGCAAGCGGGGCGGTGCTGCGGCCAGCAACAAAAATGTGACCCGCTCGTCACCGTGCGCAAAAACGGACAGCAGCCAACCTGACGAACACGGACCACACCCGCCAGAGTAACCACATGTACCACTCTCCCGCTACTTGGCACCGGCTACCACAAAGTAGCAGGCACAATAGCCATATACATGGTGGTTCACGGCCCGGCGTTGATCGATAACTCAGCAAGGATAGAGTATCTGCACAATTGGGCCTGACTCTGGACAAATACCAGGCTCGATCTTTACGCTACCCGTGTGTACGCCTAGGACTTGACGAGGAATGTTACTGCGGGAACTGGCAGGGTACTTCCGCTTCGGACAGGTGGCATGCGGCGGCCCGCGCCAGAGTGCTGTGTGTCTTGACGTTCTGACCTCGGAAGAAGGCTGCGGCTGGTGCGTGCCACGAGTTCTGTGTCTGGCTGGCACCCTTCTCGGGTGAGTCCCCGCCCCAGATACTCCGCATTTCAGCGCACTGTCCGGCTCCGGAATTCGGCGCTTCTGCTGTGTGACGGGTCCGCACTGTTGGCCGCCTCAATCGCGGTAATGTCACAATGGCCGGTTGCGGGCTATGTCATAGGCGTCCTTATCCTGCTGTCAGCCAATGGCATGCACCGGCTGAGGCTGTGCCTGCGGGTCTCTGACGAGGTCCCACGCCTGGTGGCGTTCGCCGCCCTGCCGAGCCTGTGCCTGCTGCCGTGGGCACGCCCGGCCAGCAGAGTCGCCTTCCTCAGCCTGGTCTCGGTCGCCGCACTCATAGCCATGCGGGCCAGCCTGTACGCCGTCCTGCGCACCGCCCACCGGCGTGGCCGCATGACCGAACCCGCGCTCATCGTGGGCACTGGGCAGACCGGCGTGGAAGTTGGGCAGGCGCTCCTGGACCATCCTGACCTGGGACTGCGCCCGGCAGGCCTGATCGGCAGCGTGCCGTCGGCGCGAGGCCCTGTGCTGCCAGTCCTGGGCGGGGTGTCCGAGATAGCGACGGTCGTGGCCGAGCAGGACATCAGGAGGATCATCGTGTGCCCGGCCGACGGGGGTGACGGGAACCTTGCCGCCGTCCTGCGCGCCAGGCCAGCACGCGCCGATGTCTGTGTGGTGCCACCAGCGTCGGAGCTGGCGGCCGTGGTCCCCGCGGGGATCCGCGACGACCTGTGGGGCTTGCCCGTGATCCCGCTGCGGCCGTCCGGCGCTGACCGGTCGCGCCAGGCCATGAAACGCGCCTTTGACCTGGTGCTGGGCACGGTGCTGCTGGTGGCGTGCGCGCCACTGCTGTTGCTGCTGACCGTGGTGGTGCGGGTGTGGTGTGGCCGGCCTGTGTTCTACCGCCAGGTCCGGGTGACCCGTGGCGGCCAGCGGATGACGATCATGAAGTTCCGGACCGTCGCTGGTGAGGCCGACGGTCAGTGGACCGTCGGCCCTGACGACTGCACCAGGATCGGCCGCTGGCTGCGTGCCACCCACCTCGACGAGCTCCCCCAACTGCTGAACGTGGTCCGTGGCCAGATGTCGCTCGTCGGGCCGCGACCGGAGCGTCCCTACTACGCCTCACAGTTCGCCGAGGGGATCCCCCGCTATTCGGAGCGGCACAGGATGAACACGGGCCTGACCGGGTGGGCACAGGTCAACGGGCTCTGCGGCGACACCTCGATCCAGGAACGGGCACGTTTCGACAACTACTACATCGACCACTGGTCCCTGTGGATGGACCTGACGATCCTGGCCCGGACCCTCACCGAACCCGTGATCGCCCTGATCAGAGCCCGCGAGCCCTGATACGGCCCGCAGGTTCCGGTCGTCTGGGTCCAGCACAACGACGAAGGGCTCGCCAGGGACACCTACCAGACGGCACCGGGCCGCCAAGCCGGGACGGTCGAGACCAAGGACGTCGACTTCAACGGCAAACCCTGAAGCCGGCCTGACGCTTGCGTGCCCTGGCAGGCCGATCCTCGCCCTGATCGGTATTCCCGGCCACCACCCGCCTGTTGCTGTTATCAGCACGTTGAGGACGGCCGGGTGTTTACAGCCGGGCATTCCGTCCCCTCGGATCGATACGCCTGTTAGGGGATATTCCTGCCATGGCCATCAGCGGGGATGATGGGAGCAGGCAACGACGACCCGGAGCCTGGAGGGGCGATGAGCGGTGACGTCGCGACGGGTGGACCAGCCAATACGGGCGAAGTTGGGGAGTACGCGGCCTTCAAGGTCGAACAGCGCGGGATAGACCTGATCCCCGGCACGGAACGCAAAATGACACCGTCCGGCCTGTTCTGGCTGTGGGC
Organism: Streptosporangiaceae bacterium; assembly: GCA_035946955.1. GTDB lineage: Bacteria > Actinomycetota > Actinomycetes > Streptosporangiales > Streptosporangiaceae > DASYYE01. Next base: position 43,384 of record DASYYE010000018.1, on the reverse strand, counting down.
GGGTGCGGTGTTCAACGTTGAGTTCTTCTTCTACGGGACGCTGATCATGATCTTCGGCCTGTCAGTTGGGCAGGCCATTCTCGCGATCGTGGTGGGAAACCTTTTCTATGCGCTGCTGGGCTGGGCCAGCCTGCAAGGGCCAGCGACCGGGACGACCGCGTTCATGGTCAGCCGGGCCCCGTTCGGGCAGAACGGGAACCGCCTGGTGGCGCTGTTCAACTGGGCGACCCAGCTCGGGTTCGAGGTCGAGGGCGTCTACTTCGTGGTCGCCACGGTGATCCTGCTGTTCTCCCACTACGGGACCGCGCTGAGCACCCCCGCCAAGATCGCCGTGATAGTCGTTGCCGCGCTCGCGCAAATGGTCATGCCACTGCTCGGACACGCCACGATCACAAAAGTCCTGCGGTACCTGGCCTTTGTGTTCATCGTGTTCTTCGCTTTGCTGGCAGGCTTCACCCTCAGCCGGCTGCACCTCAGCACGTTCCACCACCCGTCGGCACCGTGGGCCGTGTGGACCACCGCGCTGGTGCTGATCATCTCGGTTGGTGGCCTGGGGTGGACCGAGAACGGCAACGACTACTCGCGCTACCTGCCGCGCAGCACGCCCAAGTCCCGCACGTTCTGGGCAGCCACCCTGGGAGGTGGCATCCCGTCCGTGCTGCTGGAGGTGCTGGGGGTGCTCGCCTTCACCGTCACCACGAAGACCGTGGGCATCACCCAGCTAGGCGTGCCGCAGAGTTTCCCAGCCTGGTTCGTCGTGCCGTTCCTGATCTTCGCAATTGCCCAGCTGCTGACCATCAACACGATCGACCTGTACTCGTCCGGGGTCACGCTCCAGGCGCTCGGCATGCCGCTCAAACGCTGGATGACCGTGCTGGTGGACATCACGGTCTGCGCCGTGGCGACCTACGTCATCTTGTTCCACGGCACCTTCTACAAGGACTTCGCCGGGTTCCTGCTGTACATCGTGGTGTGGCTGTCGGCATGGTTCGGCGTGTTCATGGTGGACTACCTGCTGCGCCGCGGCCGCTATGACCCGCCCGCGCTCGCGGCGAACCGCGGCGGCCTGTACTGGCGCAATGGCGGCATCCACTGGCCAGCACTGGCCGCCCAGGTGCTGGGTATGGTCGCGGCCCTGATGTGGATCAACACCTCGACCGCGGTGCCGTCTTACGTCGGGCCGATCTCCAGCCACTTCCCCGGGCTCCAGGGCGGCGACCTGAGCTGGGCGATCGGTATCGTCGTCGGCGGTGGCGTCTACTACCTCCTCGCACACAGGTCGGTGATGCGGGAAGTTGTGTGACACAAACGCGGCCCGAGGCCAACTAGGGGCATGAGCGAACTGACGGCATCACCCGTTAGCTGGCCGCCGGGCAGACAGGAGGCTGGGCAGGGCCCAGCCGACGGCACTGCGGCCGCCGAGTTCGAACGGCTCTACCGCGCACAGGTAGATGCCGTCACCGTGTTCTTCGCGCGCCGCAGCGCCGACCCGCAGACCGTCGCCGACCTGACCGCCGACACGTTCGTACAGGCGATCATCTCGTTCGGCATGTTCGACCCGGGCAGGGGCAGCGCGCGCGCATGGGTGTTCGGTATCGCACGGCGGGTGTATGCCGCCCACTGCGACGCGCACAGCCAGCAGCGGAACAAGGCCGCGCGCCTGGCCGGCCGGCGGGACCTGGACACGGACCAGGTCGGGGAACTGCTGGACCGGATCGACGCGGAACGCGCGGGCCGCAGGCTGGTCACGGAACTGACCACCCTGCCCACGCTGGACCGGTTGACGGTCGAACTGGTGGACATCGCCGGGCTCCAGGCCAAGGAAGCGGCCCGGGTACTCGGCGTGTCACCAGGCGCGACACGGATGCGGCTGATGCGGGCACGCGCCCGGCTGCGCAAGGCGGCCGGCAGCCCGGCCGCGGAACAAGACGGGGTGTGAGAACCATGACCAAATTCGCGGACGAACTGTTCGCCGACCTGATGCGCGAGCACGGGCCGGTGCTGGAGCGTCCCAGTCGGCAGACGGCACACAACAGGGTGGTCCACACGCTGACCGTCGAGCCCGGGCCGCCCCGGCCACCCCGCCACACGCCTTTTTGGATGGCCCCGGCTGCTGCCGCCGTGGGCGTGACGCTGGTGGTGGGCCTGGCCGTGAGCCTGGGTGGCCTGTTCACCGGGCGGGGACACGCGAATATTCAGATTGGGAGCGGGGGCACGGTCAGCCGGACGGCCTATGTATTCAACCGGTACAAGGGCACGCTCACCCCGATTTCGCCGGTCACGGGCAGGCTTGGCAAGCCGTTCAAGGTCGGGCCAGCGGGCGCGCCCGGGAGCCCGAACGTCTTCGAGAACGCGATCACCCCGGACGGCAAGACGGACTACGTCGTCTACACGGCCACGAGCGGCAGTGTGATCAGGTCATTTGACCTGGTCACTCACAAGGCAGGCACCCCGATCCAGCTCGGGCACGGTACCGGGCAGGTAGTCTTCACACCCGACTACAAAACTGCCTACTTCGCGTCCTCTTCCTCGTCCAACCTGAACAAGGGCACGGTCAGGCCGGTTTCGCTGGCCACCGGCACAGTGGGCAGTCCAGTCGTACAAGGACAAGGGGTTCCTTTCATCGCGATCACGCCGGACGGGAAGACGGCGTACGTGTCTTTCAGCCAGCCAGGCACAGTGACGCCGGTCTCCGTCGCCACGAACACCCCCGGCAGGACGATCCCGGTAACCGGGGCCTACATGATCAATATCACTTCGGATGGCGGCACCGCCGATGTCACCGGCAGCGGGGGACCCGACAGCTCACCGATGTGGGTCACGCCGATATCGACCGCCACCAGCACCCCCGGCCAGCGGGTCAGGATTGGGAACGCGAATCAGTTTTCACTCGTCGCGCCAGACGGCACGACCGCTTTTTACGTGGGCGCGTCCAACGTGAGGCTGGTCTCGCTGACCACCGGCCAGACGGTGAGGACGCTGGACCTGGGCTCCACCAGCGACGCGGCTTTCACACCGGACAGCAAGACCGTCTACGTCTTGGCCGGCAGCTCCGGCCACGCTGAGGTGACGCCGGTCTCCGAGACGGGCACCGTGGGCAAGTCGATCCACGTCAGCGGGAACCCACAGAACATCGTGATGTCGCAGGACGGCAAGACCGTCTACGCCTACGGCAGCCCCGGCGACAAGCAGACCATGACACCGATCTCCACCGCCACGAACACTGCCGGCACCCCGGTCAGCGTGAGGGCATCGGGCTTCATCCCGGGCTACATCGGGATCGTGCTCCCAGGCGAAGAAAACGCGTGGTAACGGAGACAGAGGCCACTGCCCACCACGGGACTCTCGCCACCAGGACGAGTCCCGCAGGACAACAGGGGCACGCCCCGGCGGGAAACAGCCCGCCGGGGCGTCACCGTACCTGGGGCATGACCTCGGAGGCGATCAGCTCCAGGTGGTCGAGGTCGGACAGGTCCAGGACCTGGAGGTAGACCCGCGTGGCACCGATGTCCGCGAACTTGCCGATCCTGTCCACGACCTCCGCGGGCGAACCTGTCAGGCCGTTGCGCCTGAGATCATCCACCTCACGGCCGATCGCCTTGGCGCGGCGGGCCAACTCGGCCTCGTCCCGGCCGCAGCACACGGTCTGGGCGGCCGAGTACACCACCGATTCGGGGTCACGGCTGACTTCCTGGCAGGCTTCCTTCACCCGCCCGAACGCGGCCGCGCTGGCCTCGGCACCGGAGAACGGAATGTTGAACTCGTCGGCGAACCTCGCCGCCAGGTTCGGCGTCCGGTGCTGCCCGCCGCCGCCGATCAGGATCGGCGGGCGTGGCCGCTGAACAGGCTTGGGCAGCGCCGGTGAGTCCGTGAGGGCATAGTAGGCACCGCTGAACGAGAACGGCGTACCCTGGGGGGCCTGCCACAGGCCGGTGATGACCTCCAACTGCTCCTCGAGGCGGCCGAACCGCTCACCCACGGGTGGGAACGGTATCCCGTACGCGGAGTGCTCCGCGTCGAACCAGCCGGTGCCGAGCCCGAGTTCGACACGGCCTCCGCTCATCTGGTCCACCTGCGCCACCGAGATCGCCAGCGGCCCGGGGAGGCGGAACGTGACCGGGCTCATCAGCGTCCCCAGCCGGATACGCGACGTCTCACGGGCCAGCCCGGCCAGCGTGATCCAGGCATCGGTCGGCCCTGGCAGGCCGGGCCCGCCCATGCTCAGGTAGTGGTCGGAGCGGAAGAACGCGTCGAAGCCGAGCTCTTCGGTCGCCTGGGCGACCCGCAGGAGTGTGGTGTAGTCGGCACCCTGTTGTGGCTCGGTGAATATGCGCAGTTGCATGTGCCAATCCTGGCACCTGGCACACCGCCGCACTGGGCTGTCATCCCGGGTGCCTACTCCTCAGCGAACTCCATCCCCCAGCTGATCACTTCGGAGGGTCGCAGCCGGATGATCGGCCCGGTGGGCTGCCCGTCCGGCCCGGATACCTCCGCGATGGCCTCGGCCGTGCCGCGGATCATGACACACCTGGCCCGCCACGGTGGCAGCACGTCATCGATCACCAGGGCGACCTTGGGGTTGTGCTGCACGTTGTGGAACTTGCGGCTTCGGCCGAAGTTCCGGCCACCGATGTCGATCACGTCGAGTTCGGCGTTGTAGTGCCAGCCGAGGGGCACCACGTGTGGCATCCCGGCCCCGTCGATGGTGGCGAGCCGGCCGAGCTTCCCCTTGGCCAGATAGGCGAGTTCCGCGTCAGAGAACACACTCACGTGGCATCCCCTCAGTCGTCGCGGTCAGGACGTACCAACAGCCAGACGCTACCCCGGGCCCGGCACACGCGGATGGGCCGGAATCACCGGCAGCGGCCGTGGGTTGGCGTGTGCATGACAACGACAGTGGGCTTTATCGGGAGCGGACATATCGGCAGCACGGTGGCGCGGCTCTGCGTAGACGCCGGATACGCGGTGGTCATGAGCAACTCACGCGGTCCGCAGACGCTGACCGAACTCGTCGCTGAACTGGGGCCGCGGGCACGAGCGGCGGGTGCGGAGCAGGCCGCCTCCGAAGGTGACCTGGTGGTGGTCACGATCCCGCTGCGCGCGTATCCAAGCGTCCCGGCCGCGCCGCTGGTGGGCAAGGTGGTCATGGACACCTGCAACTACTACCCACAGCGCGACGGGCAGATCCCCGAGCTGGACAGCGGATCGCTGACCAGCAGTGAGCTGATCGAGCGGCACCTGGCAGGCGCCCATGTAGTCAAGGTGTTCAACAACATCTTCTACCAGCACCTGCTGTCGCTGGCCCGCCCGGCCGGTGCCGCTGACCGGAGCTACCTGCCGATCGCGGGCGACGATGCTGATGCCAAGACACGAGTCAGCGAGTTCCTGGACGGCACCGGCTATGGCGCCATGGACGCCGGGCCACTGGCGGAGAGCTGGCGGCAGCAGCCCGGCACCCCGGTCTACGGGATGGTTTACGGGCCGTTCAGCGACCCAGCCGGTACCCCAGCCAGCGAGGCCGCCGTAAGAACCGCCCTCGCCAAGGCCTCCCGGTAGCGGGGCAACCGCCGGAATCTCCGCCTGTCAGCAGGTATCACACGCTGGCCAGCATGCTCTCGTTTGTTGAGACCAATTGCCGGACCGCGGCAATGGAGCCAAGACCCGCCTCCTGGGAGGCTCACCATGCGGTCAGCGACACCCCCCTTCAGCATCAGCACGGTGCGGGCCGGCGCCTTGTTCGTGTCGGCGCTGCAGCGCAGCGAGCACCCCAGTCCCGAGCAGGTGCGCCGGGCCATTGCCGTGGCCATTTGCACATTCGGCGAGCTCGGCTGCGCGGAACAGGTCGCACAGGAGTTTGGCGACCATCCCGACGCCGCAGTCGCGCGGATGCGCTGGGCACACCAGCTCGCTGGCCAGGCATTCGGTGACCGATCACCGGACACCCCCGCGCCCGTGTGCTCCCGGCCCGGACATCCAGCCCACCCACGCCAGGCCGCTTGAACCACATCCGTACCTGGCTGGCGATCCTCATGGGCGTTATACGCCGCCTGACCGATTCACCTTGCTGGGGAAAACTTCACTCGGCAAGGACGCCCTCGCGCCGAAATTTCTGCTGATCCGCGGGGTAGGACATCGAGGTGCGGCGCCGCTGACCAGTTACAGACCCACAGTGGCGTGGGGCGAGGGCTGATAGAGGGGGTTTCCACATGAAAGCGATCGTGGTGACGGACCAGGCTGCGGGAACGGCTGGGATGACGTTGGTGGAGCGGCCCGAGCCGCAGGCGGCGATCAACGATGTCGTCGTTGAGGTCCATGCGTCGGGATTCACTTCGGGTGAGCTGGAGTGGTCCTCGACCTGGACCGATCGCCTCGGCCGTGACCGAACGCCGTCGATCCCCGGGCAGGAACTGGCCGGAGTGGTCACCGCCCTCGGCTATGGCACGACGGGGCTGTCGGTGGGACAGCGGGTGTTCGGCCTCACCGATTCGTATCGCGGCGGCGCCCTGGCGGAGTATGTGGCCATCGAGGCACGCAACCTCGCGCCGCTGCCGGGCGACGTCGACTTCACGGTGGGCGCGAGCCTGTCGATGCCGGGCCTGACCGCGTGGCAGGGACTGTTCGAGCACGGCCGTCTTCAGGCGGGGCAGAGTGTCCTCGTGCACGGCGCGGCCGGCTCAGTCGGGTCGATGGCCACCCAGCTCGCACGTGAGGCTGGCGCCTATGTCATCGGCACCGGACGCCCCGACGACCGTCAGAAGGCGCTCGACTTCGGCGCGATGGAGTTCGTCGACCTTGAGAACGACGCGCTGGCAGACGCCGGCGGAGTCGACCTGGTGTTCGACGTCATCGGCGGCGACATCGGGATGCGGTCCGCAGGCCTGATCCGCGCCGGAGGAACACTGGTGACCATCGCCGGGCCGCCCGAGGCACGGCCCGCCGACGGCCTGGCGATCGACTTCGTTGTCGAGTCCGACCGCGCCCAACTGGGTGAGATCGTCCAGCGGGTGCGGGACGGACGACTGCGGACGAACATCGGCAACGTCGCGGCCCTCGAAGACGCCGTCGCCGCCTTCAACCCGACCAAGCGGATCAGCGGGCAGACGATCATCCGCGTTCGTCCGTGATGACTCTGAGAGAGCGGCAGGTTCTGCTGGCTCCGCGCCAACCCCTGTGAGGATCAGTCTGAGAGCAGGTCGATCAGCCCGTCACCACGGGGGGTGCGGCTGGCCCAGACGCTCATACCATCCCGCTGGCGGCTGATCAGGCCGGCCTGGTCCAGTTGCTGGAGATGGTAGGTGGCCGTGGTGGGCGCGCACTGCACGGCGGCGGCCAGCTCACCGACGGTCAGCGGCCGGTCGAGCGCCCGGAGCGCGGCGGCGCGCACGGGACCGAGGATCAGCGCGAGGGCTTCGTTAGCCTCGGGCTGCATGCTCCGGTTGGGCGGGCGGATTGGGTATCCCACGTAACACACGTCTTGACGGTCAAAACTGGCCACCAGTGGATCGTGCTCTCCGAGCATCGGCATGAGAACCAGCCGTCGCTCGCCGAGGGTCTCGTACCGGTCGTAAGGGAACGCGAAGGCCAGCACTCCCTCGGCGAAGCTGATGGACGGATGCAGGCTGTTCAGCAATGTCCCCATGCAGCCGCGCACGGCGGCAGTCCCCACCCGCCGCACCTCCTGGTCGAACGATGGCGTGGCCGCACGCCACCGCGGCTCCATCGCCGACCAGGCATCGAGCGATGCGTCGGCCATCGAGGCCAGCCATTGGCGGGGCTGACGAGCGGCGGGCTGCCATGGCGACAGCACGGCGCGGCCGCCCTCTGCTCCGTGCAACTCCTCGCTGAGTGCCTGCAACTCCCCGGTAAGCACGTCGGGAGCCATGTCGCGCAAGCTGACCACCTGCTCGGCCACGGACACGTCGGTCAGTGGCGCGATCGGTGTGCAGCACTCTGGCATGACCGCCGCACCGTCGGCCTCCCGGGCTGCGAATGACCGTGCGGCGAAACGTGCACTCGGCCGCAGCGTCCTGCTGACCGTGGCCGACCAGGCCGACGTGCCGTCCGAATGCCCAGACACCACTCGGCGCAGCAGCGCGAGCACCGAGTGCTGGGGGAACATCACCACCGAGACCGCGAGGCCATCAGGCGGCCCCACCTTTAGCTGGTACCCACGTCCAGGAGTCACCACTGCATTCTCGCCCACACCGCCATGTGCGTACCGTGCACGTCACCCACCATGTGCGCGAGCCAATAGCCAGCCGTTGACCCAAGCGATGCCTACTCGTCGTCTCAGGTCAACTGGACGGTTATCTCGAAATTCTTCGAGATGGTCCTGACGCCGGGATGCCTCAGCCTGAGGATGAGCGGAGTCGCTGCCACTCGTGGTGGCTGTCAGTGAGTCAATGTGCACGGGCGAGGGGGTCAGGGTGCGGAGGCTCGCCCAGCCGATGGTTGGTCCAGTCGGCAACTGCCATCGCATCTAGTTCTGCTCGGCGACCGGCAACCGACTGGTCGAACTGGGCGAGTAGACACCGACCGCGGTACAGGTGCCGTGGGCGACGCATGACACGCCGATGAAACCCCGCTTGGACTGCGGCCGGGCAGTGGCCTGCGTGAACCACGTGTGGCCGTTGAACCGCTCAGCCAGTGTCCTCCCAGAGACCCCCCCGACGGCGATACAGCTATCCGTCGTGACGCACGACACCGCGGACAACGCGGGACTGACGGTGGCGCTGGGAGTGGGCTTGGGAATGCTCCCGAGGATCCAGTGGGAGCCGTTCCAGCGCTCGTCGAACAGCACACTGAGACCGGATGTGGCGGAGGCGGACCCCACAGCTATGCAGTTATCCGCCGAAGTACACGACGCTCCTCCTACTGCGACGCCGTCCTGGTGGGCCGGGGTGGGCGCGGACTCCTGCGACCAGGCGCTGCCGTTCCAGCCCTCGATAAGGACATGGCTGCGGACAGACTTGTCTATGTAACTCCCGACCGCCATACAGTCGTCCGCTGCGACACACGAGACACTGTTCAGGCTCTGATTCGTCCCTGCCGGGGTAATAGTTGTCCGCAATGTCCACGTGCTGCCGTCCCACGTCTCAGCCAGAGTGGCGCGCTGGCTGTTGGAGGGGGCGGTGGAGTAGCTGCCGACCGCCACGCAACTGGTTGCCGAAGTGCACGAGATACTGCTGAGGAAAGCGTTCTGGCTGACAGACGGCGGGTTGACCGGGACTTTGGCGGTCCACGTGCTGCCATTCCAGTCTTCAGCCAGCGGCTGGTCGCCGCCGCCGTTGGTGTAGAACCCGGATGCGACGCAGTCGGTGGCAGTGACACACGACACCGCAGACAACGCTCCGACGGTGCCTCCTGCTGGCAACGGCGGCACCTGCGCCGCCCAGGTGCTGCCATCCCAGGTCTCCGCCAGCATGCCCGTCCCCCGGTTGGCTATGCCGACCGCTACGCAACTGCTGGCTGAGGTGCACGACACCCCGTACAGGTAGCCAAACGTCGACGGGGGCGGCAGCGGTACGGCCTGCATCGACCACGGGGTAATGGCCGCGTCCACCGCTCCCCCATACCCCGCGGCCAGCATGACACCGGCCGTCAAGATGGCCAGCACTCCTCGTCGCATGAGATCACTCCCCCATTGCCCGGTCCCACACCCATCATGAAAGCGCCCGTCCGCGATGGCCAGGTTCCCCCGGCCCAGCGTGAACAGACCGGCACCGGAGCGTGTGGTTGGCTTGACCCATGTCTGCGGCTTCGACGTTCCGCGCGCAACTGGTAGCCCGTGAATCCCTCTACGGCGCCTGGTCGACGATCCCCTCGCCACTGAGCGTGCGGGCGCTCGCGGCCGCCGGGCTCGACTATGTGGTCCTGGACCTCCAGCACGGCGGCGCGACCGAGCACGACCTGCCCGCCCTCACCGCCGCGATCCGGCTGGCTGGCGCGACCCCCATCGGCCGCGTCCGGCACGCGCACCCGGCCGATATCGGGCGGGCACTGGACCTGGGCTGCGAGGGCGTCATCGTGCCCAACGTGAACTCCGCCGCCCAGGCACGTGAGGTGGTGGGTGCCTGCCGCTACCCGCCTGCCGGGTACCGGTCGGCGGGTGGGGTGATGACAGGCGTAGGCGAGCCCTTCTGCCTCATCATGGTCGAGTCGGCGCAGGCGCTCGCCGACCTGACAGCGACTCTGGTGGAAGACGGCGTGGACGGCATCTACGTCGGCCCCCGGGACTTGTCGTACTCCCTGGGCTGCCCGCTCGACCCGGACCACCCGGTGTTCAGGCAGGCCCTGGAACAGATCACCTCCGCCTGTGCCGCCGCAGGCAAGCCAGCCGGCATCCACGCCTCGGACGGTGCGACCGCGCACCGGTTCGCGGCCCTGGGCTGCACCGTGATCACGCTCACCGTCGACTCGGTCGCACTCTCCCGCGATACCGCAGCCCAGCTCGCCTCCACCCGCGCCTAGCGGCCTGACCTGACTGAACCCCGAGGAGTCCCTGTCCGCTGTGGCCAACCCCGACTCCGAAGCATTGCAGCGGATCGCTGACCAGTGCGTGGCGCTGGTAGAAGACCAGTTCGGCCAGAGGCTCGACTGGTCTGTTGAGAGCCTCACGGAGCTGGACTGTGTCTGCGAACAGTTGCTGGCGGACGGCCCTCTCGCAGCCCAGCGGCTCGACCTCTGGTGGAAACTGATCGGCGCCTACACCGGCGAGGTGCTCGTCCGAGCCTACGGCGGGCAGTGGGTCACCCACGACCAAGCGGCCGGTGCCTACGCGGTATCGACCAGCGGGATCTTCGCTTTCCCCTTCAGCGCGGCGGAGCGCGTCCTTCGCGGCGAGCCCTACAAGAGCCTTGCCTCATTCGGCCGTGCACTGCCTGCTGTCGCGGAACAAACACAACAAGACGACTGACCCCGCAGGCAATCATGTGAAGCTGCGCTTGCGGTTCAGCCGAACTGCAGGCGGCGGGCTAGTGAGGACATCTCGTCCTGCATGTCGGCCAGTTCCGCCGAGGCACCGGGGCCGACGAGCAGCCGGGTGACACCCTGGCTGGCCAGGGCCTGGACCTCATCGGCCGTCATGTCGACCTGTCCCCAGCGGGTGTACTCGAGCGCCGCCGGGTCCCGCCCAGCCGTGACCGCTTCTGCCCGCATGATCGCGATCTGCTCGATCCGCTGCTCCAGCGTCAGCCTGCCACCAGGGAAGTAGCCGTCGCCGCGGCGGCCGGCCCGCCGGGCGGCCGGCACGCTCGACCCGCCGACATGGATCGGCAGGGTGCGCCCGCCATGCGGCTTCGGGAAGCTGCACACCTCGGAAAGGCTGAAGAACTCACCCTGGAAGCTGACACCGGCCGCGTCCCCGCCCCACAGCAGCCGCAGCACATCGATCGCCTCGTCGGCCCGCCGGCCCCGGGTGGTGAAGTCGACGCCGACGGCGGCAGCCTCGCCAGGCAGCACTCCCAGGCCCACGGTGAGCAGGCTCATCCTGCCCCGCGACAGCAGGTCGATGGTCGCGAGCCGCTTGGCGAGCACGACCGGGTGGTGGTAGGGCAGCAGCAGCACCGCCGTGCCGAGCAGCAGTGTGCTGGTCGCCGCCGCGACATAGGCCAGGCAGTCCAGCGGGTCGGCGACTGCGAGGTCCGGTGGCAGCGACACGTAACCCGGGATGGTCGCCCCCGGGTACACCACGATGTGCTCGGACATGTAGAACGACTCGAAACCGCACTCCTGCGCGTGCCGGGCCACCGCCACCATCAGGTCCGGATCGGTGCCGTAGAGCGCCGTGTTGTAGTAGAGCCCGAACTTCAAGTCAGCAACCTCCCAGGCACACCGCTACAACGTGTGACCGTATCTCACCCTCGCCGCATGATCTACTTCAGGCGGGCAGGTCGGCCAGTGAGTCGCGGAAGGCTGCGATGACCTCCTCCGCCTCGGCATCGGTCAGGACCGCTGGCGGGCTCAGCCGCACGACGAGGTCGGCGGAGAGCGTGGCGGCGGCCAGGACGCCCCGGGCACGCAAGGCGGTGAGCAGGGAGTTCGCAGCGGCCGGGCTGGTCAGTTCGACTCCCAGCAGGAGGCCACGGCCGCGGATGTCGCGGACGGCGGCGGGGCGCGGGGCCGCCTGGAACCCGGACAGGAGCGCGCCGCCCAGGGCCTCGGTGCGGGCGAGCAGGCCGTCCCGCTCGATCACGTCCAGTGTCGTCGACACTGCCACTGCGGCGAGCGGAGACCCCGCAAACGTGGAACTGTGGATCCGGGCGTTGCGGTTGAGTGGCCGGAATGCGTCGGCGGTTCCGATCACGGCACTGACCGGCATACAGCCGCCACCGAGGCTCTTGCCCGCGAGGAGGAGGTCGGGGGTGACGCCTTCGCGGTCGCAGCCCCACCACGAGCCGCCCAGCCGGCCGGTACCGGTCTGGATCTCGTCGACCACGAGGAAGGCACCGGCATCGCGGCATGCGGCGGCGACGGCGGCCAGGTAGCCGGCTGGCGGGATCCGCACCCCACCCTCACCCTGGACGGGCTCGACCACGACGCAGGCTGGTGCCGGGTCCTCGTCGAGTGCGCTGGTCAGGGCGGCCACATCGCCGTAGGGAATGACTGACACGTCCGGCAGCAGGGGGCGGAAAGGCTGCTGGAACACTGGCCGGTCGGTGATGCTGAGCGCGCCGAGGGTCTTGCCGTGAAAGCCACCCCGCATGGAGATGATGCGGCGCCGGCCACCGGCGCGCGCCAGTTTCAGCGCGGTCTCGACCGCTTCGGCGCCCGTGTTCGCCAGGTAGACATAGTCGAGTCCGGGCGGGGCGATGCCGGCGAGCCTGGCCGAGGCGGTGGCGAGCTCGGCCGAGAGCAGCCCGCGGGTGGCAAGTGGGTTGCGGTCGAGTTGGGCGTGCAGGGCGGCGACCACGGTGGGGTGCCTGTGGCCGAGCAGGAAGACTCCGTAGCCGCCGCAGTCGAGGTATGACCGGCCCGTGTCGTCCCAGACCCTGGCGCCGTCGGAGTGTGCTTCCACCGGGAGCCCGGTGTGCTCAGCGAGCCGCGCCGTGGCCTGGCTCACGTGGTGGCCGTACAGCTTGACGACGTCGTCACGGCTGGTCATGCCGCTTCCTCCAGGATCAGGTCGGCGGCACGCGCACCGATCACGGTGGCTGCTGCCTGGGTGTGGGCACGGGGAATGACCGGGCAGACGCTGAGGTCGGCGACGCGCAGCCCGTCGACTCCGTGGACGCGCAGCCGGGCGTCCACGACCGGGCCCATTCGGCAGGTGCCGACGGGGTGGTAGAGCGTTTCGGCGGTAGCCCGGATCGCGTGGTCGGTGGCGTCGGATGCCGCCGGGGTCAGCGGAGCGCCCGTCCAGTCCGCCAGCGCGGCCTGGGCGAGCAGGTGGTGGGCCATCCGGACGCCCGCCAGCAGGGTCTGCAGGTCGGCCGGGCCGGACAGGTAGGCGGGGTCGATCACCGGCGTGGCGCCGGCCAGCGTGATGCGCCCCGCGGAGGCCGGCCTGAGCAGGACCACGGCGAGCGTGCAGCCCAGGCCCTGCTGGCCGCGCCCGTGGTCGAGGAAGGGGACCGGCATCCAGAGGAATTCCAGGTCGGATGAGAAGGCGAGCGCCTCGGCGTTGTTGGAGGACGCCCGGACCCGTTCGGCGCGGGTACCGGGGCCGAACGCCAGCGGCACAACGAGATGGTCCTGGAGGTTCCTGCCGACTTCGGTCAGTGGCACGGGCAGCCCGGCACCGACCCCAGAGCGCATGAGGAGCACCGGGCTGCCGACCGCTCCCGCGGCGAGGATGACCTCCCGCCTCGCTGCCGCCATTCGCTGTGTCCCGTCGGCCGCGCGGTAGCTGACACCGGCGGCCCGGCCGTGTGACAGCAGGACGCGCTGGACGTCCGCTCCTGTCTCGACGGTCAGGTTCGGTCGCCGCAGTGCCGGGCGCAGGTACGCGTCCGCAGCGCTCCACCTGCGCCCGCGGTACTGAGTCACCAGGGCGGGACCGTAGCCACCGGGCCAGGTCTGCCCGGCGCAGGCCGCCAGGAAGCAGGCCGTGCTCGGATGGGGGGACCGCAGTGGCTCCAGGCGCACCGGCCCCTGCTCGGCGTTCTTGAAGTACGGCTCCAGGTCGGCGTCAGTCCAGCCGGGGGCGTCCCAGTCGTCGTAGTCGCCTGGCATGCCACGGGTCCAGATCTGGGCGTTGATCGCCGAGGACCCGCCGAGCGTCCGGCCACGCGGCCAGAACAGTTCACGCCCGGCCAGCCCGGCCTGCGGAGCCGTTGTGTAGGCCCAGTCGTAGTCGGTGCCGAACAGCCTCGGAAACGCGGTCGGGACCCGCACCTCGGGCCGCTGGTCGGGTGGTCCCGATTCCAGCACCGTCACCTGGGCCCCGGCCGCGCTCAGCCCGGCCGCGAGCGCACAGCCCGCCGACCCGGCCCCCACGATGACGTAGTCGCTCAATGTGCTTGGCTGCTCAACCTGCTAGCCCGCTCGGCTGTGGGCGGCTGAGGGAGGGGCGAGCACCACGACGGACCCGGCGTAGCCGGCGGGAACGGGCAGCGGCGCGTACGGCACCGTCCCGATGTCCCCCTGCGGCACGAGGATCCCGGAGCCTCGGGCTTTGACCACCGCCTCCAGCCGGGTCCACGCCTGGAACCAGCGCGCCTGCCGCGCGGCGCCGGACAGGACGGACAGCGCCGCCCGGTCGGCAGCGCAGAACATCCGCGCGGCCACGGCGTCGGCGGCCTGGACCGGACGGATCCGCGCCAGGTCGAGGCCGACCCGGACACCGCGGGCGACGGCCACGCCGACCAGCGCGTCTGCGTAGGACAGACTGAAGTCCCAATCGGAGCCGGGCAGGAAGGGGCGGCCCGAGGGCGCGCGGTCCAGGACGATGTCGCTGGGCCGCTGGCCGAGCACCTGGCCGAGCACCCACCGCAGCACTGCCCGGCCGAGGGCGGCCTGGGTCCGGGCGGAGGGAACCGCGATCTTTGCCAGGCTCGTCTCGTCTGCAGCGGTGACCGGCCCTGCGGAGCCTTGGCCGGAATCAGCGAACCACACCCTGACGGGGACACCGCCGACGTCGACGGAGACCTTAGTCACGGGTGACATGGGCGATCAGCTCATCGGGCGCGAGGTCGAAGTGCGTGGTCAGGGCGCTGATCCAGCGCTCTATCCCAAAGGCGACACAGCCGGAGAACGCCGGGGAACCGTCGGCCAGCGCGATACCGCACCGCTCGCCGAAGAAGTTGCGATGGAAGTTCACCGAGGCGATGGCCAGCGAGCCGTCGAACACGAACTCCTCCTTGGTCGGGAAGAGCTGCGACATGAGCGCCCTGGCGCCGTTGGGGTCGAAGAACGGGTCGCTGGCCACATCGACGGTGATCGGCAGCCCGATCCCGGCGAAGTAGTCCACCAGCTTGCGCTTGAACCCGGCGAGGTGGTCCAGCACGGCGTCGCGGGAGCCCACGCAGACGATCTCCCGCATGGAGAACCCGAGGAGCCGCCGGAGCCCGTCGTAGTGGTCCTCCCGCCGAAAGCACGTGGCGACGGTGGTCACCTTGAGCGGTTCAGCGAGTTCGGTCCCGGCCTGGTCGAAGTAGATGTTGTAACAGGCCGCCGACGGCAGGGCATAGGAGGCGTCGAGCAGGCCGGCGGCGGGTACCGCCGGTTCGGCGCCGGTGGCCGCCGCCTGCGTCTCCGGCCGCAGGCCGGCACCCAGGATGGCCAGGTGCGGGAAGTTCTGGAAGTAGTCGATGCGCTGCAGGTCAGCCACTCGCGTGAGGGGCGGGTACAGCCGTGGCTCGGCCTGGCAGTCCGCCGCCCAGACGGTGAACATCGCATCCAGTGCGGTGCGCAGCGCCACCGCGTCGGGGCCGAGGGTGGCCAGGCCGTCCTGGGTGCGGGCGACCGGATCAACTGATGTGGGCGACACCGAAGAACCTCCTTGTGATGTTGCGGACGGTCCGGAAATCCTCGGGCGTGACGTCCTCTAGTGAGATCTCGGCGCCGGTCTGCTCCTCGAGCATGTAGAGGAAGTTGACGAAGCCGAGCGAGTCCAGGACCCGGTTCTCGATCAGGTCCAGGTCGAGGTCGATCTCTGTCAGGTCGGGCCGTTTGGTCAGCAGGTAGTCAATGACGAAGTCGACGCCGGTCATGACACATCAGCACTTTCGTTGAGGTTTTCGCTGAGCAGGATGCCCTCGCTGAGCAGGAACTTCATGGACCGCCGGAGAATGTCGGCGTTGAGCCGGGCGTGTGCCGGGTCGGCCAGCACCCGGGCCCGCGCCTGGTAGGGCTCGGGTATTCCGGCGTCGCGGAATGCCGCCGGGTTGACCAGCGATTCGAGGGACTTGCGCAGGTATGCCGTGAGGTAGGCGCGGACGTCTGCCAGTTCCGCGGCGGTCAGCGTAGCCGACAGGCCTCTGAACAGCAGGGCGACCACCTGCCGCCCGAAGGCGACGTGCCGCGACTCGTCCTGGTGGTGGATGGCGTTGACCTGCCGGATCGTCGGGTCGAGCCGCTGGTCGGTGCCCATCTTCTTGTTGAAGAAGTCGACGATCTCCTCGAACAGCAGCAGCCGCGCGAAGACCAGGAAGTGGGTGGCCGGGCCCTGCGCGGTGCCGCCGAATTTGAAGGTCAGATCGGGGTAGATCTTGCCGCCGTACCGGTTGCAGAACGTGGCGAAGAACCACATGTGCTCGTTTTCTTCACCGATGATGTGGTGGAAGTACTCCGAGGTGAGCGTGAAGTCCTTCGTGTGGATCCGGGCGATGACCTCGGTGATCAGCTCACGGATGCCGTGCACGTTGAGGCTGTAGAAGTTGATGCTCTCCCACTTGCTGAGCCGGTGCAGCTGTTCCTCGGTGAGCTCGGCACCGAACTCGGTCCCGTGCACCGACATCAGTTCGGGAGACATCCAGTAGCACTCTTCCGGCAGCGAGTCCGGCCACTGGAAGAGCTGGTAAGGGTTGTAGTAGTCGGCCTCGGACATGGCGACCAGCCGGTCGAGGACCTCCTTGAGCCGTGGCTCGGTGTCGAGCATGACTGTCATGTCACGAACCTTCCGCGCAGCGCCCGGAGCGGGCGCTGCGGACCGTCGTCCTGGTTGCCGGGGTGAGGCCTTCGCCGCCGCAGTGGTGCCGGAAGAGCGGCTCGTCCGCGGCGTTGCAGGACGGCAGCAGCCGGTTGAACCGGGATCCGGCGCAGGCCTGCCGGAACTGCGGGTGGGCTGCGTCGGCGTGGTCGGCCAGCAGTGCGAACACCGGGTCGATGACCTTTACCTGGCCGTCGGTGTCGACCACTTCCAGCCAGGCGTGCGCCAGGTCGAGCATCCCGAGGATCCAGCCACGCCTGGTCCGCGCGTCGAACCCGGCCGCGCGGCACTTGGCTGCGAGGTCCAGGCTGACGGAGATGCACGGCGCGACCCCGTGCGGCAACACCAGCTCGGGACGGGCCTGCAGTTCGACGGGCAGCCTGACCCAGCGATGGCTGCCCGTGGTGTACTCGCCGACGATCTCGCGCAGCTGGTCGGAGCACAGCTCGCGCCGTTCGCCGCGGGTGACGATCTCCGCGGTGAGCGCGAACCGGTCCGCCTGGCCGGCGGGTGCCGTGTCCAGCCGCAGGGTCTGGCCGCCGAAGGCCTCGGGCTCGGGCCTGGCCGCCGACCAGGTTGGGCCGGGGCGGCAGCCGTCGGGCCGCGGGCAGAACAGCTCGACTGACAGGTTCCATTCCCGCTCGGCGAACCACGTGTCCGGCTCCCGGCCCATCCAGCGCAGCGCGTACCGGATCCCGGTCTCCGGCGCGGACTTGCCGGTGCCGGAGTACAGCGCCAGGTTGAACAGGTCGTAGCGGTCGAACAGTTCACCGCCCGCACTGGGCAGGCCATGCTCGACCAGGTCGGTGAGCATCGCGTCGTCGCAGCGCAGGATGTCCAGGGCGCCGATCCGGTCGATGCTCTCGTTGCGGTATCCGGGCGGGACGGGAACGAGCTCAGCCAGGGCGGTCAGCCACCGGTCCCGGACCCCGGCATGGTCGGGTGCCAGGACGCTCATGTGCGTGCCGAGACCATCTGGGCGACCAGGTCGGCGACGTCACCGACGGTGACCAGGTCGATCGCCTGCTCCTCGTCGATCGCTGCCAGCTCGAACTCCGACTCGAGCACCAGGGCCAGCTCGATGACGCCCATCGAGTCGTACCCCAGGTCGTCCATGATCCGGTCATCAGCGGCCACGTCGCGCGCGCCGAGCGGGCACATGTCCCCGATGACGCGGCGGACCCGCGCAAGGATGTCCTGCGAGCTCATGATTCATTCCTCCGGTCTCGTGTCGCCGCTGCGACTCGCACTGGGTGCGGTGCGGCCCAGTGCTCTTCGTAAGCGTCGAGAGCCGCCTCGAGCGCTGTGTCCCAGACGGCTGCCGCCTCGGCGACCGCGTCGGGCAGTCCAATGTGCGCGAGCTGGCGCACCGCCCGGTCCCGGGCGACCTCGAAGGCTGCCCGCAGTTGCCCGGCACGCAGGGCCAGCGCCGTCCGCATGGCAGGCACGGCCTGTTCCCGCAGCGGGCCGACCAGCACCCTGGCGGCCAGCTCGAGGCCGTGCAGGTAGGCGCGGCGCACCGGCTCGGCGAACCCGGCGGCCACCCCTTCGCGGGCCGCGAGCATGCCGAATGCGACGTGGCGGGACTCGTCCCGGGTGACGTTGGCCAGTCCTTCGGCGAGGGCCGGCAGTGGCAGCCGCCGGGCGAGCTGCCGGGTCGTCCGCAGCGCGGTCGCGGCCAGCACTCCCTCGGTGATCAGGTGGTAGTACACCAGCGCCTCGTACCAGCTGTCCCGGTCGCCCTGGGACCACACAGCCGAGGTGACCTTACGCAGCTCGGGCGCGAAGTGGTTGGTGTAGTCGGCCGAGTCCGCCAGGCCCTCACCACTGATCGCGGCGGCCTCCCGCAGGTAGCGCTGGAAGAACCGGACGTGCCGGCCTTCGTCGGCCATCTGCGTCGACAGGTAGATCCGGTCGTCGTGGGTGGGGGCCCGGTCGACCAGTGAGCTGAGTGTCTCCACCACGGTCACTTCGCCGACCTCGAGCTCGGTCAGTGCGCTGAGCAGTTCGGCGCGGACAAACGGCCGCAGCTCCCGCCAGGTCGCTGTGTCCTGCGCCAGGTCGAGCGCGGCGACGCTCCACTGCTGGCGCTCCCAGCGGAAGTAGAGGTCGCGCGAAGTGACCGCGTCCCTGGCCGCCACCACCGTCTCGGTGATGTCCGAGACCACGCCGGGCAGTTCCTCGGCAACGGTCATCGTCTGCCTCCAAAGTCGAGCGCTCCGGTCAGGCCAGCCAGCAGCTCCGTCGCCCCGTCGATGCGCGCCGCAGCCGGGTCCAAGCCGCGTACCAGCCGGTGCCAGTCGGCGAAGGAACCGGTGAACGTCACGTCGGAGACCGTGTCGGGGCCGGGGTCGGCCGCGGCCGCGACCCCGGCCGGCCCGGCGGTCACCAGCCAGGTGCCGGGGTTTGCGTCGGTGATCTCCAGCCGCACCCGGACGGGTGTTGACAGCCGGTCCGGGACGAAGAACTGCTGCAGCCCGCCGTCCAGTTGCCAGCGCAGGAACGTGGAGGGGTCACCGCCAGCGAAGTCCAGCCGCTCCAGTGCCGCCCATTGTTCGTCGTGTGCGCTGACCCAGCGCGCCCGGGGCACGCGGACATAGACCACACGGGCCTCGAACAGCAGCGCGCCGCCCTCCACAGCCGTGGCCGACAGTTGCACGACCACACGCCGTTTCCCGGACTCGGCCACCGACGCTCGCATCCGCAGTGGCGTGCCGATCAGCACCGGTGCCCGGTAGTCCAGCTCGGTCCGCCGCGTCATCGTGGGCTCGCCCGCGAACTCGGCCGCGACCAGGGCCGTGACCTCGTCGACCAGGGCGGCGATGTACCCGCCGTGGGCAATCCCAGGGCCGCCCTCAGCATGGGCGGGCGGCGTGTGGACGCACAGTCCCTCCTGGCCCGTCCACTCCACGTGCAGGCCCAGCCCACGCTCATTGGCGCTCCCGCAGCCCATGCAGCGTGGGTAGTGGTCGAGCCGCCGTGCCGCGCCAGGCCATGGCAGGGGTTCGGGCCGCAGGTCGGGCCAGTTCGTGTAGCAGAAGACCGCCGCCGACTCGCCGTCGAGCAGGCGCCGCCAGATCACGCGGCGGCGCGGCTTGCCGCTCGACGTGCGCTCGACACAGCCGCGGCGGCCGTGGAAGACCGCCAGGGCGACCGAGTCGCCGGTGGCCGAACGCAGCATGGCGACCACCCGGTCGAGCCAGCTGGTTCCGGTGTCCTCGACGAGCGCGACGACCACGTCCTGGTCGCCGATGGTCCCGGCGACCACCGCGCACCGGTCGGTCCGCAGCCCTGTGGCCTCGGCGAGCCGCTGCTCCAGGTCCTCGGCGTGGACCTTGCGGCCACGGACCTTGAGGCTGTCACCGATCCGGCCGACGACGTAGAGGTCACCGTCGCGGATGAACCCCGAGTCTCCGGTGCGCAACCCGTCGGCCGCGAACTCGGTCGCTGCCTCAGCACTGCTCGCGGTGCCGGTCTGGTAGCCGAGGGCCACCGATTCGCCGGAGACGACGATCTCGCCGAACCGCCCGTCAGGCAGGACCGCCCCATCGTCATCGACCACCGCGACGGACACCCCGGCCAGTGGGGCACCGCACCCGGTCAGCCACCCGACCCCGGTCACCTGGTCGCTGCCCAGCCGGGCCTGCCCGGCGACCTCGACCGGCTCGCCGGTCCGCAGGCCGCCCTCGCCCAGCCGGATGATCGTGGCACCGTCACCCGGCCGCACCCCGGTGACCGCGAGGGTCGCCTCGGCCAGCCCGTACGCCGCGACCAGGCTCTCAGCCCGGAACCCGTAGGGGCCGGTGAGCGCGGTGAAGGCCGCGACCCCTACCGGGTCGATCCGTTCGGCGCCGAGGATGGCCACCCTGACCCGGCTGAAGTCCATGCCCGCCAGCTGCTCAGGCTTGAGCCGGCGGGCGGCATAGGAGTAGCCGAAGCTCGGTGAGGTGGTCATCGTCGCCCCGCCCGAGCCCATGCAGGCCACCCAGCGCATCGGGTCGCGGACGAACTGGTCGGGTGTGATCAGGAACAGGTCGGCCTGCTGGACCATGGGGCACAGCAGCGCGCCGACCAGGCCCATGTCGTGGTGCAGCGGCAACCAGGAGGTGAACACCTCCTGCGGGGCGAGCCCGGACCACTCGACGATCGCGGTCAGGTTCTGGTCGAGGCTGTCGGGCGAGACCCGGACGCCCCTCGGCCGCCCGCTGGACCCGGAGGTGAACTGCAGCAGCGCCACCGCTGGGAGCGGGCGGCGCGGAACGTCAGCCGCGTCGGGCAGGTTCGACCAGTCCAGCCGTACGGCCTTCCCCTCCCAGCCCGTCTCGGCCACGGTGCCCGCGAGTGCCTGGTCAGTGAGCACCAGGGACGGCCGGGCGACCTCCAGCACCCCGGCGACGTGCCGTGCATAGACGTCCTTGCCGCGAAACGTCAGCGGCCCGGCGACCGGCGACGGGACAGCACCGGCGAGCATCGTCGCGATGAACCCGGTGATGAAGTCCCGCGACTCGCTCAGCATCAGCGACACCGGCTCGCCCGGCGTCGCACCGGACTCGTGCAGCAGCGCCGCGACACGCCGGATGCCGGCGGCCAGCGCCGCATAGGAGTGGAACTCCCAGGTGCCGCCCTCGCCCGCGAAGTGGATGCCGGTGGCGGTGGCTGGGTCGTCCAGCCAGGCCAGTAGCTTCCTGCTCACCGCCGCCTCACTCCGGCCGGGTGAGCTCGAAGTACAGGACCGCGCCGCGCGTCTTCGTGCTGACGACGTCCAGGCCAGCGTCGGCGAACCAGCCGAGCACGGCATCGGCCGGCTTTACGATGTCCAGGATGTTCATCCGGACCCACAGGTCGATGAACCGGTCCGGCAGGAAACCGGCACCGCGGACCACGACGCTGCCGCGCACGGCCCCGCCGGGGCGCACGACGCGGGCCATCTCCCGGACCGCGGCCTGCGGGTCGGGCACGCAGTGCAGACCGCTGTAGGAGACGACCACATCGAAGGAGCCGTCGTCGAACGGCAGCTTGCCCGCGTCAGCCTGCTCGGTGCTCACGTAGTCCAGGCCACGGCGGCCGGCCTCGGCACGGACCCGCTCCAGCATGATCGGGGAGATGTCCGCGGCCACGTAGGACAGGGGGTTCTCCGGCTTGAGGCCGAGCAGGACGACGCCGCCGCCGGACGGGACGTCGAGCACCCGGGTGCCTGCCGGGAGCCGGCCGACGTAGGCCATGTGCTCATACATCTTGCGGTTGTCCGTGCCGAACACGACGAGTCCGTAGACCATCGCGACCGGGCGGCTCTTTACCCCGCGGTCCCAGGACGCGGCGAGCCTGCCATTGGAGACCCAGTTCTGACCGACCCTGGATGGTGTGACGGTGTTCGAAGTTCCAGCCATGGAGTGATGTCCCCTTCGGTGCCTTCAGTCCCCGGCGAGGTGGCGGCCGAGGCGGCGGATGGTCTCCCCGGCGAGCAGGGCGTGCCCGCGCATCGAGGAGTGCAGCAGGTCGGAGCTGTACATGGTGCGTTCGGCGCAGCCAGGGTGGTCCCACATGTCGACGAGGAGGGCACCGTGCCGGTCGGCCACCGCCCGTACCCGGTCGTTCAGTTCCTTGATCTTGGGGGTGAGCGGGTCGAGCTCCGGGTAGGCCGCGATGATGTTCATCAGGCAGTAGGTGATCACCGTGGTGTCGCGCTGCCGCAGCGAGCCGATGATCGTGTCGAGTTCCCGCTCCACCGCGTCCGGGTCGAAGTCCTGCGCGAACAGGTCGTTGCCACCGCAGACCACGGCTGCCAGGTCGGGTGCGAACTCCAGCCCGCGGGCGAGCTGCTGCTCACGTACTTCGGCGGCCACGAGGTTGCGCAGGCCGATGTTGAGGTAGGTGAGGCCGGGGCGGCGGCGGGTCAGCGCCTCCCGGGTACGGTCGGCCCAGGGCAGGCTCCGGTACCCGGGGCTGGCTTCGCCGAGCCCTTCGGCGAGGCTGTCGCCCATCACCAGGAACCGGTCCCACGGCGCCTTGGCCAGCAGCTCGTCGGCTTGCGCGTCGGACAGGCAGAACTGGTCGGTCGCCTCGGCTGGGCCGTCGGCGGGCAGGTCGGTCATGGACCCTCCTCGAGGGTGGCTGGGATCAGGCAGGAGACGGCTGGAGCTCAGCGGACTGGCTGTCGCGGCGGCGCAGGCCGAGCTGGGGTTCGAAGACGAGGTAGATGCCACCCACAGCGGTCTGCTCCGAGGTGGGCATGGCGGCGACGGCCTCGCTCTCTCCCGCGAACAGGTGCCCGGATTCGGCCATCCGCCTGGCCACCGCGTCCAGTGCGCTGTCCCGTGCGTCGTCCAGATCCTCTACCCCGGTGACGACATACAGGAACGACTCGTAGAGCTTGAGCATGTGCCGTTCCCGCCGGGTCAGCTTCTGTGCCTCGAAGAACTGGGACTGGCGGCTGAAGCTCTTGTAGAAGAAGGAGACCAGGATCAGCAGCCGCTCGTAGGCCTGGCGGTAGGCCTGCTGGTAGAAGCCGAGCGCCTCGTCCTCGGTGAACTCGCCACGCAGCATGCTCGCCACCCCGGCCCCGGCCAGCAGCCCGCTGAAGGTGGCCAGGTGCACCCCGGTCGACAGCAGCGGGTCCAGGAAGCAGGCCGCATCCCCGGCCATGACGTAGCCGGGGCCGCCGAAGCTGTCGGCTGCGTAGGAGTAGTCCTGCTCGGCCTTCATGCCCCCGACCTGTTCGGCCTCAGACAGCATGTCGGAGATCCGGGGACAGCCCGCGATCGCCTCGTCGTAGACCGCCTGGACGCCGCCGAGCCGGTTGCGGTGCTCGGCGAAGCGGGCCGCGTTGTTCACCAGGCCCACGCTGTAGGTCCCGTTGTGCAGCGGGATCGACCAGAACCAGCCATCGGGGACCGAGCAGACGGCGATCGCGCCCTCCGGCCCCTTCTCCAGCGGCTTGACCCCGCGCCAGTACGACCAGACGGCGATGTTGCGGAACGCCTCGTTGTAGGTCCGGTTCTTCAGGTACTTGGTAGCCATCACGCCGGCCCGGCCGGAGCAGTCGATGAGGAAGTCGAAGGCGATGGTGCCCTGGTCGTCGCCTGATGCCCAGGTCGCCGAGACCGGCCGGGCGCCGTCGAACGCCAGCCCGGTCACCTTCGTGCCCTGGTGGACCTCGACACCCTGCTCAGCGGCGTGCTCCAGCAGGAGCTGGTCGAACTCGGACCGGACCACCTGGAAGCTGTAGGTGTTGCTGCCTTCGAGGTGGTCGAAGTTGAGCTCCCAGTTCTCCGGCCCCCACTCGAAGTACGCGCCGCCCTTGCGGACGAAGCCGTACTCCTCGATTTTCTGCCGGACCCCCAGCAGGTCCAGGACCGGCAGCGCGGACGGCAGGATCGACTCGCCGATGTGGTAGCGGGGGAAGACGTCGGCCTCCAGCAGCGTCACCCCGAACCCCTGCCGGACGAGCAGGGTCGCCGCGGTGGAGCCCGCGGGGCCGCCGCCGATCACCAGAATCCGGGTGTGCGTGCGCATCTGCTCTCCTCTTGCCGCTTTGGGTGTGGTGTCTGCTGCGCTCTTAGATGGGCCGCCGGCCCCAGACCGACATCAGGGTCTGGGTGCACATGTCGTGGCCGGGATCGTCGAAGCGGCGGTGCAGCGCAGCAGCGTCCTCGGCGGTCATCAGCCCGGACTCGACCAGCCGCGGCAGCAGCCGGTTGAACGTCTGGCGGAACATCGGCTCGAGCGGGAAGGTCGCACCGCGCAGTGTCAGGACGAGGCCCTCGGCGTCGACGTCCTCGAGCCCGGCCGCCCGCATCACTCCGGGCAGCCTGCGGCCGAAAGCGGTGTCGAAGCCGGCCGAGCGCACGAACGTCGTGACCGCCTCGATGGCCTTCTCGGCCGCCGGGTTCGGTTCGGCGGGACCGTAGGAGCCCCAGTCGAAGTCCTCCACCAGGAGGGCGCCACCGGGGAGCAGCGCCGCGGCCAGCGCGCCGAGAACCTGCTCGCGCTGGGGCAGGTGGCCGAGTAGCAGGCGGGCGTGGACGATGTCGAAACCGCCGGGCAGCTGCTCTGCCGTGATGTCGGCGCGGACCACCCGCACGTTCGGGTGGAGTTGCGCGATGGGCTCGACGAAGCGGGTGTCGATGTCGATGGCGACCACCTCGCCGGTCACGCCCACGGTCTCGGCGGCCCAGCGCACGATACTGCCGCCGCCGGCCCCGGCGACCAGCACCCTGCTGCCGACGCGGAGCCCGAGCCGGCTCAGGTACTTCTTGCTGCCCGGGTCGTAGGCCGCCTCGATGGCGGCCAGCCTCTGCCGTTCACCGTCGTCGGCATTGGCGAGCATGTATCCAGGTGCTGCTTCGGTCTGCAATTGATCTCTTCTGACGTAAAAGGTCCCCTGACTGAGCCCGAGCCTGGCACATGCACTAAATGCCGGTCAACTTATTATGGCCAGTTCTGTGCGCCAGCACAAAAAAAGGCCGTCAATTGTGCGGGCGCACAACGGGTCTTTCAGCCGGCTCCCCGCGGGCACGGGAGCCGCTCGTGGCTCGGCGGGCGAGGCCGCTGTACAGCCCAGACCAGCGCCGGACCGGACGTCCGCATCGAGCACGCCCCAGCCCGTCCCGGTCCGCCGGGCCCACCCTGGAGCGTGGGGTGAAGGAAATGTACCGCGATCACCATGGTCATTACCAGGGGGCGGAACAGTTGAAATTACAAGCCCACAGGAATTGGCGTGGCCCCAGCTAGCTGAATTCCCGGGGCGCCACACCGTACCAGCGCCGGAATGCATGGGTGAATGCCGCGTGGTCGGCGAACCCGACGCGGCGGGCGACCTGCGCGGGCTGTATCCCGGCGAGGAGCAGGTCGCCGGCCAGCCGGCTGCGCACCTCGTCGTGCAGCCGCTGGAAGGAGGCCCCCTCCTCAGCGAGCCGCCTGCGCAGGGTCCGCGCGCTCATCCCGAGCGCGCTCGCGACCGTGGCCGGGGCCGGCGCCTCGGACAGGAACTGCGCGAGGTACTGCCGCACACTCTCGGTGACCGCAAGCTGGGCACGCCTTCGGTCCAGCTGTTCCCGGCAGAGCCTCTCGGCCAGCGTGAACGCCTGCGCGTCAGCCATCGGCATGGGCCGGTCGAGCGCCCGGTCATAGACGACAATCTCGGTACGCGGCCGCCCGGACAACAGTGGCGCGTCAATGGCCGCCCGCAGCGGTGACGCCTCATCCCCACCGGGCTCGGCGCTGCTGACCTCTTTCAGCCACCCATTTCCGGGGATGATGTCGGACAGCAGCCGGACGACGGCGCCCAGTGAGCGCTGGACGAAGAACGGGCCGATGTCCTCGGGCAGCCAGCGCTCGGAGATGGTGATTCGGGTCAGCCCGCCTGCGGCGGTCACCGTGATCTGGGACAGGGAGTACGACAGGTCGAAATACTTTTTCGCAAAAGCGAGGGAGTCACGGGGCGTAGGTGAGCAGAGGATCGCCCAGCCGTAAGCGCCGTACATGGTCAGGCGGTAGCGCTGGCCGATTTGGAACGCCAGGCCGGGCAGATGGCCGAGCTCCCCGACCAGGTTGCGGGCAAGCGTGTACTCCTGCGAGAGCCGGATGGTGGCCATCGGGTCGTCGAGCTGCCCTGATGAGATGCCGGTGCCCTGCAGGCAGCGTTGTCTGGGGATGCCGTGCTCGGCCGCGACATGGACCATGACGTGGGCACTCGCGGTTCCGAGCACAGGAAGCCGCAGGTTGACCGGACGTGCATGGTCAGCCATCTTTACATTCCTTTACAGTTTCTGGTCAGGCCGGCCGCCTGGCCGCGCAGAGCAATAAACTGGCCACCATCCACAATCTACCGGCACTCATGCGCCAATAGATTGAACGCGGCGCGTGCGCGCTGAGTTCTCATGGGTTGATCAACGGGGTGATCAGGGTTGACCGAGGAAACGGCGGGGCCGGCAACGGTCCGCGTCCGCAGCAAGGTTGCGGCACGATTGCAGGAACGGGTGGACATTCTGAGCGGTCAGGTCGTGGCGACGCTGCGTGCTGCCGAACCCGCCTACGCAGGGGAAACCGTCCCGGCGCAGGACCCACTTATGTTCGTCACGAAATCACTATGGAATGGTATTGCAGCGTTCGAGGGCGACCGGGCTGAACGGCTGACCTGGCCCGAGACCGTCGGGCGGCACCGGGCGCTGCAGGGGCTGCCCGCGGTCGCGGTCCAGCGTGCCTACCACATCGGGGGGCAGGTGCTCGCTGGGGCGATCACTGAGTGTGGCGCCGAGGACGGCCACCCAGCCGACATCGTGACGGGCCTGGCCGACCGCATCTGGGACATCGCCGCCGAGCACGCCGACACGGCGGTCCGCTCGCTCCGGTTCGTCCAGAACGAGAGCCGTGACCAGCGCACCGCCGGCTACCTGCTTGACGCGGTGCTGAACGGCGAGTCCGACGCGGGGTTCCTCGCCACGATCGGGCAGGCGTTCGCACTGCCGCTCGGCGGCCGCTACGCGGTGATCGCACACCGGCCAGCCAATGACGGCCCGCCCCTGCGTTCGGACGAACTGCCGTCCTGGGTGGACGGTATCCGCGTGATCTGGCGCACGCACGGTGAGACCGCGCTTGGTGTCGTGGTGCTGGGCGACGAGCCGGCCGACGCGGTCCGGGCATGGTTCCGGGTCAGGCCGGGCCGGCGGACCGCGATCAGCATCGTGGTCGACCGCCTGGCCGACCTCGGCCGGGCACGGCAACTGGCCGACCTCGGGTGCCGGATGCTCGCCCACGAGTGCAAGCCGGCCTTCCTGGAGGAACGGCTGGCGGCCGGGCTGCTCGGGCTGAACCCGGACCTCGCCCAGCGGCTCAGCCGCCGGGTGCTCGGCCCCGTGCTCGAGCTCGAGGAGAGCGGACGACGGATGCTCCTCGACACGCTGACCGAGTGGCTGGCCGCGGACGGGAACGCGGCCCGGGCGGCGGTCGCGCTGAACTGCCACCGCAACACCGTGCTGTACCGGCTGCGGCGGCTGGAGCAGCTCACCGGCCGGTCAGTGACCTCCCCCCGAAACATGGTGGAACTGGCACTGGCCCTGGAGGCGACACAGGTGACCGCCGCTAGCTGAGCAGGTGACCGCAAGCTGAGCGGATGACCGCAAGCTGACTCCGTTATACGAACGATCGTGCTGCCTGAGCAGCCCCCTCTGTACAAGGGGGTCATTGTCTAATAGCACGATCGTTCGTATAGTCAGCTTGTGAAGAACGACCTGACGCTCTGCGGGCTGTTCGTGGGCACACCCGCCCCACTGGGCAGTGGTCCCCAGGAAGTCCTCAGCGCGATCCGCAAGCAGCCCGTTGCCGAGCACACGCTCGCCCTGGGCGAGCTCGGACTGGCCGGCGACCAGCAGGCGGACCTGACCGTGCACGGCGGTGTGGACAAGGCGGTCTACATGTATCCCGCCGCGCATTACGCCTACTGGGCCACGCAGGGCTACGACCTCGAACCCGGTGGCGCTGGCGAGAACGCTTCGGTGATGGGGCCGGACGAGCGGGAGGTCCGGATCGGGGACATCTGGACCTGGGGGACCGCCGCGGTCCAGGTGACCCAGCCGCGCAGCCCCTGCTACAAGTTCGCGCTGCGGGCCGGGCGCAAAGAGGCCACCGCGCAGATGATCGCCAGCGGACTGTGCGGCTGGTACCTGCGGGTGCTGCGGCCGGGCACCGTGCCGACGGCCGGGTCACTGTCCCTGCTCGCCCGCGACACTACGGCCCCGACGGTCAGGGAACTGTTCGAGATCAGCTTCTCCCGCGACTTCGACCCGCACGAGCTGACGGCCATGTTGAGCACGCCCGCCCTGGCTCCGCAGTGGCGCAACGGTGCCATGACGAAGCTGGCCAGGTCAGGGATGGCGAGATGACTCAGGACGGGCGCGTGGTACGCGGCGACCAGACCCGGCAGCGGATCCTGCGGCGCGCGATGGACATCGCCTCGGAGGAAGGCCTGGAAGGCCTGTCGATCGGGCGGCTCGCCACCGACCTGGGCGTGAGCAAGAGCGGGCTGTTCGCCCATTTCGGCTCGAAGGAGGAACTGCAGGCCGCCACGGTGGAGGCTGCCCGGAAGGTCTTCTACCGGGAGGTGGTCCGCCAGGCCATGCAGGCCGCCCCCGGGCTCGCCCGCCTGGTGAGCCTGTGCGAGACGTGGCTGGACTACTCGCAGCGCCGGGTCTTCCCGGGCGGCTGCTTCTTCTACTCGACCGCTGCCGAGTTCGACGCACGGCCCGGCCGCATCCACGACCTGCTCGCACAGACCCGGCGCGAATGGCTCGACCTGTACGAGCAGACCGCCCGCGACGCCCAGCAACTCGGGGAACTCGCCACATCCGCCGACCCGGTCCAGCTGGTCTTCGAACTCGACGCACTGGCCTCGGCGGCCAATGCCGCCGCCCTGCTCTTCGACGACGCCTCGGCCTACGACCGAGCCCGCACCGGGATGCGCGACCGGCTGCGTGCCCTCGCCACCCGGCCCGCTGACATTCCCTGACACCTAGCAGAGAGGCAACTCCCGGTGACATCGGACACAATCTCCCAGGCACCTGCCCCGCCCAAGATCAGTCCCGGTCTCGTCCTGGCCCTGTGCTCGGGCGCGACCTTCATGGCCTTCCTCGACCTGTCGGTCGTGAACATCGCCTTCCCCAAGATCCTGGCCGCCTACCCGCACACGCCCATCTCGACACTGACGTGGGTGGCCAGCGGCTACGCCGTCACCTTCGCGGCGTTCCTCACCCCGGTCGGCCGCCTCGCCGACAGTGTCGGGCGGCACCGGGTGTTCCTCACCTCCCTGGCCGGCTTCACACTGGCCTCGCTGCTGTGCGCGATCGCACCGGACCCGGGCGTCCTGATTGCCGGGCGGGTCCTGCAAGGCGGGTTCGCGGCCGGCATGATCCCCAGCGCCCTGGCACTGATCATCTCGAGCACTCCGTTCGAGAAGCTCTTCAAGGCCGTCGGCACCTGGACAGCGATTGGCGGTTTCTCCGCCGTGGTCGGCCCCGCACTGGGCGGCGTCCTGGTGGACCAGTTCGGCTGGCGCTCGGTCTTCTACATCAACGTGCCGATCGGCGTGGCCCTACTGGCCGGGGGCCTGAAGTGGGTGCCGCGTCACCTGCCCACCAGCGGGCGCCTGCCTGACTTCCTCGGCACCGCACTGGTCACCCTGGGCATCAGCGGCGCCGTGGCCGGTCTCACCGAAGGCCAGACCTGGGGCTGGCTGGACGCCCGGACACTGGGCCTGCTCATTGCCGGGCTGGCCCTGGTGGCGGCGGCCCTGCTGCGCTCACACAAGCACCCGGCCCCGGCGGTCAATATGGGGCTGTGGCAGAGCCGGCGCTTCGCAATCTGCAACATCACCTATTTCGTGTTCGGCACGGCGATGTTCGCCTGGCTGCTGTCCGGGGCCCTGTTCACCACGAGCGTGTGGCACTGGAGCATCCTGACGACCGCGGGCGCGCTGTCCATCGGCGCGGTCGTCTCGATGGTCACCTCCGTCATCACCGGCCGGGTCAAGAACCAGTCATGGCACGGCTGGCTGATCGCACTGGGTGCGCTGATGTTCGCGGCCGCCTGCGCGCTGATGTCGACCGGATTGCTGAACGCCTCCCCGGACTTCTGGGGGGTCTGGGTGCCCGCCTCGCTGCTGGGCGGTGGTGGTCTTGGCTTCGGCATCACCGGACTGGGCGTCGCGGCCGCCACCAGCCTTCCGCCGATCCAGTTCGCCGCCGGACTCGGCATGAACCTGACCGCCCGGCAGGTGGGCGGCGCACTGGGGATCGCGGGCTTCGCCGCCATCATGTCCCGGCACGCCATCCTGCTGGACAACTTCCACACCCTCTACCGGGCATGCGCTGCGGTTGCCCTGCTGTCTGCGGTGATCGCCCTCATCCTGCCCAAGCCGTCCGCCCAGTCCTGACCCGGGTTCCGTGGGAGCCGGGGAACCCCGGCTCCCACGGGCCGCCGTCTCCGCCGCGGTGTGCCGCAGCTTCAGCTCACCCGGCGCAGGCACAGGGCGGTGTTGATGCCGCCGAAGCCGACGCTCAGTGTGAGGGCGTGCCGCACATCGTGCTCGGGCGCGCGGCCGGTGACCCAGGCACGGGACGGGTCGAGCGGCTGGTCGAGGTTGCGCGTGGCGTGCAGCCGGCCTGCCCGCATCTGCAGCACGGTCGCCACCACCTCCACCGTCCCGGCGGCGGCCAGGCCGTGCCCGACGATCGACTTGGTCGCGTTGATCGGCGCGTCGGCCACACCGGAGCGCCGCAGTGCCTCCAGCTCGACCGGGTCGCCGACACGAGACCCCGACCCGTGCGGGTTCACATAGTCGATCCGGCGCGGCGGCACCCCGGCCCGCTGCAGCGCCAAGGTGATGGCGTGCCGCTGGCCATCGGCTGACGGGGTGGGGTTGCGGTTGGCGTCCGACACGACCGCCCAGCCGGCCAGCTCGGTGTCCGCCCGCACACCGCGGCGCGCCGCACTGGCCGCGGACTCGACCACCACCGCCGCGCAGCACTCGCCGAAGATGAACCCGTCACGCTGCTCGTCAAAGGGACGGCACGCGGCAGCAGGGTCGCTGGCGAACCGGTCCGTGCCCATAGCGCCAACCCGGCGGAACGCTCGCAGCTCCCAGTGTGAGAGGTCGGTGAGGGCGCCGAGCGCCACACACGCGTCGGCCTCTCCGGCGCGTACCAGCCGTGCTGCCTCGATGATCGCGAGCTGGCCGGATGCTGAGGCGCCGCCCACGGTGAACGCCATGCCCTTGATGCCGAACTGCTCGCTGCACAGCGCCGACAAGTCGCTGTCCAGGAACGTCACGGCGTAGGACGGCGGCAGGGACTCCTTCCGGTCCGCGACCCTGTCGTGCACTGCCATCAGCTCACGCTGTTTCACGTTCGAGCCGCCTACGACCAGGCCGATGCGCTGCGGGTCGACCTCGGACAGCCTGGCCTGCTCCCATGCTTCGCCGAGCACCGCGAGCGCGGCGCGGGCAGTGACGTCGCAGGTGCGGAGCACTGTGGCGGGCACGTGGGCGGGCACGGTGATGTCCGGGACCTCGGCGCCGACGTATTCCCTGTCGCCGCGGCCGGGCCGGCTCAGCACGCCGAAGGCGTGGTCGCCCCGCAGCAGCGCCGCCGACATCGCAGCCGTGCCCTGCCCGACCGCGGTCAGCACCCCGCAGCCGGTCAGGACCAGCTCATCTCGCATGGCAGCCCGCCTTCCCAGGCATTCGTGGCTGTTGCGCGCCCTCGCGGATGCCTACTTCGCTTCCTGCAGGTACGCGGAGATGAGCGTCAGCACTCTTGGCGATCTGACGACGTCGAGGTGGCTGGCGCCGTCGACCATCTCCAAGGTTGACTGGCGCCAGTTTGCGTGCAGTTCCTGCGCATGCTGTGGCGGCACGAAGCCGTCGTCCGCACCGTGGATGACCAGTCCAGGCACGTCGATCTCCTTGACGATCTCCGACGGCGAGTACTCGGTCCATACCCCTTCGCCCAGCAGGCCTTCGATCTCTCCGACCACCCCTTGGACGAGGTCGTCGTCGAGTGAGTACATCGCGGCGAACATGTCGACCAGGAACCTCTTGCTGGAGGGCGTGGAGATAGAGACGAACGTCTTGGCGCGAAGGTCGCTGTGCCACGCGGAGAGTGCCCACAACCCTCCAAGGGAATGGGCAATGACCGCATGGAGCTCGCCCAGCCGGCCGCACATCTCGCGGATCAGCTCGCGCACTTCGAGCGGGTTGGTGGTAGAACCGAGGGCTTCCCCGTGGGCGGGGGCGTCGAACAGCACCACCTGGTAGTCCTCGTCCACCAGCGACTGGGCGATCGGGACCATGCTCCCCAGGTTGCTGTGGACTCCGTGGACGAGCAGTACCGTTGGCCCGCTGCCACGCTGGTAATACTTGTAAGGCTTTCCGTCCACCTTGATGGTGTGCGACTGGCAGTGACTGAGGAAATCTTTTGTTGACGGGTCATGCGCGACCTTGTTGATCGTCCAGTACATTTCGACGAGGCTGGCTACATCGTTCGCATTACCCATGAACGCGCGTCTCCTGTTCTACGAGTCACTGCCTAGTGAGCAAGCGCCTCGAGGCGCTTCTTCGCCGAGTCCGGGAACACGTATTCCCCGTTCTTCTCGATCTCGTCGTACAACTTCTCGACGCGCTCGTAGTGGGCGTCGAGATCCTGGTCCAGGAGATGGTACTTACTCTTGTTGTAGACCCCGAACTGGAGGTCCGTCATGAGCTCGAAAGGATTGATGTCATCGGCGCGGCTGCCGCCGAACACCATACCCAGGAATTCTTCGATGCTCTCGTAGCCGAGCGTGGCGAGAAGGAAGTCGATCGACGCCCGCTTGCGGCTGACCTGGTAGGCGCGGTCATCGGGGTCGACGATGAAGTCGAGACCGCTGCTCATGCCGGCCGGGTAGTGCACCCTGTTGAAGCACCGGAAGTCGATCGTCAGCCGGTGCTTCGTGGACACCGGGAAGGTGCTGTCCCCGTGGGCGCGGTAGTTGTCGAACACCAGTGCGTCGCCCACCCGCGAGTCGCAGTAGTAACCGGCGGACGGCTCGTCCGCGTAGCGCTTCGCCCAGTACATCGCCATGAGGAAGTCCCGGACGGTGGGCAGGTCGATCTCGGACAGCTTGCCTTCCAGGAACAGGTAGAGCGCGGCGTCGACCGCGGCCTTCTCTTCCTTGTCCAGGCCGTACTCCAGCATCTTCTCGTACACGAACTGGACGTTCGGTGCCTCCACCTCGGCCTCTTCGAAGATCACGAAGGGCTGCTGGTCCAGGGGCGTCGGGGTGAGCGCCGTGTGGAAGCTGCGGTACTCGGTGGGGAAACCCAGCCGCTTCTTCACCAGCGACGGGATCTGCAACGCGATACCGCTGGCCGAGTGGGTGCCGTACGAGCGCCGGTTGGGCGGGACCACGAAGGCGTTGACCACCATGGTCTCCACCTCGGGGAAATGCTCAGCCACGATGCCCTGGTTCAGGTCATAGAAGCGCTTGGCCGAGGGGATGAACAGTACGCAGTTCTCGAACATGGTCGACAACGGGAAATAGTTCCCGATCGACGCGGCCGCGAAGCTCTCCTGGATGATGCCCTGGCACCGCAACTGCCGAGTGAGGTCAGCGACGAGGTCATCGTCGAGCTTCATCTGGACGACGTGGGTGGGGTTCGTCTCGGGGCGGAAGCAGCTTGGGTTGAGTGCGCGGTTCGGGGGGAGCCGGGCTGCCATCTCCGCCGCGTCCACCGTGTACTTTTCCAGCACCGGCATGAGTTGCCGGGCGTGGGCACCAGCGGAGCTATGAAGGAAGGTGCCGCACTTCTGGTAGGTGCCCGTCATCACCGGCTCAGTGGCTGAGCCCGCCCCTGATACTTCGCTCATCGCAGTCCATTCTCCTGTCAATCTCCATGGGGCCGCCCCGGCACGCGGGGCCGCTGGGTCACGCCTGCCTGCTCAGGCCAGGACAGCTTCCGCCGCCCGGTCAGCCACCTCATCAGGGGGGTACTCCGATTTGATCCGGTCCACGTAGTTCTGGACGAGCTGCTCGTCCACTGGCGGAGCCGGGTACTCCTCGCCCCCGAACACGTCACCGCCCACGGGCAGGCCGCCGAGCATGAGTTCCAGGTCCGCTTGGGTGAGGCCGTCCAGCACGACCGCGATCCGGGCCAGTGAACTCGTTGGGTGCGTGTCGGCGTAGTCACGGACCCGCTGCTGCCACTCATCGAAGGCGACGATCTCCACCCCGCCGCTGGCGGCGCCGAGGAGCTCAAAGAAGCTGCTGAAGCTGGGCGCTTCGGGGTTGATGAAGTCGTAGTCCCGGCCGATCCTCGCCAGGTCGCTGGTCATCACGCTGGCGATGGTCTGGCACAGGTAGTCGACCGGGAGGACACCCGCGAGGTCGGCATCCAGCGACGGGAAGCTCCCCATCGCGATGCCGCCGACGATCAGGTTGTGGAGGAAGTCACCGCGGTCGAGCCGGAAGTGGCCGGTGCTGGCCGAAGCGCTGACGAACGGCAGGCGGTACACCGACGCCTTGGCGCCGCGCCAGCGCGCCGCCGCCACCATCTGTTCCGCCATCCACTTGGAGGTGAGATAGCCGTGGTCGCGCTGGTCCTCGGTGATCTCGTAACCCAGGTACTTGGGGAGCGTCGCGAAGGTGGAGATGAAATGGACCGCCTTGCCGCGGCCGCGCGAGGCCAGGCGCAGCACCTCGTGGGCCCCGACCACGTTAGGCCCGATGTAGTCCTCCAGCGGCCGCATCCAGTCGACCAGCGCACCGCAGTGGCAGATGGCGTCGACCTCCTCCGCCAGCCCGTTGAATGTCTCCTCGTCCAGCCCGAACAAGGGGCTGGCCAGGTCGCCTATCACCGGGTTGAGCAGTGGCGCGAACTCGTCCCGCCACAGGCCGTAGCTGTCGAGCGTGCAGACCAGCCGCCATAGGGCCGCGACCGCATCGTCCGCGCGCACCAGGCAGTAGGTGATGACCTCCGACTTGAGCAGCTCGTGCAGGAGGAAGGCGCCGACGAAGCCGGTGGCGCCGGTGACGAAGACCGACTGCGGCTTCGCCAATGCCCCGGCGGCATTGGCGAAACGGAGCTCAGGGTCGAGGTAGCCCTTCCTGACCGCCGCCATGTCCACGCCGGAAGCTTCGGTGACCGCCACTGCGGCCACTGCGCCGGCTGCTGGTTCGCCGGCCACGTCGAGCCCTGCCTCCTGCAGCTTCGCCAGCAGGAACTGGGCGAGCGCTGTCAGGTTCGGGTGGTCGAAAGCGATCTTGGCGGGCAGCGCCAGGCCGGTCAGGTCCGCCAGCTGGTTGCGCATCAGCACCGCGGTCAGTGAGTCGATGCCGATGTCCTGCAACGGCAGGTTGACATCCACCTCGTCGGGTGAGGTGAATCCCAGTGTCTTCGCCACCTCTTCCCGCACCACGGCGAGCACGACGGCCTCGTGCTCCGCTGGCGGGGCCGCGCCCAGCAGCTTGCGCAGGTCCGCTCCCCCGCCGCCCCGGGCGCGCCCGCTGGCATTACCGCTCAGCAGCGAGCGGAGCAGCGGCGGTATCCCGCCTCTGTCCTCGAAGTAGCTCTGCACACGGTTCAGGTCCAGCGCGGCATCCATCGTCAGGGCCCGGCCTGACTTCACCGCCAGTTCGAATAGCTCCAAGCCTTCTTCTGGCGCCAGCGTGTCCAGGCCGAGCTGGGCGAAGCGGACGCGGTCCACATCGCTGAGCCCGGCCGCCATGCCCTGGCCCGCCCAGGGGCCCCAGGCCACCGAGGTGGCCGGCAGGCCCTTGGCACGGCGCAGGTGGGCGAGGGAGTCGAGGAAGGCATTGGCGGCCGCGTAGTTGCCCTGGCCCGGTGCGCCCATGACGCTGGCGATCGAGGAGAACATCATGAAGAAGTCCAGCTCGGTGTCCTGGGTCAGCTGGTGCAGATACCAGGCACCGTCCAGCTTGGGCAGGAAGACCGTGTCGAGGCGCTGCGGCGTCAAGGCCGTCAGGGCACCGTCGTCCAGCACACCGGACGCATGGACCACGCCTCGCAGCGGCCGGTCCTCGCCGAAGGCGGCCATGACCGACGTGAGGTTTTCGAGGTCCGCCGAGTCACAGGCCACCACCGTGGCCTTGGCGCCGAGTTCCAGGAGTTCACCCAGGAATGCCTCGGCATCGGGGGTGTCCATGCCGCGGCGGGAGGTCAGCACCAGGTCTGTGACGCCGTGGACGCCCGCCAGCCACGTGGCGATACGGCGGCCGAGGTCGCCGAGGCCGCCCGTGATCAGCACTGCGCCGTCAGCCCGGATGAACTGCTTCTGCTCGGACGGGACCAGCACCACCTTGCCCACGTGCCGGGCCTGGGCCATGAAACGCAAGGCATCGGACGTGCTGGTCATGTCGAAGGTACGCAGCGGCAGGGGCCTGAGTCTGCCCTGCGTGAACAACGCGGCGATGGACACCAGCATCTTCTGGATGAGGTCGGGCCCCGCCTCGGGCAGGTTGTAGACCGTGTAGGCCACGCCCGGGTGGTTGTCGTCCACCCAGGACTGGTCCCGCAGGTCGATCTTGCCCATTTCCAGGAACCGGCCGCCGCTGCCCAGCATGCCCAGGCTGGCGTCGATGAACTCCGTGGCCAGTGAGTTCAGCACGACATCGAAGCTCCCGCGGGGCGCGTCTTTGCCGAAGCGCTCGACGAAGCCGAGGTCTCTCGACGATGCGATGTGGTCGTCGGCCAGGCCCATGTCCCGAAGTGCCGACCACTTGGGCTCGCTGGCGGTGCCGTAGACATCGGCGCCGTGGAGCTGGGCCAGTTGCACCGCAGCCATGCCGACGCCGCCGGCCGCGGCGTGGACCAGTACCCGCTCCCCCGGCTGCATGGCACCCAGTTCGTGCAGGCCGTACCAGGCCGTGAGGAAGGTCATCGGGATGGTGGCGGCCTCTTCGAAGCTGAGGTTCTCCGGCATCCGGACCACTTGGCGTGCGTCCGTGACCACCTCGGAAGCGAAAGAGTCGCGAGCCAGCCCCAGGACAGGGTCGCCCACCTCGATGCCCTTGACGCTGGCACCGACCTCGGTCACGACACCGGCGAACTCGAGGCCGAATGCCGGGATCTCCACCATGCCCAGGGCGTTGAGCACGTCAAGGAAGTTGACACCAGCGGCCTTCACCTGGGCGCGGACCTCGCCTGCGGCCACCGACTTGGGCGGCGTGCTCCGAACCGACAATGGCTCGTCCAAGCGGCCCTTGGCGGCGATCTCCAGCTGCCATGTGCCCTCGGCGGGAATGGTCAGGTCGGCACCTGCGGACACGCGCTTGAGCTGCGGCACGAGCACCTGACCGTGACGCAGGGCGCATTCCGGTTCGGCTGCCAGCATCAATGCCGGGGCGAGTGCCTGGCGGCCCACCTCCTCCCCGCCGAGGTCGATCATGCGCAGGGTGAGTTCGGGGTGTTCGTTGCGGGCGGTGCGCATCAGGCCCCACAGCGGTCCGGCACCCAGCCCGGCGGCCATGTCGTCGGCGCCCGTGCCCACCGCCTGGCGAGTGGCCCACACCAGCGGGGGCTGGAACCCGGCCTCGGCCGCGGCCTGGAGTTGCGCGAGCGCCGTCGCGGAGAAGTCGTGGGCCTGGGACACCACGTCCGCGCTGGAATCCCACAGGCAGAGCAGGCCGTCCAGGTCCTCGGCGTCTTCGAGGTCGGTGACCTTGAGGACCTGGATACCGGCCCGCGCCAGGCTGGTCTTCAGCTCCCGCGCCCATGGCACCTCACCGGCCGGGCACAGCAGCCCCCAGGAGCCGCCCATTTCGACGTTGTCGGTGTCGACGTGACGCCAGCTGACCTCGAACTGGAACCGGTCCACACCGGCCGCGGCCAGACGGCGCATCGCCGCCCGGTCGACCCGCCGCGCGTGGAGGCGGTGCAGCCGGCCGACGTTGTGCCCGTCGCTGTTGTAGATGTCGAGCGAGGCCCAGAACTCACCGTCGCCCAGCTCGAAGTCGGCAGCGCGGACCCAGATCTCCGACAGTCCCTTCTCCCGCAGGGACAAGCGCTCCGCCTCGTAAGGAACGAACAGGTCGTCGCCGGTCCTGTTCTGCAGGCGCTGGGTCAGCAGCAGGGAGTGCATGGCCGAGTCCAGCAGGGCCGGGTGGAGGCCGTAGCGGATGGCGGAGGCCTCCGCGCTCTCCGGCAACGCCGCCCTGGCCCATACCTCGTCACCGACGTGCCATGCCTGCTTGATGCCCTGGAAGGTCGGGCCGTAGCCGTAACCGAGGTCGGCCAGGTCGCTGTACAGGGCGGACACGTCGATGGGCTCTGCCCCCCTGGGCGGCAGGGCAACGCTGGCACCGGCGTCGGTGTGCGCGGGGACGGCCATGCCTTCCGCGTGCAGCTGCCACGCACCGGCTTCGCCTTCCGGCGAGCTGTAGACCTGGACCTGACGTGCGCCGCCGGCGGCTGGGGCCACCGTGACCTGCAGGCGGGCCGGCAGGCCGGAGGCGAGCACCAAAGGCGACAGGATGACGATGTCCGACACGTCGCACTCGCCTGCACCGCTGGCACTGCCCGCGGCGCGCATGGCTTCGAAGAAGGCGGTGCCCGGCATGAGCACGGCCTCCATGACCTTGTGCTCGGCCACCCAGGCCGGTTCTTCTGCCGCCACCACAGTGGTGAACACGGCCATCTCGGTGCCGGCGATGTCCACGCCACCACCGAGCAGGACGTGGTTGGTGTCGTCCAGGCCGGCGCCGATCGCCCGCGTGGGCGGCGGCTCGAACCAGTAGCGCTCACGCTGGAAGGCATAGGTCGGCAGCGCCACCCGCTGGCCGCCGAACGGCTCGAAGAAGCCGTGCCAGTTGACCGGCACCTCCAGCACGTGCAACTCGGCGAGGCTGTGCTGCATGACCGCGGCGCCGTCCTTGTCGCGGGACAGCGACGGCACCCAGGACAGCCCCTTCTCGTCGGCCAGGCATGCCGCACCCATGCCGGACAGCACCGGTTGCGGGCCAAGCTCCAGGAAGGTGTTCACGCCGTGGCGGTGCAGGGCGCCTATGCCGTCGCTGAAGCGGACCGCCCGCCGTACCTGGTGGACCCAGTAGCTGGCGGACTCGAGTTCGCCCGGTTTGGCCAGGTCACCGGTCAGGCTGCTGACGATGGCCATTGTCGGCGGGTTGAACGCAACGGTCTCGGCCACGTCCCTGAACGCCGCCAGCATGGCGTCCATGTGGTGGGAGTGGAAGGCGTGGGAGACCGTCAGCGCCTTGACCTTGCGGCCCTGCGCGGTGAAATGGGCTGCCACGAGTTCGACAGCGTCGGCATCGCCGGACACGACGGTCTGCGCCGGTGTGTTGAGGCCGGCGATATCGACCTTGCCGGCCAGGCCCAGTGCGGCGACAGCCGCCTCCGCCTCGGCGCCGCTGGCTTCCAGCGACGTCATGGCGCCACGGCTGGGCAGGGCCTGCATGAGCCGGCCGCGCGCCGCCACCAGCCGGCAGGCGTCGGGCAGGTCGAATACCCCGGCCACATGGGCGGCCGCGAGTTCGCCGATGCTGTGGCCGAGCAACAGCTCGGGGCGCACGCCCCAGCTCTCCCACAACCGCCACAGCGCCACTTCCAGGGCGAACAGGGCGGGCTGGGTGTAGTCGGTGCGGTTGAGCAGTGCGGCGTCGTCGCTGCCGGGGTCGGCCCACATCACGTCGAGCAACGGCTTGCCGAGTCCGGTGAACCGGGCGGCGGTCTCCGTCAGTGCCTCGCGGAAGACCGGGTACGCGTCATAGACGTCCTTGCCCATGCCCGGCAGCTGAGCACCCTGGCCGGTGAAGAGCATGGCGAGCCTGGGTTCCCCGGGGTGGTCGCTGGTGCGCACGGCATCCGCTGGCGACTCACCGGTGCGGGCGAAGGAGCCGAGTTTGTCCAGCAACTCGGCCTTGTCCTTGGCCGTCAGCACCAGCCGCCTGCGGAACTGGCTGCGGGTGATGGCCAGGGAGTAGGCGATGTCAACGAGGCGGTCGGCAATGTTCATGCCCATGTGCCGGTGCAGGTTCTCGGCCTGCTCACGCAGGGCGGCGTCGGTGAAGCCGGACACCAGGAACGGCATCGTGGGCGGCAGCGGTGCCGGCGCCTTGGCTGTGCCGGCCCGCTTGGGTGCTTCCTCGACGATGACGTGCGCGTTGGTGCCGCCGATGCCGAAGGAGCTGACGCCGGCCCGGCGCGGCCGGTCCTTCGGCAGCCAGGGCCGTTCCTGCTGGACCAGAGCCAACTGGGCGTTCTTCCAGTCCACCGCTGGGGTGGGCGTCGTGACGTGCAGGGTGCGGGGCAGCATGTTGTGCTGCATGGCCAGTACGACCTTGAACACGCCGGCCAGGCCGGCGGCCGCCTGGGTGTGGCCCAGGTTGGACTTGGCCGAGCCGACCCACAACGGCTCCTCGTCAGTGTGGCTGCCGCCGAAGACCTCCGCCAGGGCCGTGCCTTCGATGGGGTCACCCAGCTTGGTGCCGGTGCCGTGGGCCTCCAGGTAGTCGATGTCTTTCGGCTGCAGGCCTGAGGCGGCCAGGGCCGCGCGGATGACCCGCTGCTGTGCGGGGCCGCTGGGCGTGGTCAGGCTGGCGCTGTGGCCGTCATGGTTGACGGCGGTGCCGCGCAGCACGGCGAGGATGGGGTCGCCGTCGCGCTGCGCGTCGGAGCACCGCTTGAGGACCACCGCCGCGGCGCCCTCGCTCCAGCCGGTGCCCTCGGTGTCGGACGAGAAGGACCTGCAGCGGCCATCCGGCGACATGCCACGCAGCCGGCTGAACTCCACGTGCAGCTCGGGCGACAGCATCAGGCTCACGCCGGCCGACACCGCCAGGTCGCACTCGCCCGCGCGCAGGGCATTACAGGCCAGGTGGGTGGTTACCAGCGACGAGGAACATGCCGTGTCCAGGGTCAGGGTCGGGCCCTCGAGGCCGAGCACGTAGGACACGCGGCCGGACATGGTGCCGCCCGCGGAGCCCGGGCCCACATACCCGTCCAGGTCGGCCAGGCCACCGCTCACGGTCACGCCGTACTCGTGGTAGGCGGAGCTCTTGCCGACGCCGATGAACGCACCGGTCTGGCTGCCACGGAGCCGGTCCATGGTGTAGCCCGCGCGTTCGAACGCTTCCGAGCAGGTCTCCAGCACCATGCGCGCGAGCGGGTCCAGTGACCGTGCCTCCCGCGGCGAAATGCCGAAGAACGCGGCGTCGAACAGGTCGACGGGGGTGACGAAACCGCCGTAGCGGCAGTACGACTTGCCGCGGACCTCGGGGTCGGGGTCGTACAGCGCGTCGGCGTCCCAGCGGTCCTTGGGCACTTCGATGATCCCGTCGGCACCGCGCTCGAGCAGCTCCCAGTACTCGTCCGGGGTGTTCGCGCCGCCGGGGAGACGGCAGGCCATGGCGATGATGGCGATGTCCTCGTCGTAGACGGCGTGGCGGCGTGCCGGGATGAGTTCCCGGCTGGCCTTTTCCTCGCCGGCAAGGTGTGCTGCCAGGGCCTTGATGGTGAAGTGCTCGAAGAGCTTGGCCGAGGACACGGGCCGTCCCAGCAGCTTCTCCAGCTGCGCCTGGACGCGGACGACGCGCAGCGAGTCGCCGCCGATCTCGAAGAAGTTCTCGTTGATGCCGATGCGGTCATGGCCGAGGACTTCTGACCAGACGGCGAGGATGTCCCGCTCCAGCTCATTGGCGGGCTTGGCAGTGGCTTCGATCCCCTCGACGGGGTCCGGCAGGGCGCTGACGTCGACCTTGCCGTTGGGTGTCAGCGGGAATTCGTCCAGCTCGACGAAGAACGCGGGCACCATGTAGGCGGGCAGGCGTTCCGCCAGCCAGGGGCGCAGCACCTGGCCGAGCTTGGCCTTGGCCGGTTTGCCAGCGGCGGGCACGTTCGCGTACCGGGCCGCCCCATCGCGGTCCATGGCCCGCGCCGGACCCAGGCTGAGGTCCGGGGTCTCACCCGCGTGCCAGAACAGGGCGTCGAAGCTCCACCTGCCGCCGCCGCGGCTGGGCAGCAGCGCTATCTCGAGGCCTGCCGCGTTCGCAGCGGCCT
The DNA here is from genome assembly GCA_035946955.1 of Streptosporangiaceae bacterium. Classification (GTDB taxonomy): domain Bacteria; phylum Actinomycetota; class Actinomycetes; order Streptosporangiales; family Streptosporangiaceae; genus DASYYE01. Next base: position 734 of record DASYYE010000018.1, on the reverse strand, counting down.
TGAGGTACTGCGGGTCGACCCAGGACACAGGCGCCTGGGACGCGTCGCCCAAGGCCGCCGCGACCCTGCTGTGCACCTCGCTCAGCCGGCCGTTGGGGATGTCGTTCAGGCGCAGGGCCGCACCGCTGGCCGCAGCCAGTTGCTCGCGCAGGCCGGCCACGTCGAGGTTGTCCGCCCGCCAGTTCCGCTCGACGACGTGGCTCGCGACGTCCGCGCCCTCACCGACGTGCAGGGTGACGTCGTAGCGGTAGCGGGTCATCTCGTTGACGTAACGGCCCTCGCGCAGGGTGACGTCGACGCGGGTGACCCGCGGGAGCAGGCCCGGCAGGTTGGCGAAGTACGCGGGGGAAACCACCAGCTCGCGGTCTGAGGCCATGGCCTGCTCGGCCCGGCGGGCGAGTTCGTCCGGCGAGATCTTGCCCTGGCTGCGGAAGTGGATCACGTCGGCGTGGAAGACCGGCAGCAGGGACAGGTCGCGCAGGTCCCCGAGGAACACGCGGCCGTTGCCGGCCGCTCTCGTCGCCCACTCGAGCACCGAAGTCAGGTAGTCGATGCTGGGGAAGTACTGGGCCACCGAGTTGATGACGACTGTGTCGAAGGTGCCTTCCGCCACCTCGGGCAGGTCGTGGGCGGGGCGGCATTCGCAGGTCGCGTGTGAGAGGGACGTGAGGTTCCTGCGCGTGGTCTCCACGGCGCGGCGGGAGGCGTCCACGGCGTGGTAGGCGCTGCAGTGC
>DASYYE010000017.1:0-12322 GCA_035946955.1 Streptosporangiaceae bacterium | reverse complement strand
ACCTGCGCCACCGCCAGAGGTGACTTCCGTGTTGCCGTTAGGTTATGTGACCAGGCCGCGCGCGTACACTCCTTGCCAACCTTACGGACACTTCTGTCTAGCCACATGACTGTTCCGTCTTGTCGGTGGGCCCCACAAGGTCTAGCATTGCGGCGTCCGCGCATGATGAGGGTGGAGGTGCGCCGTCCTGCCTTCCGGCCGGCCACTGGGCAGGTGACCGGCCGGCGGGCTGAGCCGGGGTGCCGAGCCGGATCGCACAGCGAGGAGGTGGCCTGAAATGGCCACACCGACCAGCGAGGCAGCGATGGCGGGCAGCGAGGCCGAGCCCGTCGTCCATATCTTGTGGATGAACGGAGGGCTCGGCTGCGATGGGGACTCGGTGGCCCTGACAGCGGCCACCCAGCCGAGCATCGAAGAGATCGTGCTGGGTGCCCTGCCAGGGCTGCCGAAGGTCGCGATGCACTGGCCACTGATCGACTTCGAGTGCGGCCCGGAGACCGGGGCGGACAACTTCATCGAGTGGTGGCACAAGGCCGACCGCGGTGAGCTCGAGCCGTTCGTGCTCGTGGTGGAGGGGTCGGTCCCCAACGAGGCGATCAAGTCCGAGGGCTACTGGTGCGGGTTCGGCAACAACCCGGCGACCGGCCAGCCGATGACCACCAGCGAGTGGCTGGACCGGCTGGCACCCAAGGCCACCGCGGTGCTGGCGGTGGGGACCTGCGCCACCTACGGCGGGATCCACGCCATGGCCGGCAACCCGACCGGCGCCATGGGCGTGCCCGACTACCTCGGCTGGGACTGGCGCTCCAAGGCCGGGCTGCCGATCGTGTGCGTGCCGGGCTGCCCGATCCACCCGGACAACCTCTCCGAGACCATCCTGTACCTGCTCTACCAGCTGGCAGGGCAGGCGCCGATGATCCCGCTGGACGAGGCGCTGCGTCCGACGTGGCTGTTCGGCACCACCGTCCATGAGGGGTGCGACCGCGCGGGCTACTACGAGCAGGGCGACTTCGCCACGGAGTACGGCTCGCCCAAGTGCCTGGTGAAGCTCGGCTGCTGGGGCCCCGTAGTCAAGTGCAATGTGCCGAAACGGGGCTGGATCAACGGCGTAGGGGGCTGCCCCAATGTCGGCGGGATCTGCATCGCCTGCACGATGCCGGGGTTCCCCGACAAGTTCATGCCGTTCATGGACGAACCGCCGGGCGCACGGGTGTCCACCACGGCCAGCGTCTTGTACGGGACGGTCATCCGCACGCTGCGCTCCTTCACCGCCAAGACCGCGGACGAGGAGCCGAAATGGCGCACCAAAGGTGACCAACTGCTGACGGGGTACCAGAAGACCTGGTGAGATCGACCGGGCCGTAACGACGAGAAGAGGCAGGCATGACTTCGGTCGACGACTCCGGCATCGTGGAGATGGCCTGGGACCCGATCACCCGGATCGTGGGGAGCCTGGGCATCTACACCAAGATCGACTTCAAGCAGAAGCGGGTCGTGGAGTGCCACAGCACCTCATCGATCTTCCGCGGCTACAGCATCTTCATGAAGGGCAAGGACCCCCGGGACGCGCACTTCATCACCAGCCGGATCTGCGGCATCTGCGGCGACAACCACGCGACCTGCTCCGTCTACGCCCAGAACATGGCCTACGGCGTCCGCCCGCCACACATCGGTGAGTGGATCATCAACCTGGGCGAGGCCGCGGAGTACATGTTCGACCACAACATCTTCCAGGAGAACCTGGTCGGCGTTGACTTCTGCGCGCGGATGGTCGGCGAGACCAACCCGGGCGTGCTCGAGCTCGCGAACCGCACACAGGCACCACACGCGGGAATCCACGGCTACGCCACCATCGGCGACATCATGGCATCGCTCAACCCGCTGGAGGGCGAGTTCTACCGGGAGGCGCTCCAGGTGAGCCGTTCCACCCGGGAGATGTTCTGCCTGATGGAGGGGCGTCACGTGCACCCGTCCACGCTGTATCCGGGAGGGGTGGGCACGACAGCGACGGTGCAGCTCTTCACCGACTACCTGACCCGGCTCATGCGCTACGTGGACTTCATGAAGCGGGTCGTGCCCATGCACGACGACCTGTTCGACTTCTTCTACGAGGCCCTGCCCGGCTATGAGGAGGTCGGCAGGCGGCGGGCGGACATGGTCTGCTGGGGGAGCTTCAACAACCCCGAGCACTGCGACTTCCGCTACGACCACATGACCAACTGGGGCCGCAAGATGTTCGTCAGCCCCGGTGTGATCAGGGACGGGCAGCTTCTCACCAACGACCTCGTCGATATCAACCTCGGCATCCGGATCCTGCTCGGCAGCTCCTACTACGAGGACTGGGAAGACCAGGAGATGTTCGTCACGCACGACCCCCTGGGCAACCCGGTGGACCGCCGTCACCCCTGGAACCAGCACACGATCCCGCGGCCCGCCAAGCGTGACTTCGACAGCAAGTACAGCTGGGTCATGTCCCCACGCTGGTTCGACGGCGAGACCCACCTCGCGGCCGACACCGGCGGCGGCCCGATCGCCCGGCTGTGGGCCACGGCCCTGGGCGGCCTGGTCGACATCGGCTACGTCAAATCGACCGGCCACAGCGTGCAGATCAACCTGCCCCGCACGGTGTCGCGGCCGGAGGTTACGTATGAATGGAAGATCCCCACGGACCGCAACGGCGCGCCACTGTCCAACGCGATCGAGCGGGACCGGGCACGCACCTACTTCCAGGCCTACGCGGCGGCCTGCGCGCTGTACTTCACCGAGCGGGCACTGGCCGAGATCCGCGCCGGGCGGACCAAGACCTGGGAGCCCTTCACCGTGCCGGACGACGCGAACAGTTGCGGGTTCACCGAGGCGGTCCGTGGCGTGCTGTCCCACCACATGGTGATCAGGGACGGCAGGATCGCCAACTACCACCCCTACCCGCCGACGCCGTGGAACGCCAGCGTCCGCGACAGCTTCGGCACACCAGGCCCTTACGAGGACGCGGTGCAGAACACCCCGATCTTCGAGGAGAACCCGCCGGAGTCGTTCAAGGGCATCGACATCATGCGGGCGGTGCGCAGCTTCGACCCGTGCCTGCCCTGCGGGGTCCATATGTACCTGGGCAACGGCAAGGTGCTGGAGACCGTCCACTCGCCCTACGCAGCGGCGACCCTGGCCACGTGAGCAGGGCACGGCGGGGCCCCGCCCCCTTCCCCGGACGGCTCGGATGACAGCGTCACACGACACCCCCTCACCAGGCAGCAGCCCGCGCGACACCGGGACGCGGATCGAGGAACTGCTCGACGGTCTCCGGGAGAGGGCCGGCCCGGGCGTGGCCGCCGCGGCCGAAGAACTGGTCCGGCTGCTGGTCGGCACGTACGGCGAGGCACTCGGCCGGATCGTCGCGGTCCTGCGCGAGAGCGGCCCGGCCGGCACCGAGCTGCTGGGCAAGCTGGCCGGCGACCCGGCCGTGGAAGGGCTGCTGCTGGTCCACGACCTGCACCCGCTGGACGTGGACGCCCGCATCGAGCGGGCCCTCGACCGGGTCCGCCCGTACCTCGGCTCGCACGCGGGCGGGGTCACCTACCTCGGCACCTCCGGCGGGGTGGCCCGGCTCCGGCTGCAGGGGAGCTGCCACGGCTGCCCGTCCTCCATGGTGACCGTGCAGCTTGCCATCACTGATGCGGTGCGGGACGCCGCGCCTGAGGTCAGCGACGTCGCAGTGGAGGGGGTCAGCGAACGGCCGCCCCTGCCACTGCTCCAGATCGGCCGCGGGCCTGGCGCCACGGGCACCAGCGCGCAGCCCACGAGCGCCGGAGCCACCGGTGCCGGGCCCGCGGACGCCGACGACGTGAACGCCACCTGGGTCAGCCTGCCCGAGGTCGGCCCGCCGAGCTCCCGGCCGGTGTCCGCCTCGGCGGGCGGGCTCGCCGTCCTGGTGTGCTCGGTCCGCGGCACCCTGTACGCCTACCGCGACGTCTGCGCCGCCTGCGGCAGTTCGCTCGCTGACGGCACCCTGGACCGGGAGAATCTCACCTGCCCGGGCTGCGGGACGCACTACGACGTCCGGCTGGCTGGCCGGTCCAAGGACAGCCCTGACCTCCACCTCGACCCGCTGCCGCTGCTCGCTGACAGCCAGGGCGTGCGGGTCGCCGTCCCCGAGGCGGCCCGCACGTGACCGGCCTCGCCGGCCTGCGGCGGTTCGTGACCCCGCCGCCGGATTCCCCTCACATGCCGGCGGCGGGACCCACCGCGGTCCCGGCAGGCGCACGCCAAGGCAGCGGCCCGGCGCCGCAGACCAGCCCAGCTGCGCCCGGCGCAGCCGAGGAGACCTGCGAACTGTGCGCGGCTGCCGTCCCCGCACAGCACGGTCACGTGGCAGACCTGGAGACCTCCTCCCTGATGTGCGCATGCCGCGCGTGCTATCTGCTGTTCACCCACCCGCCGGCCGGGCGCGCCCACTACCGCGCGGTCCCCGACCGGTACCTGAGCGACCCGGCGAAGCCGCTGGGTACGGCGGAGTGGGATGCGCTCCAGGTCCCGGTGGGGCTCGCGTTCTTCCTGCGCAGCTCGCGGGCAGCCGCCGTGACCGGGTTCTACCCGAGCCCTGCCGGTGCCACTGAATGCAAGCTGGACCTGCAGGACTGGCAGCGCATCGAGGCCAGCCACCCGCTGCTCGGCGAACTGGCGGACGACGTGGAGGCCATCCTGGTCTGGCGGTCGGGCGAAGGCGTGGAGTACTTCCTGGTGCCGATCGACATCTGCTACGAGCTGGCCGGGCGGATGCGCATGAGCTGGCGTGGCTTTGACGGCGGCACCGAAGCCCGCCAGGCCGTTGCCGAGTTCCTCGACACGGTCCGATCCCGGGCACGTCCCGTCACCGGGCGGCGGCCCTAATGGCCGACCTCACGTTCCGCTGCGTCGGGGCCCGCGCCGAGCGGTATGCGGTGGCGCCCATGATGTCGCTGCGGCTGCTGGTCACCGAGACCAGCATGTCGCGGGTGGACGCGATCGCGCTGCGCTGCCAGATCCGCATCGAGCCTGCCCGGCGCCACTACAGCGACGCCGAAGCGGAACGGCTGCACGACCTCTTCGGGGACCGGGAGCGGTGGGCCGACACACTCAAGCCCCTGCAGCTGGCCACCGTCCCAGCCATGGTGCCCGGCTTCACCGGCGCCGCCGAGGTGGACCTGCCGGTCGCACTCAGCTATGACCTGGAGGTCGGCTCCGCCCGCTACCTCGCTGGCCTGGACTCCGGCCATGTCCCGCTGCTGCTGCTCTTCAGCGGGACGGTGTTCTGCGTCGCCAACGGGCGCATGTCCGTGCAGCAGGTGCCGTGGAGCAAGGAGGCGTCCTACGAGCTCCCGGTCAGCGTCTGGCGTGAGGCCATCGACACCCACTTCCCGGACGCCGCATGGATCAGGATGAGCCGGGCGACACTGGACGAACTGACCCGGTTCAAGACCCGCGAAGCGCTGCCCACCTGGGACGCCACCGTGGTGGCCCTGCTGCAGCGGGCCAGCCCGGCGCAGGAGCCGCCACCATGACCCTCGACCCGGACTTCATCGACCACGCCCGCAAGGTCGCCGACGCGGTCCTCTACGAGGGTTACCTGCTCTACCCCTACCGGGGGTCGGCGCAGAAGAACCAGGCCCGGTTCCAGTTCGGGGTGCTGATGCCGCCCTGCTACAAGGCGGTCGACCCGACCGAGCCATCAGCCTGCCAGACCGAGTGCCTGCTGGAGTGCCCGGCGGAGGCCACTGTCCACGTCGTGACCCGGTTCCTGCAGTTGCAGCGGCGCAGGGTTCAGGCCTGCTGCGAGGGCACCGGGGACTGGCAGGAGGTGGACAGCCTTCCTGCCGGAGACACCACGCTCATCCCGTGGGACGAGGCCGTGGAACGGGAACGCTGCGTGAGCGTCCCGCTGGCCACACTGCTCGACGGGCCGCAGGCCGTCTGGTTCCACATCGGCGGCAACACGAGCCTGGAGGACGTCACAGTCGCGGGCGTGAAGGCCGGCCGCCTCGTCCGAACCACGCAGGTGGTCGGCGGTGTCATCGGCCTGAGCGCGAAGCGGGTGGCTGGACCGTACCAGGCGGTGCGCCTGCGGGTCACGGTCGAGAACCACACGGCGCCCGACCCGCAACCAGAGGACCGCACCCAGGCGCTGCCGTACGCGATGATCGCGACCCACTCGCTGATCGCCGTCCCGGGTGGTTCGTTCCTGTCCATGACCGACCCGCCGGAATGGGCCGCCGCCGAGGTGGCACGCTGCGTCAGCACCGCGACCTGGCCGGTCCTCGCGGGGCCGCAGGAATGCCGCAGCCTCATGCTGTCCTCGCCGGTGATCCTCTACGACCACGCGGAGGTCGCCGCCGAGAGCCCCGGCGAGATGTTCGACGCCACCGAGATCGACGAGATCCTCACGCTGCGCACGCTCGCCCTGACGGATGAGGAGAAACGGGAGGCGAGGGCCACCGACCCGCGGGCGGCCATGCTCATGGACCGGCTCGACACGATGCCAGGCGAGTGGCTGGAACGGATGCACGGGGCGATCCGGTCCCTGCGGCCGGTCCCCGCCGCCCCGGCACAGCCAGCCCAGCAGGACCCGCCCTGGTGGGACCCTGGCGCCGACACCTCGGTCTCGCCAGGTACCGACCACGTCATGGTGGGCGGTGTCCGGGTGGCCAGAGGCAGCCTGGTCAGGATGCGCCCGGGCGCACGCCGCGCCGATGCCCAGGACCTCTTCCTGGCTGGCCGCGAGGCACTGGTGGAGGCCGTGCTCCATGACGTCGACGGCCAGGTCCACGTCGCCGTCAGCCCGGCCGGTGACCCACTCGCCGAACTCCAGGCGAGCCACGGACGGTTCCTGTACTTCGCCCCCGACGAGATAGAGCCCGTCCAGGACCACGGTCCTGGCGGCGAGCGCGCCGGGAGGTGACCCGGCCGGCCCAGAGGAGGACACCCACCATGCTGACGAAAATCATCACAGCGCTCGTGATCGCCGCGCTCCTCGCGCTGATCATCCAGTCACTGCCCGACATCAAGCGCTACCTCGAACTCCGGTCGATGTGACAGGCAACGGTCCATCGCGCCTCCAGGCCGTGCCCTCGGCGGCACAGTCGACTGCGTGACAGACGTGCTGGCCCGCAAGGCGTCCTCCCTTACCCACCAGCACGACCGCGCAGGCTGAGACCTCCACACACCCCGCTGGTCCGGCAACTCTGGTCCGACAGCTAAGGCGCGCCTTCGGCCCGTCCAACTCAGTACGTGACGTACTTGACGTACTTCAACGAGCCTGGTTGACTGTGGTCAGCCGACCCTGGAGGACTCAACGATGTCCGCCGTTCACTTCGACAGCTACACGGATGCGCGTAACCACCTCAAGGACTTGCTCGATGCTGCGGAAAACGGCCAGGTAGCCACCGTCCGCCGCGAGTCGGCCACGACGGCCATGCTCGACGCCGCACGCCTGCGCCATTTCCTGGCTTCGGTCGTCCCCTCACGTGCCGAGGTGTTTCAGGAAGCCGGCGGATGGTCAGTGTTCATCCCCGGCCTGCCGGTCGCTGCAGATGGAGTGACGTTCGATGAGGCCATCGCCGAGATGATCGAGGCGCTGCGCGAATACGCGCAGGACTGGCAGGACCGCCTCCTCCACGCGCCGAACCACCGGGAGAACTGGGGCCTCGTCCAGCTCATCAGCCTGAGCGGCGATGAGCAGCTCCGCAGTTGGCTTGCCGGACCGCCACAGTGACCTGGCCAGCGCCGACGCGCCAAGACCACGAGGCGTTCTGCAAGACCGAAGGATGGCAGCCGGTAAGAGACGCCAGGGGCAAGGCCGGCACACACCACGTCACCTACGAACTCCACCTCCACGACGGACGGATACTGCGGACGCGGATCTCCCATCCGGTGGACAGGGATACCTACGGGCCAAGGATGTGGGCACACATCCTCAGAGACCAACTGGATGTAGACGAGGCTGTCTTCTGGGCGTGCGTCCAGGACGGGACCAGGCCAGACCGGGGCACGCCTGAGCCACCGTCTATGGGATTGCCCGCAGACCTGGTCCATCTCCTCCTGACGCGCGCCCATCTCAGCGAGGCGGAAGTGGCGGCAATGAGCAAGGAGCAGGCGATCGCAAGGATGCAGCAGTACTGGGCCACGGGAAGCTGAAGTCGCCGGTCACTCGTGCCGGTGCGCTCCGACCGCATACTCAGACAGCATCCGGTCAGGGTCCAGAACCTTGGAGCAGGACAAGACCACCAGGAGCGGCCACAGCGCCTGAGCGGCGCCCAGCACGCGCTCGGCCAGTCCGATTTCCGCGCCGTGGATGACGAGTTCGACTGTGAACCACACCAGCAGGCCGAAGAGCACCACGGTCACCACCGCCGAGGCGGCGCGCCGCAGTCCCCACGGCACCCCCGGGCCGGTCCGCCAGGCACCGAGCGGCCACAAGACCAGGGCCGCTAAACCGAGCGAGGCCCAGATGGAGTGCGGCAGCGACGCACCCCCGGCAGGTTCCGGGTTGGCCGCGACAAGAACGCCGGCTATTCCGCCGGCGATCAGGACCAGTCGTCCCGCAGTGGCAGCCTGGTGCAGCGCCAGGCTGGTCATGACTTCGCAGACGCCCACCACCACGAACACCAGCGTCATCACCCACCGGTCCGTGGCGCCGCGGGCCGCCAGTGCGCTGACGGTCGTCGAGACCGGGTCATAGCCTCGCGCCTGCAGTCCAGCGGCCACCGTCCAGCCCACCACCAGCAGCACGGGGGCCGCGACCGCTGAGACCACACCCCACCATGGCACGCCCCGCACCTTCATAACGCTAGGCCAACCCCAGCGACTCCAGCAACGTTCCATCCCGCGACACGCCGCCGTCGCCGTCTCGTCACGTCGGTGTGGATCGGCGACATATCACGGGTTTTGGCTGTTGTTTTGTCCGTTTTATGCCCAGATACGTAGCCAGAATCCGTGAAATGAAGCCCAGCGCAGTGACGGGCGTGGGGGTACTTGCTGTTATCAGGCGTGGGGTGGGGGTGCCCCGGGCGTGCCCCAGGGGGTTGGGGGGCGGGAGGCTGGCGGGGGCGGGAGGGTTAGGGGTGGTGGCGGGTGCGGGTGCGGGCTTCGGCGGTGGCTTGGGCTACCTCGGCTGCGACGGTTGCCTCGGCGGAGTGGCCCCAGAAGCCGTGGGGGGCCAGGAGGAAGTCGATCAGCTCCTGGAGGCGGGCGCCGTAGGGGGCGCGCAGTTCCTGGAGGCGCTGCCAGGCCTCTTCTTTGTCGCGGAGCGGCAGGTCCAAGGTGGTGAGGCTGTGCCAGGCGAAGTCGAAGTTGGGACGGGTGAGCCACTCCGACGGGGCGGTCGGCGGGACATGGAGCCGGTCGGCGATCTCCAGCACGGCGCGGCGTCCCCGCCGGTACAGGAAGTACGGCTCGCGCTGTTCCGCCCCGTCCACGCAGGCGCAGGTGAGCGTGGCCGCGTCAGTGATCAAGCCCAGCGCGGTGACCCACGACTGCCCGGCCTGCTGCGAACGGAACAGGGCCAGCATCGGGTAGGACACGTGGCTCTCCAGCACCTCAGCCGTCCACATCTCCCATTCGCCGAAGAACCTGTACAGCATGTCGAGGTCGCCGTCGCCGCGGTGCACCGCGGCCACCCGGACCGGTGTCATCCGCCCGCCCGCCGGGTCGTCCAGGGTGAGCAGCCGCGCCTCCCGCTTGCTGTAGGCGCCGTAGAGCGCTGGCAGGTAGGAGATCAGCAGCGCGATCGTGCCTAGTCCGGTCAGCGTCTCGATGAGCGTCAGCACCCGCGGGACCCCACCACGGGCGGTCCCGAAAGCCGGTGTCAGCAGCGAGGCCCCCGCGTAGTAGAGCAGTGTCCCGAAGTCGCCGGTCCCGGCCACGCTCAATCTCAGGCCCAGGTACACCAGTGCCCAGCCGAGCACCAGCCCAGCCAGCCACAGCACCAGCAGCCCGAGCAGCGAAGCCGCGGGGTAGACGTTGAGCACCGCCTCACCCGCGCGCTCCGGTAGGTGTGCGGCCAGCACCCGTGTCAGCCGCCAGGTGGCCTGGTACCACCGGCGCGTCGGCCGCCACACAGCGGCGCGGCCCTGGGTGACGACCAGGGTCGAGACCGCGTCGCTGACCATGAGCAGGACCAGGGCGGCCCCGCCCACCACCGCTAGCACCCGTACCCAGTCGGACATCGGCCCTTCGCCAACCCAAGATCACCGAACGACAGCGATTACATCATTACACAATGGCGGCACAGTGCACGTCTCAGCCGTCTTGGCTGTCTCAGCCGTCTTGGCTGACTGTCCCGCTGGCAACCGCAGGGGCCGATGAGGTGAGCACTTCCTGCAGGCGGCGGGCCGCGTCGAGGTGGTCCTCCGTCCAGATCATGCGGACCGCGGTCGCGGTCGCGTTCCCGTCTTCTCCGCGCAGGTCATGACGCACGGCCTCGACCAGCCGGCTGTCGGTGGCCTGGTCGTGGCCGAGCGGTTCCTGCGGCGCACGCCCGGCCACGAGTCTGGCCGCGAAGTCGTCGTACCAGCCCTGCACGCGTTCGGCTGTGCCGAGTACCTCGCGGCGGGCCGCGGTCCTGTCGCCAGTGCCATCACCATCCGCGTGGTCCCAGAGGTCGAGCACGGCGCTGGCAGCCAGCCTGAGCCCCGCGACGCCAGTGACCAGCCTGGTCACCTCCGCCAGCCGCGCGGGCTTCGCGCCACGCTCCGCCAGGTAGGTGCGGAACGCGTCGTCCAGCCGCCGGGCCGCCGCAGCGGCGCGGGTGGCGTCTGGGGCAGGCTCAGGCTCGGGCTGGCACCCGTCACACCGCGACATCCCGAAGTCCACCGCGCTGGTCAGGTAGCCCGCGCTGGCGGTGTAGGCCTCAGCCAGGGTCCGGCGCAACGCCGCAGCCGCCCCGCGGGGCCAGAACAGCACCCCGACCACCAGGCTCACCGCGCACCCGAGCGCGACGTCCTCGATCCGCAGCAGGCCGACCCGCCACCCGGCGGGCGCGATCAGGTTGAACAGGACCAGCAGAGTCACGGTGAACGCCGCCTGGCCGGCCGCGAACGAGATCGCTGCTGGCGCGACGCCCGCGAAGAAGATCGCCACCGGCAGCAGCACCCACAAGGCGGCGGTGTTCGTGCCGACCGCCAGGATCAGCGCCGCGCCGATGGCGAACCCGGCCACGGTCCCGGCTATGGCGCGCACCGCGTTCTGTCCCGTGTTCAGGGCATTGGACCGCAGCACGGACAGGGCGCCCAGCACCACCCAGAACGAGTGCTGCACCCCCGTCAGCCGCGCGACCACGACCGCCAGCCCCAACGCGGCCGCGGCACGGACACTGTTGTGCAGCCAGACCGAGTGCCGCTCGACATGCGATGTCGCCCGCTCGGTCGCGGCGGCCAGCGTGCCGGGCAGGCCTTCGGGCTGTCGGCCGAGGATGCGCTTGCGCCAGCTCCGCCGCTCGGCCGCGGCGGTCAGGTGGATGTCGCGGGCGATCAGCGAGACCGCGAAGCCCACCTCCTGGGCACGGAAGCTCGGTTCGAGCGAGGTGACGAACTCACCAGCGCCTTCCTCCCCCGCGCGCCCCCCAGCAGTGCCAGCTGCCGCAGCAGTCGCGGCGGGCAGGGAGCGTACCGGCAGGTGGCCGGTGGCATCCTCCTCCATCCTGGCCAGGGCGGCACGCAACTGGGCGTACGCGGCGCGCAGCGCCCCCGGATCCCCGCCCGTGACGGCGAGCAGGTCCGCACCACGGTCCAGGACCGTGGCCGCGGCGGTTTTGACCCCGATGACGGCCTCGTTGACCTGGATGGTCTCGAAGTGCTGCCTGGGGTGCACCACGATCGCGTCCAGCCAGGTCAGCTCGTCGACCAGGCGGACCGTGGTGCGAGACGACGTGCTCAGGCCGGTCGGGCGGTTCGGGGTGGCCAGGAACGTCCGGCTCAGCCCGCGCATGGCCTCGGCCGACTCGGCCGTAGCACGCTCGCGCGCTGCCGCCAGCTCCGCGGTCTTGCCGCCGCTCATGTAGGCAACCTCGGCACGGAGCCGGGCGGCCATGGCCCGGCACGCGGCAACCGCCGCCTCCCGCAGCGGCTCACGCATGGGCGTGGGCCACAACAGCGCCACCGCGACCAGCGCCGCCCCGCTCGCCATGCCCCAGCCAGCGAGCCGTGCCGGGATCGAGGAGATCGGCCCGGGCAGCGACACCGGCAGGATGAACGCGAGCAGCAGCGACGTGGTTGCCCCGGCAAGGACCGAACTCACGACCCCGGCGAAGGTCACACCGAAGGCGGCTGCCGCCATTGCCGCCGCGGCGACCCACAGG
>DASYYE010000016.1:0-3781 GCA_035946955.1 Streptosporangiaceae bacterium | reverse complement strand
GCTGACGTCAGGGCGACCGTGCGCCGGTCGCGGTGCAGCAACCGCTCGCCGAGCTCGGCCTCCAGGCGCCGGATCTGCTGGCTGACGGCGGGCTGGGCGATCCGCAGCCGTTCTGCGGCGCGGGTGAAGTGGGCCTCCTCGACGACGGCGACGAAGTACGCCAGTTGCCGTAGTTCCATAAGGAATCGTTATCACAGCGAGCGTTAACCTGTCTTGGACATATGACGCACGGCCCTGCGAGGATCGTCTCAGTCCTTGCATCTCAGTCCTTGCTGAGACTGCCAGCGGAGGTCCTGATGAGCCCGAACGACACTTCCGCGCCGTCCAAGGGGCGACCGCGAGCGTCCCGCGCGGGTGCAGGCACCCTGCCGGGCTGGCCGGCGCGGACGGTTGCGGTGCTGTCCACGGCCGGCGAGGACGTGCACGCGATCCCGGTCTCGGCGCCGGTCCGGGCCGGCGACCGCGCGATCCTGCTCTCGCTGCACCGGAGCCGCGACACACTGGGCCGCATCCGGCGCTGGCCGGTGGTCGCCCTGACGTTCCTGGCCGAGGGCGACGTCGCCTTCACCGCCCGGGGCAGGGCCACCGTCGTCGAGGAGCCGATGGCCGCCGACCTGGAGTACGACGCAGTGCTGATTGCGGTGGATCATGTGGACGATCACCGCCAGCCGGCGTTCCGGGTCACCGCGGGCGTCGATCGCGAGTGGGTCGACCAGGCCGCCAGGGCGGCGCTCGCCGCCCGAGTCCACGCCTTGAGCAACACGTCAGTCCAGCAGCAGCCCGAAACGCCGACAAGGAGCGCATCGTGAAGATCAGCAGCATTTCCGGCCTGACCTACCCGGTCAAGGATCTCGACCGGACCGCCGAGTTCTACGAAAACCTGGGCTTCCGGCCAGGCAAGCGCGATGACCACCAGCTCACCTGCTACGTCAACTGGTTCTGGGTCACCTTCACCACCCACCACAACGGCGAGCCCGGATCGGGCCCGACGCTCTACCTCAAGGTCGACGACATCGACGACTTCTACGGCGCCGTACTCGCCCACGGATTCACCCCGTCGACCGAACCACGTAAGGACCGCTCCGGACGCCGGGAGTTCTTCCTGCTCGACCCGGACGGCAATCGCCTCGCCTTCTTCGCCAAGTGATCCGGCGACCCGGTCCCCCACCGCTGCCAGTCACGACCTGCCGCCGCCATCCGGGCGGTTCTCGGATCGAGGTACCGCCATCCCGGACACATAATGCCTAATCTGCGTGCGTCAGCGGCCTCCCTGTCACGTTCTGCTCCCCGCTCCGAACGGCGGTTAAGGCGCCTGCGCTGGCGCTGTCTTCCGACAGGCCATGCGAGGGCACGGGCGGAGCGTTCTTGGCTGCGCGTGACGGATAGTGATGCTGCCTGACGTGCCGAGATACAGTGGGGCTGCGTACCGCGATCACTGGAGGTGAGGCCATGCGAGTACGGACATCCCCGCATGGCACCCAATTCGGGCCTTACACCGTCCTCGACCTCCATGAACTGCCGGAAGATGGCAAGGGGTTCGAACTCGAGGACGGGTGGCTGATCGAAGTGGCGGCAAGCTCACGGCACAACTGGGCGCTGCGGACACTCGGCCGGATCATTGAGCGCGCCGCGGCGGAGGCCGGCTCGCAGGCTGTCGTCTGCGATGGCGGCGAATGGGAGATCAGCACTCAAGTGGGCGTGCGCAAGCCGGACGTGTTCATCGTCCCTCGGGAGGTCGCCCGGGCGGCGATCATCGAGGAGTCACCCAGGCTGATCCCCGGCACCGAGCTCTACCTGGTAGCAGAGGTCATCTCCCCTGGCAGCGGCAGCGAGCGCACCGACCGGCTGCGCAAGGTCAGCGAGTACGCCAGACTCGGCATCCCGCAGTACTGGATCGTCGAGCACACGCCCCGGCTCTCGGTCCAGGTCCTGACGCTGGCCGACGGAGCCTATACCGCCGCCCCGGCGGTCATGGAAGGCACCCGGCTTGAGGCCGTGATCGACGCGGACAAGCCGTTCACAGTCTCATTCGACCCGGCAGACCTGCTCGACTTCTGATTTCAACTTCGGCCGCCAACGGCGTGACCGGCTGTTCGCCGACCCCCAAACCACGTTCCCCGCCTTCGGCCCGGCAGGTGGATGGCTGTCTTGTTGCCGGGCGAAGATCCCTCAATCGGGTGTTGAACGCAGGGCGAGGGCGAGTCAGCCCAGATCCGCGTTTGAGCGAGACTGCCCCTGGAGGGGCAAGTCGGCCGGTTGCATGCCTCAGTGACATCACTGACCTTGTATTCGGTCGTGGGACCGCGTCCCGCTGATGCTCTTGACTCGTTTCGTGGTGTGCAAGAGGTCACGGGCTAGAGGCATCGGAGGAACGGTCTGCACCCGAATGGGCGGCGTTCCACACGCGTCGGCTGCTGCCTATCGGGTCGGAAGGGGATGCTGGCAATTGAGGTTGGGTGGCGGGTAGGCAGGGGCGGTGGGAAGCGGCTGCCATGCTTGTCCGGCCGTGCCTGCCCAGGCGTTGCCGGGTACGGGGTTCCTGGCTGTTTCAGCTGACCCGGGGATGGCGCCGGTAACGTCGGATGACGTTCCGCAACTGGGTGATCCGGGCGGTTCCCGCGGCGGCCATCACCAGGGCACCCGCGATGGCGGCGAGGAGCAGTGCCACGGCCAGCGGCAGGCGCAGGTGAGTGCCCAGGAAGCTGATGTTCACGGCGTGCGTGTTCTGGATGATGAAGATCATCACCACGATGAGGCCGGCGGTGCCGGCGATCAGCCCGGCGTGCATGCCGCTGATCCGGGTACGTGCGCGCCAGCGCGGGGGGGCCTGCGGCGCAGAGGGGGGTTTCGGGGCGGAGCCATTGGCTGAGGGGGGCGGCAGCGTTCGGGTTGTGCCTTGTGGTGCCGGTGTCGTGGTCATGGCGCTGCTTCTCTCCCGAGTGGGCACGGTCGTTGGGGCCTCTGCCCGGCTCGCGTGCGGGCCCGGTTGCTCTCGGCTTGTCTTTCCCCGGTGTCTGCCCTCAGGCTATTCCCGAAAGACGGAACTAGCAATTTGTTTCTAGAAAAAGTTCTGATATATTTCAGGGATGGAGGGCTGGAGTTTCCTGACGAACCACGCCCGGGTCCTGCTGCGCATCGCCAGCGACCCGGGCATGCGACTGCGCAACATCGCGGCCAGCCTGGGAATCACCGAGCGCAGCGCGTACAGCATCGTCACCGACCTGAGCGAGTCCGGATACGTCGTCAAGCAGAAAAACGGCCGCCGCAACCGCTACCAGGTCCAGGCGCACCTCCCGCTGCCAGAACCCGCCAGTCAGGCGCCAGCCATCGGCGAAGTCCTGAACCTGCTCGTGGGCCACGGCGCGCGGCGGCACCTAGACGCGGCCACTACTGTCGACGCATCTCCTCTTGATGTGTGGGAGCGGGCAGGAGCATCGATGTCATCGCCGTCGCAGCCAGCGCATCTCAGTAACCATCAGCGCAACACGCTGCGCCAGATCTTCCAGCATCCCGGGGGCCACAACATCGAGTGGCGTACCGTGCTATCTCTGCTGGGGGCGGTCGGCTCAGCCCAGGAGCGGCACGACGGCAAGGTTGCCGTGACCATCGCGTCCCAGACTGAATACTTCGACCCGCCCCGCTACAAAGACATCAGCACCCAGGCAGTTGTCAACCTGCGCCGGATGCTGGCCCAGGCCGGCTACAGAACCATTACAGCGGAGCCACCGGCAGAATCAGCACCCTGAATCCGGGCGGCCGGACGGCCGCATGCGGCAGCGGT
>DASYYE010000015.1:0-16515 GCA_035946955.1 Streptosporangiaceae bacterium | reverse complement strand
GGCGGGGAATCCTGCGTGGGCTCGTCCAGCGTAGTGACTCACTTTCCCTTTGATCGGCCAGGATGCCGACCCCAAGTTCGACATCACAAATGCCGATATCGCAGTCGCACTTGATGCTGAGGACATAGAGCGGTACGGCTCGTGATCTTGGTAGGTGTTGGCACATGGCTTGCCGAGATCTGGGGCACGACGTCCGCGAAGTGCCACGGGAAGCCCCGACGAAGGTAATCCATGAGAGAGAGAGAGGTCACTTTCGCTTGGAAACTACTCACCCACGAACCAAAGGAATTGATGAGGTCGTGCGAGGCACTTCTTACATAGCTGCACTATAGACTCACGAAACTCGGCCGGAATCACACGGTTATCGGACCCCAGTCGATCAATTTCCTCCAGAAGCGTGCGCACCTGCATCACGTTAAGGATGGTATCCCCATGAGGATCAAGGTGCCCGAGAATCGGATAACCCACACGATCAATCCCAAGAAGAACTGGGTCGAAATTCGGGCTGGCGCGGACCGACTCAAGAACCTCGCCACGCGATGAACGCACATCAACACGAATCACTGCGGCCCCACAATATCTCTCGGCAGTCCCGGGTACATTGTGACGAGGTCGCCCGAGTAGCCATTCCTGACGATTGTGTATATGTTGGTTGGAAGGCCGCGGGAAATATCTCTACCAACGATGGAACTTGTCCTTATAAAGTAGCGAATATTACTCGTTGCTTCCTGCCAGAACCCTATCCGCCCTGCGCTCCCTTCGGCGAGTTTCTCCAAATTCACGCCCACGTCAAACAGGCCCTTGGATGAGTCAGCCAGAGCACCACCAGGGGTGTGCCGAGGGATAACGTGCTCCTGGATCTGCTCAAGGTCCTCGGGACAGTTGTGGACGAGGATAGCGGTAGCGGCGAGTTCGACGTAGAAGTCGTGGTCGGTGGGGATGGTGAGATCCCACATCCACCCTGACCGTGTCTTAGCGTTGTGGCCGCCGACGGCGGTGGCGATGCCACCGGTCAAGGTGCGGAGGCGGGTGCCGTACTTGAGAGCGGCTGCTTTGACCCAGCGGTCGCTGGTCTGGTCCCAGAACCGGTGGTTGCGGGTGGTGTGGATGACCGCCGAACCGCCTGGGATCTGAACTCGCAGGTTGTAGCGATCGGTGTCGTAGTGCACCAGCACCGCTGCCACGGACCTGACGGTTGTCTCCCCAGTCCTGATACTCGTAGCCAGCACCTTCTGGCCCTTGCGCAGTCTGCTGATCGCGACCGCCTTGCCGGACGCGGTCACGACTCTGGTGGCGGCTGTGAAGCTCATCCCGCCACAGGACGGTTCAACCTGTTGCGCCTCGCGTGCCTGTTCCTGCTCTACGCTGGAGGACTGTTCGGGTTTGAGCGCGTCGGCTGCTGCTGTGTCCGCAGTGTCGGCTGACGCAGCAGTTTCCGACGACCGCGCGCCTGAGGCGGCCGCGGTGTCGGCCGCCGTCGTGGCGGCGTCGTCGGCGCCGGAGGAGATCAGGTCGTCGGCGAGTGCGCTGCCGGCCTCACCACCCGCACCGCCCAGCAAGCCGCCGGTGACACCACCGGCCACCGCGCCTATCAGCGCGGTCTTGCCCAGGTCACCCCAGGAGAACTTGCCCGTCTGCGCCGCCGTCACCCCGTAGGACACCGCGTTGCCGACCGCACCCGCCAGGGCACCACATACCGGGGCGCCAGCCACCGCCCCCACACCCGCCGTCGCCCCACCCAGCACCGCCTCACACCCCGCGAACACCACGAACGACGCCGCCATCCCCGCGATCGCCGCCGCATGGTTCTTCACAAACGACACCACCGCTGAGGCCACCACCGCATACGGGTGCACCGCCACAGACACCACACGCGTCACCGCATGGATGATCGGCGACCCATACTTGGTTACGGCCTGGGCTATCCCAGCCGACGCCGACTTGGCCGCATGCCACGCATCAGCCATCACCTGCGACCCGAACCTGCTCGCGTCACGCACCATCGACTTCACGTCCGCGACCGCATGGCCCACCAACGAACCCAGGTCATGCAGCGCCTGACCCAGCCCCACCACATCCGCAGTGGTCGTCACGAAACTCACCACGTGGTGCACCGCCGCGTGGTAGACGCTGCTCACCGCACAGGTAAAGGAGTTCCACCAGCCGCCACACGACGGCTGCTGCCGCGGCTGAGGGTTCGGGTTGTACCAACGACACGCCGCCCCTGAACACGCCCCCCGCTGCCCCTCGTTGAAGTTGCCGCTCCACGCCATGTGCCCAGTCGGGTCGGTGTTGGTCAGCGGGGCGTCAGCGGCATAGGCGAACGGGTTGGCTGCCGCCGGGTCCGGGAACGGGTTCACGTGCGCCGTGTCACGGTTGTTGAACTGGCCGTCCGCCGGGGAGTACCAGCGGGCACCCATCGAAACCAGGCCGCTGCTGGAATCGGTGAACCCGGACTGGTACCCGAGGCTCCCGGACATGGCGCTGGCGGCGAGGACATTGCCCAGCGGGTCATAGGTCACCGACCCCGACAGGGCAGCACCCGACGGGCTGAACTCGCCGACCACGTCTGTGTGAGCATCTGTAAGAGCCAGCACACCCGTGCCGGAGCCGCCGCTGGCCTGCCCGGCCGCGACCAGGGTGCCGGACGGGTCGTAGGTGTAGTCCGACTGGCTGTCGGACGCGATCAAGTTGCTGCTGCCCTGGTAGGAGAACGTGAAGCTCTGCCCGGAGCCGCTGACAGGCCGGTCGGTCAGCACCCGTCCGAGCGCGTCATAGGTGAACTGCTGGCGGCCCTGGGTGTCCGCCTGGCCGTAGCCGTCGTTCTTGAACGTCTGGACCGTGCCGCCCGTGGTCACCGACTTCAGGTTCCCGTTCTGCGTGTAGCCGAGCGTGGTCGCGGACCCGGTCGCGGGGGTGATGGTGGTCAGTTCGTCGAGGGAGTTGTAGGTCAGGGTTTCCGACCCGATCTGGGTGCGGTTCCCCGCGCCGTCATAGGCGTAGTTGACGGTGTTGCCGCCGCTCGCCCACTGGGTGAGCCGGTTCGCCTGGTCGTAGTTGTAAGTGTTGCTCGACGACCCGTCGAAACCGGTGGTGGACTTGGACGTCAGGTTGCCATTGGGGTCATAGCCATAGGAGATGGATGACACCTGGGTGCCAGTGGCCGTCGACAGCGTGTCAGTCGCCAGCTCATGCTCGTTGTTGTAGGTGAACGCCCGCACGTCGTTGCCAGAGCCGTAGGAGATCTGCCTCACCTGCGACATCGGGTTGTACGTGTACGTCGAGGTCGTGCCGGTCAGGGGGTCTTGCACCGTGTACACGCGGTCCGCGTTGTCGTAGCCGTACGCCGTGGTCCCGGCTGCGTCGGCCGCCGAGGCCAGCATGCCGTCACCGTTGTAGGTGAACGTCGACGAGCCTGCGCTGCCGGACGCGGTGAGCCGCAGGCCCCGGTCGTCGTAGGCGAACGACTCACTGGTCGCCGGTGCCCCGTTCGCCGCAGTGGTGGCAGCGCTGGTCAGTTTGCCCGCGTTGTCGTAGCTGAAGCTCCGGGTGGCGGTGACGACCTGGGCCCCGGTGGCGGACTGCCCGGACAGCTCGTTCATGTTGTTGAAGGTGCTGGCGAGCGTGACCCCACCGGGCTCTGTCTCCTGGACCGGGTTCCCGCCCGCGTCGTAACTCGTCGTGGAGGTCGGCTGACCGCCGCCGCCGGTTGCCGGCTCGACGCTCTTCTCCGGCAGGTTCCACGGGTTGTAGGTCGTGGACCAGTCGTTGCCGTTGCCGTCCACGTACAAGGTCTGGTTGCCGTTCGGGTCGTACCCGAACGACGTCTGGATGGTGGTGCCGGGCGACACGGGTTGCGTCTCGCTGGTCAGCCAGTTGACGGCGTTGTAGGTGTAGGTCGTCGTGTGGCCTCGGAAGTCGGTGGACGAGACCATGTTCCCGTCGCCGTCGTAGGTGGCGCTGTCGGACCGCAGGGGGACACCAGCACCGGTCAGATCGGCTTGGCCTACCATCTCCCCGACCGCGTTGTAGGTGCTGGTGGACAGCGTTCCGTCCGGGTTCAACGTCTGGATCAGGCGCCCAGCGGGGTCGTAGCTGTACTGGCTCGTGTTGTTGGCACCATCGGTCGCCGTCACGGTCTCGCCAGCCGCGTTATAGAGGTAGGAGGTCGTCACCCCGTCCGGGGTCTGCTGTGACGCCAGCCACGGGCCCTTCCCGTTGGTGTCCGGGAAGTAGCTGTAATCCGTGGTGTACGCGGAAGGGGTCGGCACATTGTTCGGGCATGCGATGTTCTGCAGCGCGGCGGCACAGGGGTAGCGCTCTATCTCGGTGGAGGTCGTCTTCCGGCCCAGGTAGTCGTAGGTGGCGTCGGTCACCGCCTGGGTTGGGTTCTGTTCGTAGGTCTGGTTGCCGTTGGGGTCGTAGCCGTAGGTGGTCACCCCGCCGTCCGGGTCGGTCTTGGTCGCGACGTCGCCGAGCTGGTCGTAGGTGTACTGGGTCAGGTTGCCCAGCGGGTCTTTCACCGACTGGACCTGGCCCAGGTCGTTGTACGTGGTGGTGGTGACCGGGGTGATGGGCGAGCCTGTGTTCGGCGGGGTGTAGGCCGGCCCTGTCACGGTGACCGGCTGGCCGTCGGCGTCGTAGGCGGTGGTGGTGACGTTGCCGTCGGCGTCGGAGGTTTCGGTCGGCTGCCCGAACGTGTTGTATCCCGTCATCGTGGTCGGGGTGGACTGGACGGGCTGGGAGCCGTACGCCACCGTGGTGACGGCGGGATGCTCGGTGATGCCGAGGTGGCCGGCCTCGTCATAGACATAGTGGGTCGTGTTGCCGTTCGGGTCGGTCATGGACGCCGGCAGCCCACGTTGGTCCAGCGTCCACGATGTCGCCAGTTCGTTGGCTTGCCTCGCGATGCCGTTCTGGCCTTCGTTGGACAGGGCCAGCACCTGGGCAGGGGTCAGCGCACTCTGGTACACCTGCACGTCCGCGATGTCGCCATCGAAGAAGTCGGTGGTGCCGCCCTTCCACTGGTCGGCGCCTATGGTCAGGCTCCCGTTGGCAGTGAACGGCTTGTCCGTCGTGTCAGTCTCGGTGGCCGCCTGCTGGCCGTTCACGTACAGGGTCATCGTGCCGCTGGATGCGGCGAAGATTCCGACGAGGTGGGTCCAGGTACCCGTGTGCGCGGGCGCGGCGGCGACGTCGAACGACGGGGTGCCCGACGCGTCAGCCGTGGCCCGGCCGAACTCCCATTGCCCGTTGTTCTCGTACTGCAGGCGGAAGCCGTTCTCGTAGGTGGAGCTCTCCGCCACGATGCCCTGGGTCTGGGTCGTGTCACCCGTCACGTCTGCCCAGGCGGACACGGAGAAGGACCCGGCCGTGTTGAGCACGGGCCCGTTCGTGTCCACCTGCGAGCTGGTGCCGTTGAAGGCCGCCGTGCCACCGGACCACTGCACAGTGCTGTTAGCGGTGCCGTTGTTACCGCCGCCCGAGGTGTCGGTCACCGTGGTGCCGGACGTCTGGTTCAGCGGCCACCAGCCGGTGGGGTTGCCTGCTGGGTCCGGCTGCAGGTAGGCCGTCCGCGACGTGAGGTTGCCCATCGGGTCGTACGTGGATGTCTGCGACTGCACCGGTTCGCTGCTGCCGGGGCCGGTCAGGGTCTCGTTGCCGACCTGTCCGTCCGGGGTGTAGGTGTAGCTGATGGTGCGGTCCAGCCCGCTGGGGTCTACCGTCTGTGAGGTGTTCTGCCCGCTGGCATCGGGCGTGTAGTCGGTGGTGGTGGCGCCATTGTTGGTCGCCTGCTGGGTGAGCTGGCCGGCCCCGTTGTAGGTGTTGGACTGCTCCACGAACGCGTTGCCGTCGGCCGCATTGCAGCCGGTGGCGGTGGCCGCGTGCTGGTCGCAGCGGGTCACCGTGGCCAGCAGCCCGTTGTCGGTGTAGGTGTAGGAGGTCATGTCCCCGTTGGCGTCGGTCACTGACGCCAGCCGGCCTGCGGGGTCATAGGCGCGGGATGACTCCACCAGGTTCGCGGGCGACTGGGAGCCGGGCGGGCTGCCGGTGTAACCCTGCAGCGTGGTGCCGGTCAGCTGGCCATTCGCGTTGTAGGTGTAGTCATACGCGTCACCCGCGGGGTCGGTCTGCTGGCTGAGGTTGCCGTAGTGGTCATAGGTGTATTGGGTCTCGCTGCCCAGGGCGTCCCAGGAGTCCTGCAGGTGGTCGGTGGAGTCGTACCGGTAGTGGACCATGCGTGAGGCGTCCCCGCCACCGGGCCCGACATCGGCGACGGTCTGTGACTGGATGTTGCCGTCAGCGTCATAGACGGTGGTGGTCTGGGCCTGGTGGATCGTGCCGTTGACCCGGTCGGTCACCTGCGGGTCCGTCTCCTGTGTCACCTGGCCCAGGTCGTTGTAGCGGTACTGGGTCGTCAGGGTGACCGGGCTGGCGCCCACGTCGTAGGTGACGGTCTTCGTGGTCAGCCGCCCGAGCCCGTCGTAGGCGTACTGCGTCACCAGGCCGTCGGCGTCTGTCACCTGCCCGACGTCGCCGTTGCAGTAGTACTCGATGGACATCACCCCGCCGGACGGTGAGGTCTCGGTCATCGGCAGGCCCTGGGGCGCGTTCGTGTTGGTGTTGCACGCCGGCGGGTTGGCCCCGGGAAGTGGGCTGATGAAGGCGGTCGTCGTATTGGTGGTGTAGGTGATCGTGCTCTTCGGGCCCATCGGGGATCCCGGCACCGCCGGCGTGGTCGCGGACAGCTCCTCGCCAGCGGTGTTGTACTTGTAGCTGGTCAGGTACGTGTTGTCGGTTGCTGATGAGGACCCTGGGGCGCGTGACCACGACAGCAGGTCGTCCTGCGGGTTGGGGCTCAGCGTGGTCGTGGTGTCGTCGGGCAGGTAGCCGAAGTACTCGGTCGAGCAGTCGTTGGCCGCCTGGTCCTGGCAGGTCGTCTGCGAGACGACGTTGCCCCGCACGTCGTGACCGGTGATGGTCTCGTCCCCATTCGGGTCCACGGTGTCGTACAGGAACCCACCAGTGTCGTACCCGTAGTTGGTCGTGTTCTCGTACGCATCGGTCTGCGAGAGCAGGCGGTTGCCGTTGAGCGGGTCCATCACGTAGTCGGTCACGTCGCCCATGGCGGGCTGGATGTCGCTGGTCACCGGCGGATCGACCAGCACCTTCTCCACCGGTGTCGTACCCCCCGAATGCTTCACGGCGTTCCACTCCGCCATCACCTGGGCCTGGCTCAGGTCGGAGTTGTAGAACGCGACATCGCTGATAGACCCGTTGAAATAGACCGGCCCCCCGGTGTCCCCGGAGGTAGAGGGCCAGGAACCGCCCAGGTCTCCGGCGCCGACATACATGTTCGGCACGTTCTGGGCGTCGATGTCACCCGACAGCAACCCGGCGACCTGCTGCCCGTCCAGGTACATCGCCTGGGTGTCGTTGCCCGCCGCGAGGATGACGTTGTGCCACTTGCCGTCGTTGACGTGGGTGCTGCCGGACGAGATCGGGTTGGTGCTGCCGTTCCAGAACTCGCCTTTCAGCGTGCCGTTGCTGTCGATGTACAGCAGCGGGTCGTACTGGTTGCTCTGGAGGTTCTCCTGGCCGAGCGGGTACTCGTCGGCGCCGGCCAGAACTTCGTTGGTGGACGTGGTGTTGAACCAGAGGCTGACCGACTGGTTCGCGCCCCCACCGGGCTGGATCAGCGACGGCAGCGAGATATTGGACGACGATTTGGGGTCGAACGTTGCGACCGGGGAGTCGTAGAACTGCCCGTTCGGTTCGTTCTCCGTCACGTTGTGGTAGACGGCGGTGCCGCCGTTGACCTCGTTGGCCGCATCGGTGGCGCCGTTGTCCCCGAGGCGCCAGTAGTCGGCGGGGCCCTGGCCGAGCACCGCGGACACATAGACCTGGCTCGACCCAACATCGATGGGAGCATCGATCTGCCACGTCCCGCCGTTGCTGTCCGTCACCTGGGTGACCCGGCTGTCTCCCGGGTCGTAGCTCACCTTTGCGTAGACGTTGCCGGACGGCCGGGTGATCTGGGTCAGCAATTGCACTGGCGTGGTGGCCGCCTGGTAGGTCGTCATGACCTGGCTGGAGTTCAGCGGGGCGTCCCAGAACCCCACGTCGGCGATGTCACCGTTGAAGTACCAGGGCAAGCCATCCGTGCTGTTGACGTCAGCACTCGGAATGTCCTGCCAGCCGCCGCCGACCAGGCCCGCCCCGATGTAGATGTACTGCTGAGCGGTGTTGCTGATGGCGTGGGTGACAGACCCCTGGAGCTGACCGTCCAGGTACAGCGCCTGCGTGTCCCCGCCCGACGCGTCGTAGGAGGTCAGGACGGCCTGGTGCCACGTGTTGTCGTCGACCCGCTTGGTCGAATTGAGAGCGTCGATGCTGCCGTTCCAGAACTCGCCATGCAGGAGGCCGTCGGTCCCGACGTACAGCTCGGGGTCGTAGGAGGTGGTGGTGGTCGAACTGAGGCTCCCGGCCTGGGCGCTGAAGAGCACACCGTCGTTGCCGGTCTGGACCTTGAACCACAGGCTCACTGTCTGGTACTTGGCACCAGTCACGATGCTGTTCTGGGAGGAGGTGCCGTCGAGTTCCACATCAGCGGAGGAGCCGTCAAACGAGGCACCGGTCTGGTTCGAACCGCTGACCGGCCCTGGCTGCCCCAGGGTGACACTGCCGTTGTAGGTGCCGTTGTCGATGCCCTCGTTCTGGAGGACGGTGCTGTGCGCGGTAGTGCCGGAGGGCTCGTCCAATGGCCAGAACGAGTGCGGGGCGGTGTCCTCCACCGATGCCGGGTAGGTGGTGCCGGTCTGACCGTACGAGTAGGTGGTGCAGGCCGGGGTGGTGCCAGGCGGGGTGGGCGGGCACGCACTGGTCAGCTCGTCACCGTTGGTGCTGCTGTACTGGTAGTTCCAGGTGAGCCCGGAGGTGGGGTCGCTGCTGTTCACCGGGCTGGTGACCACGCTCGACACGTGTGGGACCGTCGCCCCGGTGCCGGTGCTGCTCTGCCAGTTGATGTCCAGGTACCGGCCGGACACCGTCGACGTCATGCTGGTGATCTCAGGCGAGATGGTGGAATTGTTCCAGTTGAAGTCCACCGTCTGGTTGTTGGTGTCGTTGGTGTCTACCGTGGCGTTCCCGAGGCCGTCGGTGATCGAGGTGATGCCCCACGGGCCGTTGCCGAGGCTGGTACTGAGCTTCTTGCTGAAGTCATAGATGGTGTCGTTCTTGTCGATCAGCGTGAACCCGGTCGGGTTCCCACTGGAGTCAAAACCGTTGGCGGTCAGCGTGGCGTAACGGCCTTCCGGAGCCGTATAGGTGATGTTCGGGGCTGTGCCGGAAATGCCGAACCCGACCTGTTCCCCATCCGGGTAGGTCACGACCTCGGTCTCGAGCGTGCTGGCTGAGATATCGCTCAGCCCGGGAGAGACCTCCATGTCCAGCACGCTGGACCAGCCGGTGCCGAACGCGCTGCCGGCGTCAGCATTCTCACTGTTGTAATAGCGCTCGATGTCCAGCGCGGGCCCGACCGTGGACACTCGTGCGTCGGTGGTGCTGGTGGTGTAGTTGTTGTTCGCGGGGTCGAAGCCGGTGCCGCCCGGGTTCTGTGACAGGTCGGAGGTGACCGTGGGCTGCGGCACCGGCGTTGTCAGCGCGTACACGGTGGGCTGGCTGTAGTCGACCCCGTCGAAGGCCTCGACATACCAGTAGTAGGTCTGGTTCCACGACAGCTTCCCGGCCGGGACCTCCCAGTCCGCCTTGTCGTTTTCTCCGCCGTAGCCCTGGATCAGGCCCGAATCCGCCACCTTGGTCAGGGTGCCGTTGTTGTCCTGCTCCACCGTGAACTCGTATTCCAGTGGGTTCGGCCATTCGTCCGGGTCACTGCCGACCGCCATCAGTTCCGGGGTCAGGGTGGTGGCGGTGTAGTTGTCGGAGGGGTACTGCGCGTTGATCTGCGGTGCCACGTCGGCGACGTAGTTGATGGAGAAGTACGGGACGTTGTCGTTGGAGGCGACACCATCGATCTGCTTCCAGTCCTTGTCCTGCTGGTTGTCGAACGCCCTGATCGCGACGCCGTGCTGGTCCCCCGGGTTGACCGTCCAGTCATTGAGCACCGACAGTCCGGTGGAGTCCATCGGCACATCCATGTAGCCGCCGAAAGCGGGGTTAGGGGGGTTATTGCTGCCGTTGCACGCGTTGGTGGGCGCGATCCCTGACCACGTGCCCATCGGGTTACCGTTGTCAATCGACGGGCCGGGGAACGTCATGGTCGAATTGCTGGTCCATCCCTGGGTGATCTTGTCCACGTTGAACGCGGTCCCGGTGCACTGCCACGCCCAGGCATCCCAGACGTGCAGCGTGGCACTGGTGATGTGCTGGTCTGGCAGGTTCGCCGGGATGCTGGGGAAGTGGATGAAAGAGATGGCTACGTCGCCCGAGCCGTCGTTACCGACCTTCATGATCGAGGCGTCGAAGTTGTTCTCCGGGCCGACGGAGAACGCATAGTTGGCCCCGTCGGGGCCTTCGCTGACCGGGCCGCCGCGGGGGCTCAGCGTACTGACCGTGACCGGGAAGACCCGGGACTGCGCGTCCAGCCATGCCCGGCTGAGGCTCACCGACAGCGCCTGCCCGCCCTGGTACGCCACCAGTTGCGTGGTCACGCTCGTCTGAGCTGTCATCCCGGAGTTCCCGGACAGCCGGGAGTCGGCAGCCGAGCCCGGCGGGATGACCTCCGCCACCTTCCCCGCGGCATCCACCAGGTCCACAGAGCCGTCCGCGGCCGCCACCGCAGTCAGGCCGGTCAGCCGCAGCGGGAACAGCCACGCGCTCGGCGCGGCCGTCGAGTGCAGCACCAGCGACTGGTTGATGCCGTCACGCCCTGCGGTCTCCACCAGGTCCGTGGCTGGCAGGACATTGCTGTAGGTAGCGACCTGGCCGGACACCGATGCCGTGACCGGGGCGGCGCTCGCGAGCGCCCACCCAACGGACTCCCCTGGCCTGATGCTGACCCGGCCCACCTGCTGGTCACTGGCCTGGGCGGCAGTGCTCACCGCGATGGCGTTCGCCTTTTCCCGCCAACGGGTGTCCTGCTGTTCGAGGGACGGGTCGATCGGCGCGTAGGTGCCCGACGCGGTCCGGTAGTTGACCGGTGCCGCGTACACCAGCCTGGTGTGCGACCCGTCCGCGTTGCGGTACAGGTCGGTCGTGGCGGTGGTTGCCGACGCCACCAGCCGGCTCGTCTCCGCGTTGAACCCCACCGCGCCCGGTCCCGACTTGATGGGCTTCATCTTCGGCACATACGGGTGGTACTCGGGGAGCTGGCCTGGTGCTATGCCCGGTGGGCGGCCCACGCCACGGCCCGCCCGCGTCACGGACGCCGGGACCGCGTGCGGTTTGCCTGCCGCGGACCCCTTCACCTCTTGCGGTACGTGCGGGGAAGGCAGCCCCAGCACCCACGCCCGCAGGCCAGCCAGGGACAGCGCTGGGAACCTCAGCGTTGACGCGGACGCCGCTGGCGCCCACAGCGCCAGCGGGAACCACGCCAGCATCATGATCGCTGTCAACCGCACCAGCCGCACCCTGGCCCGGCCGGTGCCGCGCCGCCGCCGGCGGTCTAAGGCACCCCGCCAGAAACGGCGGGCCGAGTTCCCGTTACCCGTGCTCGCAGAGGTCAGTCCCCGCACCCGCCGAATGCCCACCGTGGTCCCCTTCGCTCCGCCCGAAGCGCACGTAGTATGACAAATCCGAGAATCCTGAGCAATAGCTAATTAGGGAGCAAAGTCGTCGTTACTTGCCCATTGCCTGCCGCCCGGCGCGGCGTGCAACGCTGCCGCTGCCCAGTGATCACGTGGACTGCTGGACGGCCGTTGTGACGAGCTGGTCGACGGCCACCTGCTCCTGGCTGCCACCCGCTGGCAGTTCGCTCACACGGCGACTGATGGCCGCGCCGCCCGTCACCGCGAAACGCACCGCCGGGTAGTGGCGGGCTTCGGCGTCCACGGCCGCGACCTCGGCGCTGCCGGTGGCGATCACCACCCCGCAGTGCCGCTGCACCAGGCCCGTCAGCACCGGTAGTGCGTCACCGACGGTGGGCCCGGACAGCACCGGCACGTACTCGACCCGGGCCTGGGTCGCGGTTGACGCCTGCTCCATCCCAGCCCACGCCCGTGCGGCCTGCGGCCCCACCACGCCGCGTGCACCCGTCAGCAGGCAGGCCGTGTAGTTGATGTACAACCGCGCCCGTGGCGCGGGCGTCCCGACGGCCGCCCACACGAGCACACCCACCACCGCGGCCAGCATCACCCCAGCGCTGCCGCCCACCACCACACGCTGCCCCCGGCTGAGCGGACGCCACCAGCGGCTCGACGCGGAGAGAACCTGCACGAGCGCCCTCCATATGCCAAGGGCCAGTACGAGTCTCGCTAAGAACCGGGCCGACCATAACAACGCAAACCCACTCCCCGCTACCCCATGAACCCATAACTAGGGTTTTTACGAGGCTGGCGGTTCCGGCACAGTACCGCCCGCTAGGCACGACCTCATACCGCGGCCGTCGTACGTACCACCCCAAGTTGCCAGCGTTTTCGATTACGGAACCACTACGCAAATACGATGCCGAGAACCTGCTGATCGGCCAGAACTGCTCCCGCATCGTGTCCTACACCCGGGAGCGTGACGAACCGGTGTTGCACCGGAAGGCCAGCTCGTTGGGCCATCTTCTGGACATGGTCGTGATAGAAGACGCCGCGCTCAAGGCGGTTCGGTCCCTGGGCCATCGCTGGCGGGTGGATTTCGAGCAGCAAGGCGGCGGGGTCGCGGTCTTCAGCGCCCAGCACCATGGTTACGTCTCGGCGGAGGTATCTCTCCAGGTACTGCTGAGATTCCATGTCGACATAGGCGGGAGGGTCATCGAAACCGTACCGCCAGTGATTGACGCTTGCAACTCCGCCAATGTTCACTGGGCGTTCCGGGGAGAAATAGAGATAGGACGATGGATTTGCGATAACGAAGCGGACGGATATTCCGTCGCTGGCCAGCGCATCGGGTTCACGCCCCACGATGGCGTACCGGTTGACGAACTGGCCACCGGCCGAGTTGCCCACGATGACCACCACGCGATCCCGGCTCTGACGTCCCGCTCCCCCCGATCCGGGCGGCCAGACCGCTCGGGTCAGCTCGCGTATCAGGCAGTCCAAGGCGGTGAAGGAACTGAGCGGAGCAGGTGCGAGGGCGGGCTGACCGCCCTTCCAGGTGTCCACGTCCCAGTACAGAGCACCTTCTGGAACGCATGACGCAGGCTGTCTGTCTACATCGGCCAGGAACTGCGGCGCGACGCACACGGTCCGCTCAGTCATGTCAGCGAGTTCCGCGGCGCGTTGTGCGTGCTGGAGGTAGCGCGCCGAATTCCGGAGCGCCCCATGCACCACGACCAACAGCACAGTGGCTTCAGGACGTGGCACACCGACCGGCTGTGACGCGTGGCACACCAAGAAGCCCTCACCGCTGTCGTCGTGCACGGGCACACGCTGGTCGCCAACCACATCCGTTGGCTTGCGCTGTTCTTCTTCGTGAACCGCTGGAGCACCGGCCGGATGGCTATGCCCGGTCATACCCCTGACGATAAGCGGCGGACCGTTCCCCAAGGAATTCAGCCTCTGTCAGGTGCTGACGTCAGCGGCTGGCGCGAGGCGGACACAGCAGCGCCCCTCGGCCGGGTCGAGCTGGGCGGCGAGGCCGACGCCACCTAGCCCTTCCAGCAGGCCTTCCATGATCGCGAGGTTCATGCCGCAGACCACGTCCCGGTGTGCCACCGCGAGCGCGTGGAACGGGCAGTTGCCGAGGACCACCGCCGGTCTGGTGTCCGCACCGGTCAGCCGGGTCTCATACCCCTCGGCATCGAGAACCTCACAGGCGGCTGCCAGCAGGGTTGCTTGGGACGGATCTTCGCCTGCCCGGGCCAGTGCCAGGCCAGCCAGTGTGCGGCCCTGGTCCCCGGCGGCATCGCCCAGTGCCTCGGCTACCGGAAGGCCCTGGCTGCGGGCATCGGATATCCCGCGTGCCATGAGTTGCCCGGCCAGCTCGTAGCGCCGCTCCGGCAGCGTGACGGCGAACTCCCGGGCGGCACGGCGGTACAGCTTGGCGGGGCGCCCGGCGCCTGGCCCCTGGCGCCCGGTGCGCCGCGCGAACTCGATCTCCAGCAAGCCGTCGCCGACGAGCTTGTCGAGGTGGAACTTGGCCTTGTGCCGTGGCACGCCGACGCCTTCGGCTGCCTCGTCCCGGCTCACCGCCGCCTCCTGAGCGAGCACGTACAGGTACAGGGCACGCCTGGTCGGCTCGGCCAGGCTGGCGAGCCCGGCCAGGTCGGCGTCGAACCGCCCGTGGCCCACCTCAGGCCCGCTGCCCGCCCCGGGCTCGCTTGGTTGGGTCCGCATCAGCTGGTGGCCTCCTTCTATCAGAGAAGCCTATTGACTAAATTAGCAGGCGCTTCTATCGTCCAGTTTAGTGTCTGTTAGAATTGAGCCTGGCGCAAGGAGGAGTCAATGACCAAGCCCACGTACGTCATCGTCGGAGCCAGCCTCACCGGCGCCAAGGCCGCCGAGGAACTGCGCACCCAGGGCTTTGACGGCCGGGTGGTGCTGATCGGCAACGAGCCGGAGCGCCCGTACGAGCGCCCGCCGCTGACCAAGGACTACCTGCGCGGCGAGTCGCAGCGCGAGAAGGCCTACGTCCATGCCGCGGACTTCTACTCCCAGCAGCAGATCGAACTGGAGACGGGCGTGACGGCGACCGCGATCGAGCCCGAGTCCTCCCTGGTGAGGCTGGCCAGCGGCCGCACACTCGGCTACGACCGGCTGCTGCTCGCGACCGGCGCGCAACCCCGCCGGATCCAGGTCCCTGGCGCCGGCCTCGAAGGCATCTACTACTTGCGCACCCTGGCCGACTGTGACCTGCTGCGGGAACGGCTGGATGCCGGGGGGCGGGTGGCGGTCGTCGGCGCGGGCTGGATCGGCAGCGAGTTCGCGGCCTCGGCGCGCCAGCGCGGCCTGGAGGTCACCGTCATAGACCCGCAGCCGCTGCCGAACGAGCGGATCTTCGGTCCCGAGATCGGGGCCTTCTACCGGGACGTGCACATCCAGCACGGCACCGACCTGGTGCTCGGCGACGGCGTGGAGGCGTTCGAGGGCAACGGCGCGGTCGCCAGAGTCAGGACGGCCAGCGGCCGCCGCATCGAGTGCGACTTCGCCGTCATCGGCATCGGCGTCGTGCCGCGCGTGGCACTGGCCAGCGACGCCGGCCTCGATGTCAGCAACGGGATCACTGTCGACGCGAAGCTCCAGACCAGCGCCCCTGGCATCTTCGCGGCCGGTGACGTCGCGGACGCCTGGCACCCGTTCTACCAGCGGCGGATCCGCGTCGAGCACTGGGCCAACGCCCTGCATCAGGGCCCAGCCGCCGCCCAGGCGATGCTCGGCCTCCCGGTCAGCTACGACCGCATCCCGTACTTCTACTCCGACCAGTACGAGGTGGGGATGGAGTATGCGGGGTACGCGACACAATGGGACCAGGTGGTGTTCCGCGGTGACCCCGCCGGTGGTGAGTTCATCGCCTTCTGGGTGCATGAGGACCGCGTCGTGGCAGGCATGAACGTCAATGTCTGGGACGTGAACGAACACATCCAGGCCCTGGTCCGCGCCAGCCAGCCAGTCAAGGCGGCGGCGCTCGCCGATCCCGGCACCCCGCTCGGCTCACTGACCGGTGCCCCGGTTTCCAGCTGACCCCCGCACCACCCGCCACCTCACCCACCCGTCAGCACACCGGGTATTGACTCCGTGGCCCGCTGGCTCTGGACTAGAACAGTCTGGCCCTCACTCCTGTGGCAGGAGGTCTGCCAGGCGGTTCGTGGTGCAGGACTTGCTGCCAAGCTGCGACACCAGCCAACTGGCGGAAGGGCAGCGTCAGCGGAAAGGCGGGTCATGAGCGAGTCACTCAGCTACGAGGGGTACGGAGCCGGAACCCCCGACCAGGCTCACACCCTGTTCGCGAACACGATGGGGTATGTCGCGGCCACGACCGGCCTCTTCGCGCTCGGCGCCTACCTGGGCCGCAACCTGGCTGGCGGCGTGGGCATCGTCGCGTTCATCGCCGCGTTCGCCTGCCTGATCGGCATGCAGTTCGCCGTCCGCAGGTCGTCACAGCTCACGACGCTGCTGCTGGGTGGGTTCGGCTTGCTGATCGGGGTGGCGCTGGCGCCGGTCTTTGCTGCCTACGCCAGCATGGACCCGCAGGCCCTGTGGCAGGCAGGCGGTGCCACCGCACTGTTCGTGGCCGGGTTCGGGGCGGCCGGGTACGCCACGCGGCGTGACCTCACCGCGATCGCCCGGGTGGGTTTCTGGGCATTGCTGGCCCTCATCGTGTTCGGCGTCGTGCTGATCTTCGTCAACATCCCTGGCGGCCACCTGATCTACTCCGTGCTTGGCCTGGTGATCTTCGCCGGCTTCATCATGG
>DASYYE010000014.1:0-4790 GCA_035946955.1 Streptosporangiaceae bacterium | reverse complement strand
GCTTGTCGTGATGCACCTGATGATAGGGGCCGCCGCGATCCCCGCCATGGCGCGCACAGCGCGGGCACGCTGACAGCGCACCAGGAAGCCAGCAGCTAACGCTCAACGCCGACGCCAAGACCAGATAACCCAGATCTATCCGACCGCTGCCTTCAGCTACATCAAGCCGGCATCGACTCAGACGGCTACGTGCGGCCGGGCGAAGGCTCAGGTTGCTCTCTATGAGGAGATCCCTCGCCGGCCTCGGTCCCCGGCTGGCAGAGCTGACGGCTGTCGACCGACCAGATGGCACGGCCCAAGGTCTGGGTCTGCTTGACGTATGCCGCGCCCGCAGCGCTCGACCCTGTCGGCGGCAGATCCGGACCTACTGGTGCCCGGTGGGCATGCATAACCATGCAAGCGGTCAGGCGATCGGAGCAGGCGCTGCACCACTGATCGTCAGTTCTGAGTTGTGCTCAAAGGCGCGGCGGGATGTCGTAAATAAACCATAGGCGCGAAGCACGGGCGCCTCCGGTTATGCGCCACTGGTCAGCTGGGCTTACCCGCGAACCCGGCGCGCGTGAACATCGGAAGCTAGTTCCCGCCGCGGCGGGCTTCACTGGTCCAGTGAGCCAGGTGGGCGAGTACGGTCAGCGTCTCCGGGTGCTCGGCGCCCAACACCCGCGCCACGACGAGCAGCAGTCTCTCGTCCTGGTCTCCGGCCCCGCCGCATCGCCCGCCTCGCCTGTCCAGTAGGCGAGGTCGGTGCGGGCCGCCAGCGTCTCCGGGTGCTCGGCGCCCAGCACCCGCGCGCGTACCTGCAGCAGCGCCGCGAACTTGTCACGGGCCCGGCCGCATCCCCCGCCAACCCGGTGTGAACGGCGAGGTTGGCGCGGGCTGCCAGCGTGGTCCGGGTGCTCGGCGCCCTGCACCCGCTCGATCAGCGGCAGCAGCGCCGCGTACTGGTCTCGGGCCCCGGCCGCATCCCCCGCCAACCCGGTGAAGGAGGCGAGGTTGGCGCGGGCGGCCAGCGTGTCCGGGTCCTCGGCGCCCGGCACCCGGGCGTCAACCACCCTCTGATGCAGGTCCCGGGCGGCCGCATAGCTTCCGCTTGCTCCCAGGTAGGCGGCGATTGTCGCCATGCCGTGGCTGTCATCGGTGAAGACAGCCTGGGCGTGCGGCAGCAGCGACGCGAACAGCGCCCAGGTCTCCGGGGTCTGCGGGTCATCTGGGAGGGCGGGCCTCGATCACCGCCGCCGTAGCCTCGCGCCATGCCGCACCCAGCTGGGCGGGCATCTGATCGGCGGTAACGGCCTGGACCAGCCGGTGCACCGACACCGACCCGCCGCCAGCCGGGGTAAGCAGCAGCAGGCTGGCCGTCATGACAGCCTCGGACGCCTCGGTTACGTCGTCGAAGGTCACCTCCCTGTGGCCTGAGGGATTCCGTAGGACGGCGTATGCGCCGCGGAACAGCATCATGGTCCCTTCGACCTCGCCGCTCGGGGCTTCAGGATCAGCTAGCGGGCCGCCAAGCTTGAGGGCCCGGGTCATCAGGTCGGTTCCGATGATGTCGTCGGTGAAGCCGGCCAGCCGTCTGACGCGTACTTCGACGGCCTTCATGGCGACGAATATGGCCTGTTCATATTCGCCGAGCAGGAACTGCCTGCGGACTCGCTGCCCGCCTCGTAGTACGTCGCGTGCACCGTTCGGATCATGCTCTGCTCAGCCGGTCAGGAGACTCCTGCCCCTGGTCTTATTCGATCCACACAATCACAGTCTGGTGGGCCTGGGGTGCGGCCTGGTATTGCGCGGTGCCGGCCTGGTTGGCGTCGATGACGCATATGCCCGGGTACTTGAAGGTCACGGTGGAACCGGAGATCGAGCACACCGAGGCGCTGCCGGGGTCGATGCTGAGGATTACCGGGTTGCCTGACCCGCCACCCGAGGCCGTCACCGGGTAGGTACCCCCGGAGAGCACGTGCGGCGGCGGCGTGGAGGTGAAGGTGATCACCTGAGCGATGAGCGCGGGGCTGTTCACCTCGACGGCCTGCTGGGCCTGGGGTGCGGGCTGGTATTTGTCGTTGCCGTCCTGGTTGGCGTCGATGACGCAGCTGCCCGCCGCAGTGTAGTTGACCGTGGTGCCGTTGGTGCCGGACACATTGCAGACCCCGGTATCGCTGGAGGAATCCACCGAGAACACCACCGGGTTGCCCGACCCGCCGCCGGTGGCCGACAAGGTCGCTGACCCGGGCGCCGAACCCTGTGGCGGAGCGGGAAACGAGATCGACTGGGCTGCTTTCACCGTGATTCTCTGCTGGGCCTGGGGTGCGGCCTGGTATTTCGCGTTGCCGGCCTGGTTGGCGTCGATGACGCAGTTACCCGGCTGGCCGAAGGTCACGAGAAATCCCGAGATCGAGCACACCGAGTTCGTCGAGGAGGGATCGATGCTAAAGGTCACCGGATTCCCCGAGCCGCCCCCTGCGGCCGTCACGTTATATTCAACTTCGCTGCGCGGTACGGAGGTGAAGGTGATCGACTGGGCTATTTTCGTGCCGTTGACCGTGATGGTCTGCTGGGCCTGGGGTGCGGCCTGGTATTTCGCATTGCCGGCCTGGTTGGCATCGATGACGCAGCTGCCCGGGTTGTTGAAGGTCACGCTGGAACCGGTGATCGAGCACACCGAGGCGGTGCCGGGGTCGATGCTGAGGATTACCGGGTTGCCTGACCCGCCACCCGAGGCCGTCACGGCATAGGTATCCCCGACCACCCCCGCCGACGGCGGCGAGGAGGTAAACGAGATCGCCTGCGAGATCAACGCGGCGCTGGAGCTCGATAGCTGACCCGGTTGGCTGGGGCTGGAGCTCGATGGCTGGCCCAAGGACGAGGCAGAGCCAGTGGCATGGGTTGCGGACCTGCTCGGCGGCCCGGTTGGCTGGCCCTGGGCCGGGAGGCCGCTCCGCAGCGCGCCGGTGATCGCGACCGCGGCCACGACCAGCGCCAAGGTACCCAGAACGCCGCCCAGGGCATGCAGGGTGCGGCGCGGCACGCGAGACCGGGGCGGTGACGGCGGATCTGGCAGCTCGAGCAGCTGCAGGTTGTGGCGGGTAATGCGGGCGCCGTCGGCGTCGCCGATCTGCTCACGCAGGGTCAGCGCCTGCTGGAGCAGCCGGTGTGCGTCCTGAAGCTGGTCCTGGCAGAACGCCAGCGTGCCCTGCTGGTGGGTGAAGAACGCCTCAGCGGCCCGGTCGCCCGACGCCCGGGCCGCGTCCAGTCCCTGGCCGAGCGTGTGGTGCCAGGCCTCCCACCGCCCGGCGAGGAACAAGACCCGCTCGGCGGCGCGGGCCAGCCGCAGCACCGTTGTCCAGTCACCGCGTTCGGCGGCGAACTCGATCATGGCCAGGGCCGCTTCCGCTGCTGACTGGGACTCCGCCGCGGTGGGGTCCGCTGCGGTCAGCCAGCTGCTGAGCCCGCGCGCCGCAGCTGCCAGGTCCAGATCTTTGAGCAGCATGTGACGGTAGCTTTCTGCCTTGCACACAGGCAGGCCGAACCGGTCGTCACACTGCTCGGCCAGGCCGTGCCGGTGCAGTGACTCGAGCCACTGGGCCAGGTAGGCGATCTGGCCGATGGCGTCAACGACGGCAGCCGGCAGCAAGGTGCCCGCAGCAAGTGCCAGCACGGCCAGCGCGCGCCTCTCGTGCCGGGCGAGCGCATTAATGCTGAGCCGGTCCAGGACCTCCGGGTCATGCACCGCCTGCCGGGCAAGGGACCGGAGGGAATGCCGGCCCTCGCGCGCCAGCGCCGCGCACTGCCTCAGGTGCAGCGGCTGGCCGTCCACTGCGGCCACCAGGCGCGGGGCCGCGGCAAGCTCCTCAGTGGTGAGCGGCCGCCCGACGTCGCCGGCGACCAACGTGAGCGCGCTCTCTTCGGGCAGCCCGCCCAGCTTCCAGGAACTGCCGCGGCGGCCCAGAACCGGCTGGGCGGAGCCCATCACCAGGCTGCAGCCGGACAGTACGTCAACGAGATACCTGATCTGGTCGGGACTTGCGCGCAGGTCATCGACGGCGACGACGGCGCTGACCTGGCCGAGCAGCTGGGCGCACTCCCGCGGGGTGGGCTTGACCGGCTGATCGCAGACATACAGCCTGGCCACCAGATCCTGGAGCAGATCCGCGACACGATCTCCGTCTGCCCGCAGATAGACGCAGCTCGGGGCGACACCACGTTCTGACGCGATAGCCGCGATGTTCTGCAGCAGCGTCGTCTTGCCGTATCCGCAGGCCGCATAGAATCCGGCGGGCCGCCCGGCTCGGATGGCAGCGAACGCGTCAGCTGCCTCCTGCTCCCGGTCAAGCATCAGGGGTTTCTGGAGCGCCAACGGCTGGCGGGGTCGGAACAGGTCAATCGTGGCCCGCCGGGGACTAACCCGCTGAATCTGCGCACCCAAATTGCTCACGATCTCGGCACGCAGGTTGCCGTAGAGGATAGCGTTCATGAGCCGCCGCCCGGTGACTGGCCGTGTATCTCACCGGCCGCGCTCGCAGCGTCAGCGTTGATCAGGGCGGCGATCGCCGGGTCGCGGCGCAGCTTGTCCAGGCAGCGGCCGCGGCTGGGTCCGATGCTCCCGGCCGAGATACCCAGCCTGGCGCTGATCTCGGCGTACGGCACCGGGGGGTCCGCGACAAGCAGAGCGAGCAGCCGTTGGGAGTCGGGGGGGAGGCGCGCGAACGCCTCGCGCAGCGCGGCGTTGCGCTCCGCCACGAGCAGGTCGTGATCAGCCGTCGTGGCCTGCTCATCCGGGATATTCTCATCAA
>DASYYE010000013.1:0-3839 GCA_035946955.1 Streptosporangiaceae bacterium | reverse complement strand
TGTGGCTCCGGCTGAGCACGAACTGCGCCGGCTCACGCTCACCTTGTCCCGCTACCTGCGTGACGTCGCCCCGTACGACGAGGCCGAGGCGATCACCAGCCGGACTCTGCCCAGCTGGGTCCCAGCCGCCGTAGATGCCCGCGAGGCCCTGCACCTGGCCGCTGACAGCCTGGACACCGGGCCGGGACCACCGTTCAGCGGGGCAGCCAGCGAACCCGCTGACCCGCTGGCCAGTCATCTGGCCGCTGCCGCCATATCCCTGTCCGCCGGGCGGGACCTGCTGCACACACACACTGGCACCACCGCCGAAGGTGCCCTGCTGGACCGCTCCGAATGGGCACCGGTCATGCGCTCGGCACCGGTTACCCGCGCCGTCCTGGAGGAAACGGCCCACTGGACGGCGAGACTCACCATGCTGGCTGACATGCTGTCGGCCGCCTGCTCGGCCCGCCATGTCAGCCCGGCCCCGCTAGATGGCGCCCGCTACTGGCTGCTCAAGGCGACCTCAGCGCTCCAGCAGGCCAAGCGCGCCTACCCAGCGACCGGCATAGACACCGGGCTGCTCATGGCCATCCCAGCCAATGCGGTCCCGGGCCGGCAGCCGCCCCAGCCCCCGGAGTCAATCACGGACCTGGCCGAGGGCATGATGGGCAGCGCCACCAGGCTGCGTGCCACCGCTGCCGCGATGACAGGCCAGGCGGCGTGGTCCCCCGCAGCCACCACCGATTCGTGGAAGCGGTCAGCGACAGCCGCCGCCATCATCTGCCACCTCAGCGAGCACTTGCTCAGATCAGTGGCCGGGCGCGTCAGCCAGTGGCAGCAGGTGGCCGGCACCGGCCCGCTGCTGCTGGCAGCCGCAGACGCCACCGCCGGGTCATGCGCCCAATGGCGGAAGGCAGTGGCCGCCTGGGGCGACCTGCGCACCGAAACCCGCGGCCTCACTGGACCGGGAATCACCGACACAAACGACCTGGTCCTCAGGGCCGGGCGGCTGGCATTCACCGACCCCGACTGGACACCTTCACGCGCCCGCAGGCCGGTTCAGGTGCGCGGACCAGCTGACCTCGCCCCCGAACCTCCGCACGCCGCCGCCCTGATCAGTGCGCTGCACCATACAACTGACGCGCTTGCCCGGATGGCCGCTGCCGTGCTACGAGATGTCAGCGCGGCAGCTGGCGCTGGGCGGCTGTATGTCCCCACCCGCACACTGCCAGATGAGCTCAACATCTTCCACCCGTACTGGCACGCCCCCCAGGCAGCCATCGACACGGTGCGCACCGCCTACCAGCAGGCCGAGAACGCCAGCGCACAGGCTGCGAGGGCGCTCGGCGCCGCGACCGTCCCCTTCGGCGTGCCTCGCTCCACTCTGGCACCACAGATGACCGTTGCGAGCCCCGCGCACAGCGCCAGCACGCGCCACGCGACAGCAGGACCGGACCAGGCCACTACAACGGGCCAAGCTGGCATCCCCCGCACCGGCGCCATGCCACCAGTTGGCCCGGTAGAGCGAGCACTGCGCGGACTCGGCCCAGCAGACCCGGGCCTGCTACTCCGGGCGAAAGCAATCGACAAGGCCGGGCAAAAGCTGATCACCGAGGCCAGGAACGAATACGCGCGGGCGGAGACCAGTAGCCACGTCCGTGGCATCAGCGTCGTGGCGACAGCAGCGGAGAGCTTCCCCCACAGCCCTCGCCCGCCCCACGGGCCCGCCGGAGCTCGCCTCACCCATACCCAGCCGTCAAGGCCGAAGCCAGCTCCAAGATTGTAAGTCGCGTCATTATCTGGTGCTTGCCCCGTTTCAGGGAAACAGCTTGACGCTGTCGGCGGATAAGCCCGTATCCTAGTCGCATGACAATTTTCCCCGATCAGGGGAAAATTCCCGGGCATGGGGCTTGACCTCAAGTGGTCGTAGCGGCACCCGGCTTGACATAGGGCGGAGGGCCGTAGCCTCACGGGCGTCGGGCCGATCTCCGATCCGCCCGCTACCAGGCACGATGGCGGTCCTCCGCGAGGGTCCCATGTCAAGCCAGGTGTCCCCGTCGCTATGACCGGTTGAGACCGCCGAAGTATTCATGACCCAATGGCGCCAGATCGACGCCCTGACTGCCCAGCCAGGCCCATTCATCTGGCGGACATCCCGGACTGCAATGACAGCGATCCCCCTCACCTGACAAGGCCTCAAACGCTCCTCCGGGGGCGTGGATCGAGTTGAAGCAGCCGCAGCGCGGCGAGTGCGTCTGCGAGCGGGATACGTTCCTGCTCGATGCGCCGGTACCTTTTCCAGCCTGGGTCGGTGAGTGCGTGGTACATGCTGCATTCGGCTGTGTCCAGGTGCGGCAGGTCGCGGCGCGTTCCTGGCCCGAGCGGGTCGCCCCGGCGGTCGAGGGGGGTTCCGTATCGTTCGTATCGCTCGAAGGTCACCCTGTCCATCAGCATTGACGCGGCGGGGACGCCGTCGTCACGGAATCCATCAAGGATCTCGAAGCCGGCTGCATCGATGTCGCCCCAGTACACGAGCAGCGGCGCTTCGACGAGCCAAGGAAGCGCTGCGGCTGTGGCACCTCCGGACCCGCCGCCCTCAACGCACACGCCGCCGGTCACGGCTGGAAAGGCAACGGCGGTGTCTTTGTTCTCAGAGATGATGACTACCTCCGGGGGGTACGGCAACTGGACGTGGTCGCCGAGGCTGATGCAGTCATGGCGTCGCCCGCCGGAGGCGCGGTGTTGTGGGTCTAGGTAGGTCAAGTGGACTCTTGGCGGGTGTGGTGGTGCGAGCGGCAGCGAGTCGAGGCCTGCGAGCGCCGCTACGAGGTGCTGGCGGGTGTTGAGCCACTTGGCGTGCATGCCGGGCACGGGCACCTGCCGCGGTGTCAGGCCGGTCGCGTCGTTGTCCCGGAACCATGCGGCGGCCTCGCCCAGCAAGGCGAAATCGACGTCGCCCCAATCATCGACTTCTCGAAGCATGCGCGGCAGGTCCGGCGGCAGGAACTGCTCAAGGAGCGCCGCGGCGCGGCTGCTGCCGCGGGCCAGGCGTTCGACCCATTCCCGGCCGCTCAGACTTGCGGCGGCGTCGATGTCGGTGACCCGCAGGTGTGTGGGGATGGCTTGGACGGTGCCGTGCACGCGCCTGGTTGCGTCGATGAGCTCGGCACCGGCGCCTCGATGGGTGGCCTGCCACTGCCGCCAGGCGAGGGTTTCGGCTTGGTAGGCGGCGAAGTGCCGCTCAAGTTCTTGTCTGCCCGGTGGGCTGAGAGGGAACAAGTGGGGCCATGCGGGCGGGGCGCTGTCTCCCGCAGTCTGCCCGCCAATGTGGCCGGCCCGGCGGAGTTGGTTGTCTGCCACGGTGTGTGCCCAGCTGCGGCGAAGCCGCGCTGTCACGTCGGCGATGGCCTGGTCTGGGGTCTTCACTGCGGCGGCACCGGGGGGGTGCCTGGGTCGGTGTCACCTGGGCCGGTGATGCCGCGCAGGCGGGTGAGGTGTGAGTACCCATTCGGGGACTTGGTGACGGTGAGGATGAGCGGCATGACCGGTTCAAGCGCGGTCACCTTGTCTAGTGGGACACCTACGATGAGCTGGAATCCGAGCTTTTTCCAAGCCTGTACCGACCGGCCGGCGTATTCGGAGTCGGACTTGATGAAGCCTTCGTCGAG
Source organism: Streptosporangiaceae bacterium (assembly GCA_035946955.1). GTDB lineage: Bacteria > Actinomycetota > Actinomycetes > Streptosporangiales > Streptosporangiaceae > DASYYE01. The sequence continues at coordinate 189 of DASYYE010000013.1, read as the reverse complement.
GAACACCGGCGCGAACCGCGGCCGGCGGTCCTCGTCGCCGAGCTGATAGCGCAGGGCGGCACCGACGATGAACGCCATCAGCTCTTGTGTCTCGCCGCCGCTCTTGCCGCCGAGGGAGGCATATGTGGCGAGTTCGCGGCCGTGTTCGTCGATCCGGGTGGCGGTGATCTCGACGTGTTTGCGGACGTC
>DASYYE010000012.1:0-6012 GCA_035946955.1 Streptosporangiaceae bacterium | reverse complement strand
CCCGATCGTGCTCAAGGGCATCGTGACGGCTGAGGACGCCCGCTTGGCCGCCGACCATGGCGTCGACGCGGTGGTCGTGTCCAACCACGGCGGGCGTCAGCTGGACAGCGCACCTGCCACCATCGACGCGTTGCCAGAGGTGGCTGAGGCGGCCGCCGGGCGCCTGCCGGTGCTCATGGACGGGGGAGTCCGCAGCGGGCGTGACGTGTTCAAGGCGCTCGCCCTCGGCGCACGGGCCGTGCTGGTCGGACGTCCGGTGGTGTGGGGCCTGGCGCACTCGGGGGCGGCCGGGGTGGGTGCCGTCCTGCGCCTGCTGCGTGAGGAGCTCGAGGAGACCATGGTGCTCGCTGGCAGGCCACGTAGTGCCGGCATCGACGCCAGTGCCGTAGGCCGGGTCAGCTGGCGCGTTGGCCCATGATGAACGCTGCCAGCCGCCTCATTCCCTCGGCAACCTCGCCGGGGCTGACGTAGCTGCAGGAAAGCCGCAGCTGCCGGTCGCCCTCACGGCCGGCGTAGAAGGAACGCATCGGCGTCCACAGCACGCCATACTCACGGGCCGAGACCTCGAGGGCGGCGTCGTCAGCGGCAAAGGGCACGGTCACCACCACAAAGAATCCGCCGTCCGGAGAATTCCAGGACACGCCGTGCTCCGCGTGCCGGCCGGCTGGGAAATAGCGACCCAGACCTGTGAGCACGGCCTGCATATTGGCCCGGTAGAAAGCGGCTGCCGCCTCATTGGCGCTGCGGAGCTGGTATCCGTTCTCGATGAGCATGCCAGCGACCACGGCCTGGCTGAGCGAGGCAGTGTTGACCGTCACCATGCTCTTGACCTTGGCGAGTTCGTCAGCCAGCAGCCTGCGCGAGCCATCCGGCACGGCCACGTCCTGGTCCGCGACGACATACCCGAGCCGCGCCCCCGGGAAGCACGTCTTGGCGAACGAGCCCAGGTAGATGACGCGGCAGTCGCGATCCAGCGATTTCAGCGTCGGCCTGGGCGAGACGTCACGCGTGAAAAAACCGTATGGGTTGTCTTCGACCACCAACAGGTCTTGCGCGGCGGCCACGTCGAGCAACCGCTGCCGGGCGTGCACCGTCATGCTCGCGCCAGAGGGATTTGCGAAATCCGGCACGACATAGAACACCCGGGGCCGCCTGCCCGCCGCCCGCGCCGCTTGCGCTGCGTCCGCGATGGCGTCGGGGTCTGGGCCCGTGTCCCCCTCCGCGACCGGCACTACCTCGATGTCGAGCAGCCGTGCCGCGCCGGTGATGCCCACGTAGCACGGTGAACTGGCCAGCAGCACATCGGCCGGGCCGGCGAACAGCGCCCGCAGGACCAGCAACATCGCCTCCTGGGCGCCGACAGTGACCACGATGGCTTCCGGCGGCACCCAGATGCCCTCGTCGTTGCCGAGGGTCCGGGCGAGGAGTTCGTGGATCTGGCCCTTGGTCCGGCCGTACTGGAAGACCGCGGAGGTGACCTGTGCCGGGGTGAAGCCACGTTCCCGCGCCAGGTAGGAGGTGTAGGTGCGCAGGTAGCGGCCCACGCTGCCGGGGTCGAATGAGCCCTCGTGGGGACGTCCCGGCGCGAATGAGATCGCTTCAGGGAAGCGTGCGGTCACCTCGTTCAGGAAGTTCATCGTGTCGAGCACCGGGTCGGACAAGGACCCGTGCAGGTCGGTGAGGCAAAGCCTGGCCCTGGGCCTCATCCCAGTTCATGGTGCAGGCTCGCTGCTGCCTGCTTGACCGCCCGCCTTGCCGCAACCAGAGTGCCGGTCATGGTGAAGAACCCATGCACCATGCCCTCGTAACGGGTGAGCTGTGTGGGCACCCCGGCCTCACGCAGGCGCTGGGCATACCGCTCGCCCTCGTCGCACAGCGGGTCGTACTCCGCGGTGATGACGGTGGCTGGGGGCAGCCCAGTCAGGTCGGTGGCGCGCAGCGGTGAGGCGAGCTCGTTCTCGCCGTCCCCGGAGCTGGCCAGGTACATGTCCCAGTACCAGGCAACGGAGTTCGGGTTGAAAAACAGCGGGTCCGTGACCTCGCGCATCGACGGCGTGTCGGCGCGGTAGTCGGTGATGGGGCAGACCAGCACCTGGTGGGCGATGGTCGGCCCACCCCGGTCACGGGCCAGCAGGGTCACCGCCGCCGCCAGGTTGCCCCCCGAGCTGTCTCCGGCGACCGCGAGCCGGTCCGGGTCGGCACCGAACCCGGCGGCATGTGCGGCGGCCCACGCAAGTCCCGCGTAGCAGTCCTCCACCGCGGCAGGGAACTTGTGCTCGGGAGCCAGCCGGTACCCCACCGAGACCGTCACGCAGCCGGCTGCGTTGGTCAGCCGCCGGCATACATCGTCGCTGGTGTCCAGGGTGCCGAGGCACCAGCCGCCGCCGAAGTAGTACACGAGCAGTGGCCATGGCCCACGGGTCTCGGGTGAGTAGACCCGCACCGGCAGTCGTCCCTCGGGCCCGTAGATCTCGCGGTCGCTGACGTGGCCGACCGGCTCGGTGCCTCCTGCCCCGTTCCTGATCGCCTTGAGGTCGGCTTCCCGTGCCTCCTCGACCGACATCGTGTAGAGAGGGCGGGCGCCCTCTGCCGCCAGCCGGTCACGCATCGCCTGCACCTGGGGATCGAGAGGCATTGCCCCGCCCTCCTTCATGAGCCAGCGCGCACACCACAATTGCGGGCGGCGTTGCTGGCCCGCCGCGCTCCAGCCATACATTCCTGGGTCAACCAAGCATGCCTGCCCGCTGCGCGCATGGATACGTGGTCATGGACAAAAGACTGCCCTCCCGCTACACCAATGCCCGGCACCGAATGCTCATCCCACGCCCAGCCCAGCGCGGGCGGCGGTCCTCCCATGCGCGGCTCTCGCGGATGCACGATGGTGAGCGGCGCTCAGTTGGTAATGGCGGGGTTAGGCCTATGACAAGATGCCAGGATTGAAGTAGTCGCCCCCTGTTAAGGAGGCCGGCAGTTGCCGACCGGGGACATGGCAGGAACTTGCCAGCCACCATCCCTGGCGACCGGCCGGGTATGGTCTCCCTGCTCATGGCCTGATGGCTGGGCGGCGACCCCGCCGCGGCCCGGGACTTTCGAATGCGAGGTCGGAGAATAACGCAGTGCTGGAGCGGGCTGTGTGCGTGAGGTCTTTACCGGCATTGAGGGCAATGGTCATGGCCATGTCACGAACCATTCATGACGGGGGTCCAGCCTTTGCGCATGTCAGAGAACCAGGAGCAAGAGCCACTCACTGGTGCCGGTCAGGCTGAGGAGCAGGCCTCCCCCGAAAGCCCGGCACCAGGTCAGCACATTGCCGCGACACCGGGTCAGATCAGCGTCGCGGACCACACCCTCCAAGCCGTCCTCAGCCACAACGATGCGGCCGCCCCAGGGCCGGGCTCCTCGCTGTCGCGCCGCCAGGTGCTGATCGGCGCGGGCAGCGCAGGCGTGCTCGCCGCCGCACCCCCCGTCACGGTGTCGCAGGCCCGCGGCCGCCGCGTGCCACCCACATCGGACGGCACGCCTGAACAGATCCACCTGACCTGGGGTGATGACCCGGCGAGCGTCATGGTGGTGTCGTGGGCTTCGCCGGACGCCGCGGTCCACCCGCGGGTCCTGCTCACGGAAGGCGGTGGCCAGGTCCAGGAGGTGCCCGCGGTCCAGCGGACCTACGCCGACGGCATCAACGGCGAGACCGTCTACGCCTACCACGCCAAACTGAGCTGGCTCGATCCCAGCAGTAGCTACGACTACTCCGTGACCGCGGACAATGACAACTCCCCACAGCCGTTCAGTTCCACCTTCGCCACCGCCCCGCGCGGCCGGGCGCCGTTCCGTTTCACCAGCTTCGGCGACCTGGCCACACCCAACACCCAGTGGGTGCTCTCATACGGCCAGAGCGCCTACGCGGTGGCCGCTGTCGAGTCCTTCAAACCGCTGTTCCACCTGCTCAACGGCGACCTGTGCTACGGCGACCTCAACCCGGCCACCCAGCCGGAGGTGTGGCGCGACTTCGGTAACAACAACCAGGCGTCGGCCGCGAACCGGGCATGGATGCCCTGCCTGGGCAACCATGAGGTGGAGTTCTACAACGGGTCACAGGGGTTCACGTCCTACCTGACCCGGTACTCCCTGCCCGACAACGGCATCCAGGGCTTCCGTGGCCGCTGGTACTCCTTCCAGGTGGGCTCTGCGCTGTTCATCTCCCTCGATGCCGACGATGTGGTCTACCAGGATGCTGGTGCGTTCGTGGCCGGGCCCGCGGCGCTGACCCCTGTGGCCAGCACCGGCAATGCGCCCGTGGCAGCGGGCACGTCGTTCTACATCCGTGGCTACTCTCACGGGCTGCAGACGCACTGGCTCGAGCGGACCCTCCAGCAAGCGCGCAGGGACCCTTCGGTCGACTGGGTCATCGTGCAGATGCACCAGGACGCGTGCTCCTCCTCGGCCACGGGCAACGGCTCGGACCTCGGGATCCGGCAGGAGTGGCTGCCGTTGTTCGACCGCTACCACGTCGACCTGGTGGTGAACGGGCACGACCACGACTATGAGCGCTCGTTCCCGTGCCGCGGGTTCGACAACTATGTCGGCCACGAGGTCGCGACCGGCCAGCCGGTCCAGACGCTGTGCCCGCACCCGGTGACCACCGTGGACACCGGCGCGTTCGACACCAGCAAGGGGACCGTGCACATGATCCTCGGCTGCGGCGGCACCAGCGCCAACCTCGACAACTACGGCGTGGACGCCACGGACGGCCTCCCGCAGGCCAAGGTATTCACCCGGCCCAACCACCCGGTGCCCTCAGCAACGAACCCGGGCGCCTACGGCCGTCCGCCAGCGGACGCGGTCGAGGATGCTGTCTGGTCGGCCAAGCGTGACCCGTCCACGGGCTACGGGATCGCCGTCTTCGACGTGGACCCCGGCAGCAAGGGCGAGCCGACAACCATCACGGTCAGCTACTTCCACGCGGTCGGCGCGGACCCGACCGACCCGGCCACCGGCAGCCACGGCGCACCCACACCGAACTACACCGAGTTCGAGACGTTCCAGCTGTACCGCCCTCGCTCGTCTGACCGCTAGCCCGCCCGGCCCGCGCCGGAACAGTGGGCTCGGCTGGGGAGGCATCGGGCGGGTTGTCTGGCCAGCAGGGTCTGCTGGTAGGAGGTGATGGCGCCGTTCTGCACTGTGTAGACCAAGGCGTAGACCTGGGCGCTGCCGGTGGCCCCGATGTCGTCGACACGTGCCGAGACCGTGTCACCGTTGGTGGTCATGGCCGTGAGCACGTCGTGGCTGGTACTGCCGAACCCGGCGACCATTGCGGAGTAGGTCATGCCGAGGTTCTTGCCGCCCAGCTGCCATACCTGTGGCCAGTCGTGGGCGTTGACCGCGTCGATGAACGTCTTGACGACAGCCTGCGGGGGGAGTGCCCGTAGCACGGCAGCGGAGGCACTGCTGCTCGGCCTCGTGCTGCTGCTCGGCTTCGTGCGGTGGTTGGAGGCGAGGTCGGAGGCGGTTTGGTGGGCCGTGAGCAGTGCTACGGCTGCGATACCACCGATGAGCACAGTCGCCACTGCGGCCAGCGCGGCCCGCTGTCTCGTCCGCAGCCTGGCGGGGTCGGCGGCCGCTGAGTATGGCGGATGGGCAGCGACACTGGTGCGGGCACCCGAGGCTGCCACGGCCGAAGGGCTGGCTGAGGCGGCGAGATAGCGAGACCCGGCGGGCGCAGGCTTTTCACCGTTCAGGTGAGCCAGCAGGTCAGCAGGGCTAGGACGCTGCGCTGGGTCTTTGGCCAGGCACCAGCCAACCGCCGACCGCAGTGGCTCAGGTATGCCATCCAGTGCTGGGGCGCCGTGGACGACGCGGTACATCAGGGCCGTCACCGCGCCGTCCCCGAACGGGTTCTGGCCGGTCGCCGCGTAGGCGAGCACTGCGCCAAGGCTGAAGACGTCGCTGGCCGGCCCCACTTCCCTGCCCTCGACCTGCTCCGGTGACATGAAGCCGGGCGAGCCCATGGTC
>DASYYE010000011.1:0-1689 GCA_035946955.1 Streptosporangiaceae bacterium | reverse complement strand
CAGCATGGTCTCCCCGACGAACTGGCTGCCGTGGAAGACCCGCGCCGGGCCTGGCAGCAGCAGCAGCGACGAGCTGTTGGTCACCGTGGCCCGCAGGTAGGCCTCGGGGGCCATGACGGGGACCGCGAGGTGGTCCAAGGCCGCGTCGAGTTCGAGCCGGGCGATCATGGTCTTGTGCGGGCCACCGTCGGCGGGCACCGCCAGCGGGTACGGCACCCGGTAGGCCAGCCCGGCCCCTGACTCGCCTGGCTGGGCGGGGACGGGCACGGCCGGCGCGAACTCAGCCGCGGGCGCGGGCGCGACACCGCCCGCCATGGGCCCCGCGAGGACAGCGGCCTGGGCTGGTGCCTCGGCCACCCTGGCCCTGGCGAACGGCCTCGGTGCCCGCGCGGGCATGGGCTGCTCACGCCCGACGTACCACGGCCGCAACTCGGGCAGGGTCTGGTGCAGCCCGCGCCGGGTCGTGGACAGGACCAGTTCCACGGCGGGCCAGTCCTCCCCGGTGCGCTGGGTGACCTCGGCGAGGTAGGACACAGCCAGCCGCTCACCGGTGAGCACGAGGTCATACAGGGGCCGCCAAGCGGCACCGGACACGTGATAGGAAACCTCCACCTCGGCCTCGGTGGTGGCACCGGCCTGCAGGACCGCGGCAACCTCGATGAACTCCACCGGGGCGCTGACCCGCTTCTCCGCGGCGGCCAGGCGCTGCTCCGCAGCCTCCAGCTCCCGTTGCGCCGCACGCCTGCGCCCCCCGATCTCCCTGCGAGCCCCGAGCACACTCGCGGTGCCAGTGGAGAGGTGCTCAGCCATCCGCGTGAGCTCGTCGTGGCCGCTGCGCCCGGCACCCACCGCCCGCGCCAGCGCAACAGCCGACGCATCGGACAGGTTGCTGAGGAAGGTCAGCCGCGCCTTTTCGGCGGCGTCCTCGTCGTCGAGACCCTGCACCGCGTCACGGCAGCGTTCGACCTCCGCCCGCAGCCGCGCGGTCTCACCGCGCAGCGGGTCGGTGCCATAGCCGCGCCGCACTTCGACGTTCATCAGGACCAGGTCGTGCCCGCGTGCGGCAACCCGGACCGACGCCGGGTCCACCGCGGCTGGCAGACCGCGCACCACGATCGGCTGCTCCCCCGGTCCCACGCTCACCAGGCCCTTGCGCACCACACGTGCACCGTCGGTGAAGACGGTCACCGCCGTGATCGGCGCGTCCAGGCCAGTGTCCTCCGTCATGCCCCGTCCTCTCTCTGCGCTCGCATCCCTGCGCTCGTCCCGGCACCCGCACTGCCACCCTCAAGATGGCCCTGCCAGTATCCGCCCGCAACCGGCATACCGCCCGACGCTAAAGTTTCGTGGATGACACCCTGGCCAGCCACGACGGACCCGGGGGACGCCTGATGCCAGCGCCCATCCTGCCTACGTCCGTCGAGCCCCGCGACGCGGCGTTCCAAGCCAACCGGGAGGGCATGCTCGGCCTGCTGGCCGAGGTCGACGGCCTCCTGCACACAGCGGCCCAGGGCGGTGGTGCCCGGGCGGCACAGCGCCACCAGGCTCGCGGCAAGCTCCTGGTCCGCGAACGTGTCGCCCTGCTCCTCGATCCCGACTCCCCGTTCCTGGAGATCAGCCCACTGGCCGGGTACCAGACCGACTACGCGGTCGGCGGCGGCATGGTGGTGGGGATCGGGGTGGTCTCGG
>DASYYE010000010.1:0-6857 GCA_035946955.1 Streptosporangiaceae bacterium | reverse complement strand
CCAGCTCCAAGCCCTCGGCTACACCGTCACCCTCACCCCCGCCGCCTGACAAGACACCCCACCCACCGGCAAGCCAAAACAGCCGGCTCCGCCGGCGCTGCCGCACACCCAGTTACGGCCCTACATTTTCCGGTCAGGGTGTGGGGGGCAAGGGCAGGTCACCAGCGCGGAACGATGACCAACCGCCTGACAACCGCAGTAATCGCGGCCCTACCCTAACGACCAAGGATCGCCAGCCCCGGCAAACTTGGATACATATCGCCACAATCAGCCGCGGGGAGCGTAGCGAAGCGCCACGGTAAGCAGCGGCCAGGGATCTACCTTGGCTGCGCCGGCACCGCTGTCTCTGGTGCCCGGAGCCGGGTCCATCGGTGACCGGGAGGCACCCCGGGCGTAGCGCCTCCCGGTCACCGACTACGTGCCCAGCGGGTAGCCGTCGACGCTCGGGGACGGGAACACTCCCCATAGCTGGCTCTGAGCGCCGACGCAGTACCACTGGACGAGTGGCGTGCCATCACCGGGATTGCTGTAGGTCCGGCCTGTATTACGGCCGACCTTTACCGGCGGAGGTTACGGGTTCTGCTGATGGCCGGTACGAGGTGCACTATGCCGGGGCGATCCCTGGCCTGACCCGCCCACACACCATGAGCACGGCAGGCTCCAGGGCGATGGTGCCAGATGCGCGAGTGCTGGCACTCAACCTCAGCGGTGGCTGGCGGGGTTCATAACAGTAGACGAGGTCCCAGGCCGCAGGAGGTGTTCATGCAATGGGTCACAGGCGGGGCGCCGAAGCGGCGGTTCGAGACATTCGCCGCGGACGCGGCGGACACCTTGTTCCGTACCGGCTGCCTGATGACGGGGGACCCCGCCGAGGCCGAGGACCTGGTCCAGGAAACCTTCATCCAGGTGGCCCGGCGATGGCACCGCGTAGCCGCGATGGACCACCCGGTGGCCTACGCCCGCCGGATCCTGGTCAACCTGGTGCTCGACGGGGCCAAACGCCGGTCACGGCACCGGGCGGAACTGGAACCACAGGGCAGCCAGCCCGACCTTGCCGACCAGAGCGCGACCCGGGCACTCCAGCAGGTCGACGACCTGGCCGAGTTCAGCTGGGCGCTAGCCAGGCTGCCGCCCCGCGAGCGCGCCGTGCTGGTCCTGCGCTACTGGGCAGACCTGCCCGTGGCTGAGGTCGCGGCAACCCTCGGCTGCTCGGCAGGGACCGTCAAGAGCACCGCCTCCCGGGGAACAGCACGGCTGGCCCAGATCCTCACCCACAACCAGCCCCCCAACGGCCAGCCCGCCGCCCGGCAACCAGCAGAGAAGGCATGTCATGATCACCGATGAGCTCGAAAACGAGCTGCGCAGCGTCTTCGCCAGGAGCGCGGAGAGCATCATCGTCCCCCAGCAGGCCCGCCAGCGGCTGCTCCAGCGCGACTACCACCCAAGAACGGGGAACCGGAGGCTGGCCGCCAGCGTCGCCGCGGCCGCCACCGCCACGGCGGTGACCGGGCTGGTCGTCGTATCGCTGATCGTCACCAGCCCCTCCGGGCCGTTGCCGGTACAGCAGCCGGAGCTCCCGTCAGCAGCGTCGGTAGGCAAGGCCATGCTGACCGCGTTCCACCAGGTCAGCATCGCCGGCGACATCGTGTACGTGAGGCAAGCAGCGATGCCCCGCGGCAGGGTGCTGATGGAGTCCCAGAACTGGATCTGGCCGCTTCAGCCGGCCCCCGGCCAGCAGGTGCGTGAACGTTTTGTCTACTCGCAGCGGATCCCGGCCTCCGCCAAGGCGCTGACGGTACTCCAAGACGCCGGGGTGGTCTACAGGTTCCCGCGCGATAGCGGCGGCCCCTTGATCGCGAAGGCCCGGCAGACGCAGGTCTGCTACCCGCAATACCAAAGAACCGAAGCCAACGGGGCCGACGGCTGTGAGTTTCTGTCCGAACAGACCCGGGCCGGGGTTTGGACCACCCCGCAAACCCGGCCCGGAACCTGGTCCAGGGTCAGCTTCCGGGCCGCGGTAGGCAGCGACTTCTCCCCGGGCGCCGGACTCAGCCCGGCCACCATCGCCCATGACATCATCACTGGGCAGTGGGAGGTTGTCCGCCGCGCCCGGCTGGACGGGCAGCCAGCCCTCGAACTCCAGCACGACAGCCAAGCACTGCCCATAGCGCCACTGTGGGTGAACGCGCGCACCCACCTGCCGATACGCAACGGCGGCGAAGACTACGCCTACCTGCCGCCCACGACAGCCAATCTGGCACTGCTGCGGGTGCCGATCCCCCGCGGCCTCCCGCGATCCAATCCCCACACTGGCTGACCCCAGCGATCTCGCCGACGGTTTGAACGGCTGCAACCCGCCGCGGCCGGTTATGGCAAGCAGGGACATGAGCGGCCCGTGTGCCACTCCATAGCAACGCAACACCACAAGGAGGCACAAGTGCGTCATCGTGCAATCAAACCGGCCACGTGTGCGGCTTTCCTGGCACTTGGGCTCGCGCCAGTCTGGGTCGGCGGCGCCACCGCGGCTCCTGCCAAGACCCCCACGGCGGTCGGCCGACCGGGCGGTTCAGCACCGACCGCTTTTGTGCCTGCCGACGGCGTCCCTGGGCAGGTGTTCCCCATCAGCACCGCCACCAACACCGCCGGCCCGCCCATCAAAGTCAGCAATGCCCCCGACGACATCGTGCTCACCCCCGACGGCAAGACCGCCTACGTCCTCGCGAACACCGGGACTTATCCCTTCAAGGGCAGCTTGACCCCGGTCAGCACCGCCACCCACACCCCAGGCACGCCCACCAAGGTCGGTAACGACCCCCTGACCATGGCGATCACCCCTAACGGCAAGACCGTCTACGTGGTCAACAACATCTCCGGCACGGTGACCCCGGTCAGCACCGCCACCAAAACCGCCGGCCCGCCCATCAAGGTCGGCGCCTGCCCTTACTGGATCGCGGTCACCCCCGACAGCAAGACCGTCTACGTCGTGACCTCCCCCGCCAACAGAAACGTCAACGACAAGGTGTTCCCGATCAGCACCGCCACCAACACCGCCGGCAAGCCCATCACGGTGGGGCCCGGCTCGTCCGGGATCGCGATCACCCCGGACGGCAAGACCGCCTACGTCGTCAACGGCAACGACGGCTCACGGCCTGGCAGCGTGACGCCGATCCGCACCACCACCAACACCCCCGGCCCACCGATCAAGGTCGGCCGGGGCGCGGACGCCATCACGATCACCCCCGACGGCAAGACCGCCTACGTCATCAACTCGTTCGAAAACCGGGCGACCCCCAATTCGGTGACCCCCATCAGCACAGCGACCAACACCCCCGCCAAGGCCATCATGCTGCCCAAGGGATTCTTCGGCGTCACCTTGGCGGTCACACCCGACGGCAAAACCGCCTACGTCCTCGGCGCCGGCAAATTCAGCACCCTGGGCCAGGTCATCCCGATCCGCACCGCCACCAACACCGCCGGCAAACCCATCACCACGACGGGGAGCCTGGCCTACCAGATCGCCTTCACACCCGGAGCGAAGACCGCCTACGTCGCCTGCCCGAATGTGCACGGAGCGGGGAACAACCCCTCCGGCGTCACCCCGATCAACACCGCCACCAACACCGCGGGCAAGGCCATTCCCATCAGCCCCAACCCCACATCCATCGTGATCACCCCATAACACCCGTCCGGCTTCGCTGACCACGTGCGGCACTCCAAGGACCACGGCGGCACCACTCAGAGCGGACCTCAGGCGCGGGGGTGGGCCTGCCGGTAGGCGGACTCCAGGCGCTCCACCGAGACATGAGTGTAGATCTGGGTGCTCGCCAGCGACGCATGCCCCAGGAACTCCTGCACACTGCGCAGGTCCGCGCCACCCTCCAGCAAGTGCGTCGCAGCCGCGTGACGCATGCCATGCGGACCCGCGTCAGGCACCTCCGGCACCGCCCCCAGCCGCGCATGCACCACCCGCCGAGCCGTACGCGGATCAAGACGCCCGCCCCGCGCACCCAGGAACAACGCGTGACCACTGCGAGCCACCACCACCAGCGGGCGGCCGTCACGCACCCACCCCTGGACCGCCCCGACCGCCGGGATACCCACCGGCACAGTGCGCTCGCGCCCACCCTTCCCCATCACCCGCACCGTGTTGCGTCCCCCATCCAGGTCACCAACGTCCAGCCCACACAGCTCACTCACCCGGATCCCGCTCGCGTACAGCAACTCCATGATGGCGGTATCCCGCAACGCCAGCGCCTGCTCCAGCCCGCTGGCCTCCCCCCCTGTACTTTGCTCCCCCAGCCCGTCGTGGGCCTCCAGCACGGCAGAGCCTGCGGAGGCCAGCGGGACCGCCCCGAGCGCCGCCGCCATCTGCTCCTGGGTGAGCACGTGAGGGAGACGGCGCTGGGCACGCATGGTCCCGAGCAGACGGCCCGGGTCATGGGCCAGGAGGCCCCGCGCGTGGGCGAACGCAGTAAAGGTACGCGCCGCAGCGGAACGCCGGGCCATGGTGGCCCGCGAGTAGCCACCGCCGTAGGAGACCGCCAGCCAGCTGCGCATGAGGTCGGTGTCCAGCCCACCCGGTGAGCTGATTCCCGTGCTGGCCGCGTGCGCCAGCAGCGAGCCGGCATCGCCCACATAGGCGCGCACGGTATGGCCGGACAGGCCCCGCTCCCCCGCAAGATGACGCTGGAACGCCGCCAGCGCGGCGGCCAGGGCCTCCGGTAGAGGCGGCGGTGCGGTGTCCCCGCGGGGTTCCGTCGGCGTGCCCACGTTCCCAGTGTGGGGCACGCCAGCGGGGACCAATGGTTACTGGGACTCACGGCGTTTCCGCCAGCCCTGTGGGCAGCGTTCGATGAAACCCGCCGATGCCAGCAGGCCCAGGCAGCGCATGACCGTGTCGAGACCAACCCCGGCTGCGGCAGCGATGCTGGCCGGCCCGCGGCCTGTGCGGCCGGGGACCACGCTGAGCACTTGGCTGGTTTCGAGGTCTAGCTGGTCGAGTGGGAGGAGGGGGTGGCGGCCTTCCCGCATGGGCTCGTCGTCTGCGAAGGCCAGCACTTCGACGACGTCAGCCGCGCTCGTGACGCAGATGGCCCCCCAGTTCCTGATGATCTCGTGGCAGCCCGCTGACTGGGACGAGGTGACGGGACCGGGCACTGCCATCAGCGGCCGGTTCTGGTCACGGGCATGGCGGGCCGTGTTGAGTGCGCCGCTGCGCGAGGCAGCCTCGACAACGACAGTCCCCCGGCTCAGTGCCGCGATCACCCGGTTACGCGTCAGGAAGCCCCGCTTAGTGGGAAGACGGCCGGGCGGCCACTCGCTCACGACCACTCCACGGCCCACGATGCGGTCGAACAGCTCCTCGTGCCCCCGTGGGTAGGTCACGTCGGCCCCACAGGCGAGGACCGCGACCGTCGATCCACCTGCCGCGAGCGCGCTCCGGTGTGCGCAGGCATCGATGCCATATGCCCCGCCAGACACGACCGTCCACCCACGCTCAGCCAGGGTGACCGTGATGTCGGCACACACGTGGTTGCCGTAGGCGGTGGCGGCCCTCGTCCCCACCACCGAGACGGACCGCAGACACGCATAGCGCAGATCTCCATGGCCGCGCACCCACAGTGCCCACGGCCGCGCGGCACCGAGCGAGTCGAGCTGGGTCGGCCATTCAGGGTCGCTGGGGATGACCAGCCGGATGCCAGCGCGGTGCCAGCTGTCCAGCGTGGCCTCGGTCGGGGCTTCTCGCAGCCGGGTAAGCCAGCGCGGGAGCCGACGGTCCAGTCCCGGCCAGGGGCCACCGGGCACGCCGCCGGCTCGCAGGAGTGCGATGACCTCGGCAGGCGTCCATGACCGCGACAAGGCGGTCATCACCGGGTCTGCGGGCTCCGCGATGTACGCCAGGGCCGCGTGGGCCAGCCGCTGCGTATCCGGTGCGGCGATAGCCGTGGCTGGCCCGGGCTCTGCTGGGAAGTGCGCACCGGTCACGCTCCCACCCCTAGCCACAACCCCAGCGCGTAGCTGGTCTGCTCGGGACCAGGCCTGCACACACCAGCCAGGTCGGCCAGGGTCCAGGCGACGCGGAGCACGCGGTCAACCCCTCGTGCGCTGATCTGGCCGAGGTCCATGGCGTGCTCCAGCGGCGCCAGGGCGCCTGGACCCGGGGCGAAACTGCGTCTGAGCTCACTCCCGGGCAACTGCGCATTGAGCCGCCAGGGGGTCGCGCGGAGCCGGGCGGCTGCCCGCTGCCTGGCGGCCTCGACCCGCGCCGCCACCACCGAACTCGGCTCGGCGAACCTGGTGTCGCTGAGCAACTCGGCCCGGCCCACCGGCAAGAGCTCGACCTTGACATCCACCCGGTCCAGTAGCGGCCCGGACAGCCGGGAGAGGTAACGCCGCCGTGCCAGCGGTGTACAGGTGCAGGCCGCACGCGGCCCGGCTGCCCTGGCGCACGGGCAGGGGTTCGACGCCAGTACCAGGGTGAACCTCGCCGGAAACCGCGCAGTCAGCCCTGAGCGGGCGATCGTGACCTCGCCGGACTCGAGCGGCTGGCGCAAGGCGTCGAGCACATCCCGGCCGAATTCGGGGGCCTCGTCCAGGAACAGGCAGCCACGGTGGGCCAGGGAAGCAGCGCCTGGCCTGATCACCCCGCTGCCGCCGCCGACGATGGCGGCCTTGGTCGCAGTGTGGTGCGGGGCGCAGAAGGGTGGCTCGGTGAGTAGCGGGCGGCCTGCGGGCAAGGTGCCCGCGACCGAGTGGATCGAGGTGACCTCCAGGGCGGCCGGGCGGTCCAGTGTCGGCATAACGGTGGGGATGCGTTCGGCCAGCATGGTCTTGCCCGCGCCCGGGGGTCCGACCAT
>DASYYE010000009.1:0-13158 GCA_035946955.1 Streptosporangiaceae bacterium | reverse complement strand
CGTGGCACCTGGGTCTACTACTGGCTCGTGCCCGCGGCACTCTCGCGGATGTCCGCCCTGCTCTCCACGCCAGCCGGGTGATACCACGGGGGTTCGCCGGGTGATGAATGTCGCTTGGCGGACAATCTTTTGTCCGCCAGCGCACATCGATCACTGTGATGATCGTTGTGGCTCTTGGCGTGGGACGTTCTTTTGTCCGTGAGCGCACATCGATCTTGGTGGACAGGGGTGTGGGTTTTGCTGCGGGCCACCCTTTTGTCCGTGACGGTGCATCGATCATGGTCATAGGGACGTTTGGGCTTTCGACACGGGTCGGTCTTGGTTCGTGTGCCACATTCATGGACGCGGGCCTGTGCCGCACAGCAAACCGCTGGCCGCCAGCGCCGGGGTGACGTGGCGGCCAGCGGTTTGGTGCTGGGCCACCGGAGACTGCCCGGTGGCGGTGCGCTGTTAGTTCGAGGACTCGCTCAGCAAGTCATCGAACTCGCCGCTCTTGACGCCCGCGACGAGCGCGGTGATCTCAGCGTGGGTGTAGATCAGGGCTGGGCCCGCTGGGTGACGCGAGTTCCGGACAGCGAACTCCCCACTCCCCAGTCTGGCCAATTCGACGCAAGCCCCCTGGGAGTTGCTGGCACTGCTCTTGCGCCACAGGGCATCAGGTAGCTCAGTGGCGGGCATTCCGTTGTACGTTTCCATCTAGTTCTTACTTTCCTCAAGCATCCCGCTCAGGATTTCTATCGTCCGCTCGGGTGCCTCACCCTCGACGGACAGACGCTCCATGACCTCGGTGTACCTCTCCACGTCTTCACGCTTGTCGAGGTACAGGGCACTGGTGAGCTGTTCGAGATAGACAACATCGGGCAGGTCGGCGTCGGGGAACCGCATGATCGTGAACGCTCCGGCCTCGGCCGCGTGGCCACCGGCCCGGAAGGGCACGACCTGCAATGTGATGTGCGGCTCCCGCGCCACCTCGATCAGGTGGGCGAACTGTTCGCGCATCACCTCCTCACCACCAATGGGCCGGCGCAAAGCCGCCTCGTCCACGATGGCCCACAGCCTGGGCCCCCCGTCCTTGGCCAGCAGTTCCTGCCTGGCCACGCGCAGGCTCACCCTGCGCTGCACCTCCTGCTCTGACGCTGACGGCTGCCCCAGCCTGATCACCGCCCGCGCGTACGCGGCGGTCTGGAGCAGCCCAGGGATGAACTGCACCTCGTAGAGACGGATCAGTGAGGTGGCCTCTTCCAGCCCCACGAACACGTGGAACCAGTCAGGCAGGACGTCGCTGTACTTGTGCCACCAGCCCGGGGAGTTCGCCTCTCTGGCCAGTGCAACCAGTGCCTGTGCTTCGGCTTCCTCAACGCCATACAGGGCGAGCAGGTCGGTGATGTCGCGTTCCTTGAAGCTGACCCGGCCCAGCTCCATCCGGCTGATCTTGGACCCCGACGCCCGGATCGTGTAGCCGGCTTCCTCACGGGTCAGTCCCTTGGACTCGCGCAGCTTGCGCAGTTGTGAGCCCAGCAAGACACGCAAGACCGTGGGTCCGCTGCCCGGCGGCGCAGAAATCAACTAGTCACCCCTGCCATACCGCCACTGGTACGCCTGGCTCATCGCCCGCCAGACGTCCGCCGCGTGCTTGGTCTCCGCGCACATGCACCGAGCGATCTCATCTGCACGTGCATTCGGCCTTGCGTTTGCAAGGCACACAGGGAATGATAGCGCTTGCGTCTAGAGACACAACATCCCCGCTCACCGCGACCCGCACAGGATCCACATGACTGGACAACCGACCGCATCGCCGTTAATGGCCGAGGTTGGCGGCCTGTCACCCGCTGCGCTCCTGCACTCTGTCGCGCTGCGTGCGGACAGTGGCGCACACGCGACGGAGTGGGTGGGACAGCCCGCAGCCACCTACCTGCTCGGCACCGCCTCAGACTCCGTGGGTTCCGGACGGCAGTTCGTCAGGGACACGCTGCGGGAGTGGTGTCTCGGCGACCTCACCGATGTCGCCGAACTCGTTGCCTCTGAACTGGTGACCAATGCGCTGCGGCATGGCCTGCCATCGGCCCGCCGGAGCCCCATCGAGCGCCCGGTCCGCCTGGGCCTGCTCGGACATGCGCCTTATGTCCTGTGCACGGTGACCGACCCGGGGTGCGCCCTGCCTGTGCTGCGCGAGGTGGACCTCGCTGCGGAGAGCGGCCGTGGGCTGACCGTGGTCGACGCGTGCTCAGTGCGCTGGGGCTGGCACCCACTGGACGAGGGCGGCAAGGTGGTCTGGGCGCTGCTGCGGTGAGCAGCGCGGGCTATGCCCGCACCCCGCCCACATACCGCGTCTGAGCGGTTATGATCTTCGCTTGGCCGTCAGATGAGGCCTGGAGCCCATCGTGCGGCCTACCCAGCGGAACCCTCCATCAGGAGCAAGCGTGGTCCAGCCTGCCCCACCCCCCTCAGACCAGCCGGCTGCACCCCCGGCCCCACCCATCCCCGCCACGCTCGCCTGGGCGGTGCGCCTCATGTACGCCGGGGCTGTCGTCAGCGTCATAGAGGTCGTGTACGTCCTCACCCAGGGCAGCGCCATCCGCAGTGCGCTCAGCCAGCAGTTCCCCACGTACACGGCAAGCCAGATACACACCCTCGAGATAACAAGGATGGACGGGTCCGTGGTGGGCGGGCTGATCGGGGCCGGGCTGTGGGTGCTGATGGCCAGGGTGAACCTGGCGGGCAAGGCCTGGGCACGCATCGCCGCCGCAGTGCTGTTCGGGCTCGCCAGCCTGTCCCTTGGCCTCAACTTCGGCGGGCGGGTGCTGGTGGGGCTCCTCGTCCTCGTCATCATTACCTGGCTGGTCGGGCTGGCCACGGTCATCCTGCTCTGGCTCAAGCCGACCCGGGAGTACCAGGACGCGGTCACCGACCGCTGACACGCTCCGCTGCCGCACGAGTCCGAAACGGTCATTCGCCTTCTAACAGGCGAAAACTTCAGCTACAGTCGGGCTGCCCGGCCAGCAGCAGGAGGCCGGGCGGGGACCATCTGGGGTGAGGGAGGCCGTGGGCACGGCACACGCCAGGCACGGCGCCCGACACCGCCCTAGCCGCAGGCGCCGGGCGAATGCAGCTATGGCTGGCATCCTGGCCGGAGTCGTCGCCGCAGGTCTGATCGTCGCCCTGTCGGTCAATGCCATCGTCAGCCGCAGCAGCGTCTCCTGCACAGGGCACCCCGTGGCGGTGCACGTCGCAGCGGCTGAGGATATCGCACCCGTCCTGGCCAGTCTCGCCCAGACCTTCAATGCCAAGCACACGATGGTGGACGGGCACTGCGCCACCGTGAGCGTGGCAGCCCAGCCGCCACCCAGCGTCGCCGCGCAGTTCGAGGCAGGTGCCCTCAGCCAGGACGAGCCGGTCAGCGCGTGGGTTCCCGACTCGGCACTATGGCTGGACGTCGCCCGGTCCACCCCCACGGGTCAGCGGGTCGTGCCCGCAACCGGGCACTCTGTCGCGCAGACCCCCTTGGTGCTGGCGATGCCGGGCAAAGCGGGCACCATCCGCGCCGTCCGCGGCCGCACCACGACGCCTGGCACCGGCGCCATGGTCGGCTGGCAGACCG
Source organism: Streptosporangiaceae bacterium (assembly GCA_035946955.1). Lineage (GTDB taxonomy): Bacteria > Actinomycetota > Actinomycetes > Streptosporangiales > Streptosporangiaceae > DASYYE01. Next base: position 9,560 of record DASYYE010000009.1, on the reverse strand, counting down.
TCCTGCCACATGCCGACGGCGGCCCGCCGACAGCGCTGGGCCTGCACATACAGATTCCCGACGCCACCGAGAGCGGGGCAGGGCTCGAAGCGATCCTGACGCTGCGCAAGGTCGTCGGGTTCGGGGTCAATGCGCGCGCCGCCCTGGCCAGGTTCTTCATCAACACCCAGATCGTCCCATCGCCTGATGGCAGCGCACCCTCCCTGGACGCGATGGCCCACCCGGCGAGCGCGCCGGGTGCGGGGGTGCCGCTCGCGATCACCACCGAACAGACGGTGATCGCGTTCGACCGGGCCCACGCCCAGACGCCACTGGCCGTCCGCTACCCGACCAAGGGCACACCCGCGCTCACTTACCCCTACGTCGTCACCACAACCGACCCGGCTGTCCGGACCGCCGCCCAGGACTTTGGCGCTCAACTGCGTTCCGCGGCCGCCAGCACGGCCGCACAGGCTCAGGGGTTCCGGGCCAGCAGCGGGGCACTGGGCAAATGGCCGGGTAGTTTCGGCCTGGCCACCTCCGACCCGACGCTGCTCCCGTCGTCGGGGACCGGCGAGGCGGCGAAGGCGCTGCAGACCTGGCACGCGCTCGCGCTGAGTTCGCGGATCCTGTCGGTGATGGATGTCTCCTCAGTCATGGCCACCGCCCCCGTCCCCGGCGGGCCGGACCTCGCGCACCTGCTCGGCAGGGCAGCGGCGGCAGGCCTCGCACGCGTCCCCGACAGCGCCGAGATGGGCCTGTGGGCGTTCGCCGACCACCTGCAGGGGAACCTCCCCTACCGCCCGCTCGTACCCGTGGGCCCGCTCCCCAGCCCGCTTGGCCTGATCACCCGCAGGCAGGCGATCCAGCAGTACGCCGAAAACTCACGAGCGGCACCGACCGGGGCGGCTCTGTACGGCACCATCCTGGACGCCTACAAGTACGTCAACAGCACCTATGAGGCCGGGCACATCAACGACGTGCTCATGCTCACCGCCGGGGTGGAGAACGCGCCCGGTGACATCCACCTGGCGGAACTCGTCGGTGCCCTCAAGGCGCTGTACAACCCCCAAAAGCCCGTGGAGGTCATCATCCTGCTCATGGGCAACACCAACACCGTCGCGATGGACAGGATCGCCGCAGCCACCAACGGCAAGGTCTTCGTGATCACCAGTCCCTCGCAGATGCCAGGCCTGTTCTTCCACGTCGTGGGCCGCCGGGTGTGCCGCCCACGCTGCGCCTAGCGGCTGCTGGGCAAGGGGTCACCACCCCCGGAAAAACTTCCCCGACAAGTTTTCGCACACGTGTCAACCAACTCTCCGGGGTGCGCGTCTTCTTTACGAGGCCCGGCGAGAGCGGGGCGCCGGGCCTCGTTCAAGCCTCATGTTGTTCGCTGATCTTGGATCAGCTCCCACCACCTTGATTCCGTCCGGGGGTCCAAACCCCCGGAGCCCCCATGGTGCGGTGGTTGCGGTTATCTTCCCAGGTTGCTCTCGGTGCGTGGGGTGGTTGCTGCGATTGCGACAGCTCAGGCTTTGGTGTCCAGCAGGGTGTGGGCGCGGGCTACCAGGGACGGGACTGCGCTGGCGGATTGGTCGAAGCCTTCGCCTACCGTCTTGTGCTGCAGGTAGCGGGCACGGATGCCCTCCAGGACCACCGCGAGCTTGAAGCAGGCGAACGCCATGTAGTAGTTCAGGTGGGACAGGTCGCGGCCGGTCAGGCTGGCATAGTGGGCTGCCAGGGCGTCTCTGGTCCAAAAGCCTGGGGCGGTGGTGACGGGGGCAGCGGTGCCGAAGCCTGGTGCGGCGTCCTCGCCGGGCTGCGTCCAGTAGACGAGCGTGAGGCCCAGGTCGGCCAGTGGGTCGCCCAGGGTGGACATCTCCCAGTCGACCACGGCCACGATCTCCGGGGTCTCGCCTGCGGTCACCATGGTGTTGTCCAGGCGGAAGTCGCCGTGGACCAGGGTTGCTGACGGAGGGCCGCCCTGGCCTGATGGGTCCGGTCCACCCGGGCCCCCCGGGGCGGTCAGGCCGGCGACCAGGCGGGCGGTGAGTTCGCCGTAACCAGGGACGTCGCGGGTGACCGACAGCTCCCACTGCTTCTGCCAGCGGGCCAGCTGGCGGGCCAGGTAGCCCTCGGGACGGCCGAAACTGGCCAGGCCGCACGCTGCTACGTCAACCCCGTGGATGGTGGCGAGCATCTCCACGAAACGTCTCGACAGCTCACCGGCCTGGCCGGGGGAGAGTACCGCCGCGTCGTCGCTGGTGCGCAGGACGGCGCCGTCCACCCACTCCATCAGGTAGAACGGCGCGCCAATGACCGAGGTGTCGCCGCACAGCGCGACCGGGCGCGGGACCGGGACGTCCGTGCCGTACAGCGCGGTCATCACCGTGTACTCGCGGGACATGTCGTGCGCGCTCGGCAGCACGTGCCCGAGCGGGGGGCGGCGCAGCACCAGCGCACCGGTGGGCAGGTCCAGCCGGTACGTGAGGTTGGAGCGGCCCCCAGCGATCAGCTCAGCCCGGGGGACGACGTCGCCGGTGGCCAGGCCGTTCGCCTGCATCCAGTGGGCCAGCCCAGCCATGTCCTCCAGTCCCGCCACTACGCCCTGCGTCATGCTCCGCCCTTTCCGTGCCGCTGGCCGTGTCCATGATCCGAGACAGGAATCCCGACCTTTACGGACATTTGTTCGTCATGGTGCCACCGATCTTCATGCTGGACCACGATCTTCGGGTGGACCGGACACCCCCCCGCACTGTGCCCCGGTCACCCTCCACCGTGACCACCACCGCACCGAGTGCCCGCGCTGGCCCAGGACGGCTATGGAACAAACCCAGCGACCTGACTGCCGCAATCCGCGACGCCCGCGAGGGCGACGGCGACGCCTTTCGCATCCTGTACACCGACATCCAGCCCCGGCTGATGCGCTACCTGTGGGCCCTGGTGGGACCCGACGCCGAGGATGTGGCGTCAGAGACGTGGCTGCATGTCGCACGTGACCTGCGGTCCTTCCACGGGGACTCGGATGGGTTCCGGGGCTGGGTGGCCACCATAGCCCGCCACCGTGCCACCGACCACCTGCGGTCGCTGCGCAGGCGCCCTCAGCCAGCGGCCCTGCGGGTGGAAGACCTGACCACCTGGGCAGCGCGCGACAACACCGAGGACCGCGCGCTGGAGGCGGTGTCCACGGACGCGGCGATCGCGCTGATCGCAACGCTGCCAGCCGACCAGGCCGAGGCGGTCCTGCTGCGGGTCGTGGTCGGGCTCGACGCCACGCAGGCCGCCCGGGTGCTGGGCAAACGGCCGGGGGCGGTGCGGACCGCCTCCTACCGTGGGCTGCGCAGGCTAGCCTCGGCGCTGGGGGAGGGTGAGTCGCAGTGACACACAGACGGGCATTGGCGCTGAAGGACACGAGATGAACACACGCCATCCCCGCGGGATCAGCCGCAGGGCCGCTGAGCAGGTGCTTGAGTCTGGTGTACCAGGTTCGGTCCCTGATGCGCTGGCGCACGTGCTGGGCGCCGCTGCCGCGCCTCCGCGTGAGGCCGAGCTGGCAGGCGAGGAGATGGCGGTGGCCGCTTTCGAGGCGGCGCATCTCGCTCCTGTCACCGACTCGCAAAGAGGACCGATGTTCACCTCACCACTCGCCAAGTTCCTGACCACCAAGGTCATCGCGGTGGCGCTGGCCGCCACCGCCACTGGTGGCGTCGCGGTCGCCGCAGCCGTCAACATGAACTCATCCCATTCGGGCTCAGGCGGCGTGGGCACCCGGACCGGTGCCACGTCATCGATCACAGGACACACCAGCTCCCAGTCGTCTGTGGGAGCGAGCGCGTCAGCCTCGGCATCCGCGTCAGCGCGGGTCCAGTCACTGACCGGGCCCAACGGGCTGCTCTGCCGGACGCTGGGCACTGACGTGCACGCCCTGGTCGCGGGCCAGGCCGGTGTGACCGGCCAGGCCATGACCAAGGCCGACTTCGCCCAGGCGCTGGCCAGCCCACGGGTCCGCACCGTCGCGGCGGGCAACGCCTTCGCGGGGCTCGTCGCCCAGGTCGGCGGGATAGCCAACGTGGCCGACTTCTGCTCGCTCACGCTCCACCTGCCCACCTTGCCGTCGCTGGGGGCACTGGAGAACTTGCCCGGCCGAGTGCTGGCATCGCTGCCCGCGTCCGTTTGGGCCCAGCTCTCCGCGTCCACGCTGGCCAGCCTGTCCGGTACCGTGGTCGGCAGCCTGCCTGCACACGTTGTCACGCAACTCCCCACCAGTGTGCTGGCCAAGCTGTCACCGAAAGCCCTGGCGCACCTCCCGGTGCCCGTGCTGGCCCAGATCCCGGCCTCGGTACTTGCTAACTTGTCGCCGTCGGTCCTTGCTCAGCTCCCGGTCTCGGTCCTCGTTCACCTCCCGGTGTCGGTGCTCGCGAAGCTCCCAGTGTCGGCACTGGTCAAGCTCCCGGTGGCCGTGCTCAGCAAGCTCCCGCTGTCGGTGCTGCGCAAGCTGCCAGCTTCGGTCCTGCACGGGCTCCCGGCGTCGATCCTCCACAAGCTGCCGGCGTCGCTGCTCGGTGGCCTCTGACACCGCCATCCGTGCGGTGGTTCCTTCGGGTGGCCTGGGCGGGCACGGTGTTGCCGTGCCCGCCCAGGCACGCTCACGGATCCCTCAGCACTTCCGCCAAGACCTGGCAGGCCCGAGTCACATCGGCCAGGCCTGCCGCCCCATACCCGAGCACCAGCCCTTCGCAGGTCGCGGTGCCGGCGAAATAGCGCCGCAGCGTGAACAGGGCCACCCCGCGTTGCCAGGCATCCGCGGCGAGGGCCTCCGCCCCCCGGCTGGTCTGGTACACCACATGCATCCCGGCTTCGTCGCCGAGCAGCACCCCGCCGCCACAGGCGCGCAGCGCGGTCACCAGCACTGCGCGACGCCTGCAGTACTCGTGGCGCATCCGCCTCACATGACGTTCCAGGTCACCGGTCTTGACCAGGGTGAGGACCGCGTGCTGGACCAGTTCGGAGGGCCCCGCCTCCGACACGTAGCTGTCCTTCGCGAGACGGGTGACCAGGCCAGGCTCGGCCACCAGCCAGCCCAGGCGCAGCGCCGGGGTCAGTGTCTTGCTCGTGGTCCCCAGGTAGACCACGACGTCAGGGCCGAGGCCATACATCGGGGGCAGCGGCGCCACGTCGTACCGGAACTCCCCGTCGTAGTCGTCCTCGACGATGACCGTGCCGTTGCGGCGCGCCCACTCGATCAGGGCCTGCCGTCGCGGCACGGGCAGGCGGCCGCCCAGTGGGTACTGGTGTGCGGGCGTCGTGTACACGAGTCTCAGCCCGGGCGGCAGGTCTTCGACCACCAGTCCATGGGCGTCCACCCGGCATGGCACCACCTGCGCGCCGTGAGCGGACAGCACGTCCCGTGCCCTCGGGTAACCAGGCTCTTCGACCCCGACGACGTCTCCTGGTCCCAGGAGGCCAGCGGTGAGGAGGCTGAGCGCGGCAGTGACCCCCCGGGTGAGGAGGACCTGGTCCGGGGTGCAGCGGAACCCGCGGCTGCGGCGGAGGTAGCCAGTGAGGGCGCCGCGAAGCTCAGGGAGCCCGGCGGGGTCCGCCCGCCCCAGCGGTGAGGTCAGGCCCACGCTGCGCCATGCCCGCCGCCAGGCAGCACGGTCGATCCCGGGTACCCACGGAATACCAGGCCGCAGGTCCGCTACGTCCCCGCTGGCCTGCGGCAAGTCCTCACTCAGCTCAGCGTCCAGGGCCGCCGCGTCCTCCCCGAGCCCACCATTGGGCCAAAACCCCGCACGCCCTAGGCCATCGCCCGTCCCCGGCACTCCGGGAACCTGAGCACCGTCTGGCTCCGATGCGCCGGGGCCCCGGTCCAGGCTGGTGGCGCCGGGCGCACCCGCTGATACATAGGTGCCCGAGCCATGCCGGCCCTCGATCCACCCTTCCGCGAAGAGTTGCGCATAGGCGCCGGTGACCACGGTCCTGCTCACGCTGAGTACGGCAGCCAGTGCCCGGGTGGAAGGCAGCCGCTCCCCAGCGGCCAGCCGGCCGTCCCCGATGGCGTCGCGGATCTGCCCGGCGACTTGGCTTGTCAGCGGCGAGGTGTCTGCCCGGTCGGCGGCGAGTGGCAGCTCAGCAGCCTCATGCCGCATAGTGGTTCTCCAAACTCATGGCTTAGTGGACATTTTATAGAGCCACTATGGCGCTTACGGTGTGTGTCATGCCCGCTGAGACATACCCTCCGCACCACAACGACCAGCCACTCTCCGCGACCGAGCGGACCAGGGTGCGCCGCCTGGCCGACCGAGCCCGCACCGAACGCGCCGACCTGTACGCGGTCCTCGACGCTGGGAGGATCTGCCACCTCGGAGTGGTCGTGGACGGCGGCCCTGTCGTGCTCCCCACCGCCTACGGCCGCCTGGGCGACACCATCTACCTGCACGGGTCGAGCGCGAACCGGAGCATCCTGGCCGCTGCCGGGCACCAGGTCTGTGTCACGGTCACCCACTTCGACGGCTTGGTCTGCGCTCGTTCGGTGTTCCACCACTCGGCCAACTACCGCTCCGCGGTGGTGTTCGGCACGGCCCGGCTTGTCGCCGACGAGGCGGAACGCCTCGCAGGTCTGCGGGCCGTCACCGAACAGCTGATCCCAGGCCGCTGGGACGAGGTAAGGCGGCCGAACCGGAAGGAACTGGCCGCTACCGCGGTGCTGGCGGTACCCCTGGCGGAGGCGTCCGTGAAGGTCCGGACCGGCGGCCCGGTCGACGAAGAGGCTGACCTCGGCAGCCCCGTGTGGGCTGGCGTTGTCCCGGCCATGGTGGTCTTCGGCGAACCGCAGCCCGACCCTGCGATTCCTGCCGGCACGGCCGTCCCCGGCCATGTCCGGGCACTGGCCCTTACCGGGGCAGGGCCAGATGTTCTGTACGACGCTGCTGGTCACGGTGCAAGGAGCGCCTAGGCTGGGATCATGACCGACCGGCTGGTGTGGATTGACTGTGAAATGACCGGGCTCGACCTGGTGCATGACGCTCTGATCGAGGTCGCGTGCCTGGTGACTGATGCTGAGCTCCGGGTGCTCGATGACGGCGTGGATGTGGTCATCAAGCCACCAGCCGAGTCGCTTGCCCAGATGTCCTCCGTGGTGAGGCAGATGCACACCACCTCCGGCCTGCTGGAGGAGCTCGCGTCAGGCATCACCCTCGCGGAGGCGCAGGACCAGGTGCTGAACTACGTCCGCAGCCATGTCGCGGAGCCGCGCAAGGTGCCACTGTGCGGGAACTCCATCGCCACCGACCGCGTGTTCATCGCCCGCGACATGCCGGAACTCGACGCCTACCTGCACTACCGGATGGTTGACGTCTCCAGCATCAAGGAGCTGGCGCGACGCTGGTACCCGCGCGTGTACTTCGCCAGCCCGCCGAAACACGGCGGCCACCGTGCCCGGGCCGACATCAAGGAGAGCATCCGCGAACTGCGCTACTACCGGGAAGCTGTGTTCGTGCCAGCGCCTGGCCCGGACTCGATGACCGCCCGCCAGATCGCCGCCCGGTTCACCGAGATCCCCTCATACAAGCCCGCGGGCACCCCGAAGCTGACCGTCACCCTGAAGACCTCACCCGCGGCACCCGAAGCACCCGCGGAGAGCACCGTTCCCCCGGCCCCGGGCACGGAATCCGGTTCGGCGTAACAAGCCACCACCCGCTATGCTTCATCCTGCCGTCGGCAATGGTGGGCGTAGCTCAGTTGGCTAGAGCACCAGGTTGTGGTCCTGGGGGTCGGGGGTTCAAGTCCCCTCGCCCACCCCAACGAAGTAGCAGGCCAGAGGCCCGGACCCATACAGGGCCGGGTCTCTTGGCTACCTGGTGTCCGATCCCGCAGGCTACTTCCAGCGCGGCCAGCCCGCTGTGGTGAGGCTAAAGGTGAGTGGCTCTGGAAGATTGATCTCCTCGCCGTATGCGCCCTCGGCTGCCACCTGGTATCGCTGCCAGCCACTAGCTAGGCCAACAGCGTCCACCTGCCCTGTTCCTGGTCAACCAGCAGGTACAACGGAACTCCGGCTTTCGCGTACTGGACCGGCTTGGTGGTGGTCCGGTCATTGAGGACCGTGTCCGGCGAGGTGGGCGATGTCACCTCGGCAACGAGGACGATCTCAGCCCTCTCCTGCTCGGCCGTTGTCGCGTCGGGATGGATGAAAACCAGGTCCGGGACGTAGAAGCGGCCAGAGGCGTCTGGCAGATCCCACTGATAGTTCTCATCGACCGCCCATTAGCCTTCCTGCGTCCGTTACGGTGGTCCGGCTTGGACCGCCGCTGGGTCTAGTTCGATCACTGAGAGGCCTTCATCCTGGCCAACGGCCACGGTCAGGCCGGTCACTGCCAGGGCATGGACGGTGGACTCACGGCGGATCGTGACGATGCACAAGCCCTGGTCGGGGTCCCAGACCCGGACCGTACTGTCTCCGCCACCGGTCACCAGCAACAGACGCCCGTCCGGGGCGGTGCCGAACGCGGCCGAGGACACCCACTCCGCGTGGCCGGTCAGCGTCTTCCTGGCTGGCTCGGATGTCAGCGGCTGCCAGATGCGCGCGGTCTTGTCGTGACCGGCCGAGGCCAGCAGCAGGCGGCCTTTCGTATCTGTGCCGAACGCCACCGACCGGACCCGGCCGGTGTGGCCGATTAAGGGATCGGCTGCCCAGGCCCCGGTCTCGGGGTCCCACAGCCGCACCACGCCATCGCCGCCACCGGATGCCAGCACCAGCCGGCCGTCCGGCGCGGTGGCGAACGCGACCGCGTCGGCTCCGTCGGTGTGCGCGGTGATCCGGTCGCCGAGTGCCTTGCCGGTCAGCGGGTCCCAGACCTGCACAGTTCCGTCGTCGTCGGCTGAGGCGAGGAGCAGCCGCCCGTCACCGGTTGCGCCGAAGGCGACCGCGCGCACCGAGGCTTCATGTCCGGTCAGGGGACCCGTGACAAGCTCCCCGGTCAGCGGGTCCCATACCCGGACCGTTGTCTCAGTGCTGGCTGTGCCACTCCCAGCCGAAGCGACGAGCAACTGGCCGTCGCTGGTGCTGCCGAACGCGACCGACGTGACCCAGCCCCCGTGGCCGGCGAACGGGCCGCCGATGTGTTTTCCGCTCTGTGGGTCCCAGACGTTGAGGGCTCTCTCGTCGCTGGCGGAGAAAAGCAGGAGCTGCCCCTGCGGGTCCGTGCCGAACGCCAGCGAAGTGACCCAGGCCACATGCGGTGTGGTCGGCGGGGCGTACGGCCTGGTGATCCGGTCCCAGATCCGCACCGTCCGGTCGCCGCTGCCCGAGGCCATCAGCAGCCGCCCGCCAGGCTCAGTGCCGAACCTCATGTCCTGGACCATGCCGGTGTGGCTGACGAGCGTGGCCACCTCGCGGGTGCTGTCGTGCGTGTCCCACACATGGATCTTCGAGTCACCGGTGGTGAAGGCCAGCAGTTGCCGCCCGGTGCCGTCCCTCCCCAGCGCCGCCGCCAGCCCCGGCCCGCTGAGCATGGGGAACGGCTCCCCCGCCGATTCGCCGGTGAACGGGTCCCAGAACCGCATGATGCAGTCGGTACCGGTGG
>DASYYE010000008.1:0-10987 GCA_035946955.1 Streptosporangiaceae bacterium | reverse complement strand
CTGTCCGTCATATGTCCGTATCCTCGGGGTGCTGGGCGGCTGCTGCTGCGGACGGATACGGACAGCGTCCATGTAAGGCCTGACCTGCAGTTTGCAGTCTCGACCCAGTTCCGCAGCCTGCTGGGGACGTAGAGCGGCAATGAGGAGTCCGTCGCACATTAAAGAAATCGGGATTATGCGGCCGGATTTCACCTCACCCACTGGTTACATCTCCGTGTCAGGGCGGAGGTCTTGACCCTGACGGCGAAGGGCCGCCGTCAAAGGGGGCGGGGCCGCGTCCGGCTCAATCTGGGCGGCGCCGCCAGGGTCACATCGCCGTCCAGCCGGTGAAGGGCCCGCCCAGCGTTCCCTGGTTGAGGTACAAGCCGCCGTCCATGCCCTTGATCACCACGAACAGGTAGTTGTCCTGCGGGCCCACGAGCGCCGCGGCGGGAGCGGTGCCGGTTAGCTGGCCATCGAGCGCGGCCCACGCCTGGCTTCCCTGGCCAAGTGCCCACCAGGTGTAGGAGACGCTCCCGTCTGGGCTCACACCGATCAGCACAGTGGTGTCGCCTGATGATGACATCGCCGCGGCGGTCTTGGCCGCGAAGCTCATGTCGGCAAAGCCGGTGAAGGGGCCGCCGAGTTCGCCTTGGTTGAGGAACAGGCCGCCGTCGGTACCACGGGCCACCACGAACAGGTAGTTGTGCCGGGGCCCCACCAGCGCGGCGGCGGGAGCATCGCCGGTCTGGCCACCCAGGTCCAGGAACCCCCGGCCGGTGCCGCCAAGATCCCACCAGTCATAGGAGGTGCTGCCATCTGGGCCCACGCTGACTAGCGCGACCGTATCGCCCGAAGACGCCATGGCCGCAGCGGCACCGGCTTGGAAGCCCATGTCTGCCCAGCCAGTGAACCCCCTGCCGAGTTCGCCTTGGTTGAGGTACAGGCCGCCGTCGGTGCCACGGGCCACCACGAACAGGTAGTTGTGCTGGGATCCCACCAGCGCGGCGGCGGGAGCATCGCCGGTCTGGCCACCCAGGTCCAGGAACCCCCGGCCGGTGCCGCCAAGATCCCACCAGGTATAGGAGATGCTGCCATCACCGGCGTTGACGCCGGCCTCCACCGTGGTGCTGCCGGATGATCCCATTGCCACGGCGAGCTCGGTCGAGATATGCAGTGGAGCGGACAGCCGTGTCAGCACATTGTCGGTGATCATGGTGACAGCAGTATCGCTACCGCTCGCTGCCACCCTGGGCCACTCGCAGGTCGCCGCCGTGAAGACGGTCCCCGCGTGCTCATAGATGCCCATGGTTGCGGTGTAGGGGCTGGTCGCACTGCCCTCGCGAGAGCACTGACTCCACCCACTGGTGCCGTCGCCGGGTGGTGTCAGCGGGGCAAGCCCGAGGATGGTGAAATCCGTTGGCGTCCCGTCGTCGCCGGTCGGGACCGCGTTCCCGGCACTGTCATAGACAAACTGAGCGCCGTCGCATTCGTAACCGACAACCGGCGGAACCACGGCTTTGCCGATCACCTGGCCATCAGACAACCCCATGATGCCATCGAATACCCAGTGGCCAGAGAACTGGACCGCGTACCCGGTCTGGGCTCGCTTACTCCCCCACCAACCGCCGCCATTGCGGTAGCTCACCCCGGTCACCGAGTTCTCCGGATCCCCGGCCAGACCGCTCCACCACAGGTCGGGACCGCTGCAGGCAGTGTCCTTGGCGCAGACCATCGCCGTGTCGTTGTCCACCAGATGCACCCGCCACCAGCAGGTGTTGCCGCTGAAAAACGCCACGTTGCCGCCTGAAGCGATGAAGCTCTCGATGTTCGAGCGCATTGGGGCGCTCCAGTACTCGTCGTGCCCAACGCTCAGCAGCAGCCGGTAGTTCGGCAGCAGACCCTGGTCAGAGTGGATATCGAGGTCGGTGCAGTACTCAATGGGAGCGCCCCGGCCCTCCAGCCAGCTAATAAACGGCGCATCCCAGAACGGGAACGTCTGCGGGTGCAGACTCGGGTCATACAGGTCAGGGTCGGGGTATGCCAGGTCACCGCCGGTCCCGCCGCCTGGTCGCAACAGTGTCACCTTGGCGCCCGGCGGATCCGGCGGCACCGATGGGATCCCCACCCGATAGAACGCGCCGCCGCCGGTGATGTTGTATGCATGGAAGGTAAACAGCGAGAACTTGCAGAGGATTGTGGCGGCGGCTCCCGGCTCAGCGCTCCTGAGGACGAACAGCAGCTGGCCGTCAGTGGCGTAGAGCCCCGCGGGGGGCGTCACCGGGGGCGGGACGCCAATACCGTCCCACTCAACGATGACCGCCACATACACCCCTGACGCCCAGTCGGCTGGCACGTCGAACCGGAACCCGGCCCAGCCGAAGTCCGCGTCCGCGGCAGGCGACCCTCCCGGCGCCGGCCCGCTGAACCACGGTGAGCTGCCAGCAAACGCAACCCCCGCGCCCTGGCGGAAGAAGTCGAAACGGAACTTTGGCGCATCACTGGCAACATGAAGCATCAGCGCCGTACCTGGACAGGCACTCAGCGCCTGTGGATAACCTCTGGCCATGGCTCGCCACCACTCCCGTGCGCCCGCCGCTCTCGCCTAATTGCAGGATCACGGCCTTCCCCCTCGAAGTATGCGCCTGACCACCGCGAGAACCCCGTGCCAGCCCATACCAGCACCGGAACACCACCCGGCGACACAGCGTCCCCCCAGTGGCGCGCCCGTCAGCACGGGCACTGCAACAGCCCTGGCCGGCCAGCGGCGCTCATCGCGGCCCAGCCGCGATCCCCCGAGGCCAGGCCCGGACCGCCGCCTCAGCCACCCCGCCACCCGCCGGGAAACACCCCGGCCAGCTGCACACCTCGGCGGTCGGAGGCTTGCCTCACTGCTACTGCAACGGCACCTGCATGTAATAAGGGATCACGTAGTGCATGGTGGCCGATCTTGTCGCAGCAGGGCTCGACCGGGTGCTGAACGGATCACGGGGCCGGTGCAGGCGGCTGGAGCCCCGGGGGCCTGGGTCCGGGGTATGTGTCCAGGCTGGTGGCCGACTTGGGACGTAAGAACGGGTGCCCGGGTTCAGACCCCACCGCATTCCACCGGATAAGTGTCCGAACCCGGGCATTCCGTCAGCCCGAGCAGAAGCTACAGACTCATGCTGTCAGTCCAGCCGGTCACTCCGGTCCTGGGTATGGTGTGGGGTCCGCTACAACGATAATGTCCCAGCTTCCGCCCTTGTTGCCGTACGCCACGGCGACATGCGAGCCTCCAGCCGCGCAGGCCCCGTTGTCCGGATACCCGTTCCACCACAGTGCGTAGCACTTGTTACAGAACCTCCAGTTGTTCTGCCCCACGGGGTGCTGCCATTGTCTGTCTCCAATCCCGCAGGGCACTCCCCCGTTGGGAGCACCCACAAGTAAGAGTGAAACCCTGTGATGGCTGATACATCCCTTCTAAGAAATGAACTATTTACGCCGTCCGCGTAGAAGTAGTTCGTGAGACCACCCCATGACCTGTTCCTCCAGCACCAATGGCCTCAACTGCCATGCCAGAAATAATTGGCCCCATCAAAGATGCCGGGGCACTGGTGCCGGGCCTGCTGGTGATGTGCCGGTCAGGGTCCGGTCGCCCCGTCGATGCGTTCGCGCAGCAGGTCGGCGTGGCCGTTGTGGCGGGCGTACTCCTCGACCATGTGGACATACACCCTGTCGGGCTCGAATACACGACCGCGGCGGTGACCTGCCTCTTCTGGTGACAGTCTGGAGCGTCAGGCGGCGACCTGGTACTCATACGTAAGTCCGCCGAGCACTTGTTTCCGGCGGATCGGGTGTTCGGCGAGGTTGGTCTCCGGTGGCCAAGTGTGAGCTTGAGCCGGCGCGAGCTGACTGAGAGCGGTGTGGCCGGGCGGTGTTGTAGTGCAGTACTCGGTCAGTATTTGGTGCAGGTGGCGCTCATTGATGATCAGCAACCGGTCGAAGAGTTCCCGGCGCAAAGTGCCGATTATCCTTTCGCAGATGGCGTTCGCTCTGGGCGCCTGCCGAGGGCTGGCGAGAATCCTGATCCCTTCTGCCTGGAACACGGCGTCGAACGAACCGGCGAACTGGCCTGCACGATCCCTAATCAGGAACTTGACTGAAGTCGTGAGCTGCCCGAGGTCTATAGGAGGTTGCGGGCTGCTTGTGTTGTCCACGCGCCGTCGGGGTTCGTGGTGGTGCCAGCCAGGTGAACGTGGCGGTGCCGTGCTCGATGACGATCAGGGCATAGACGCGCCTCAGCAGCACGGTGTCCACGTGGACGAAACCTGCGGGGCTCGAAAACACGATTCGGGCTGCCCCGTGTGGGCAGTCAGGCGGCGGCGTAGTACTCGTAGGTGAGTCCGCCGAGGACCTGCTTGCGGCGGATCCGGCACTCGGCGAGGTTGACCGGTTCAGGCGGGTGGGTGGGTGTCGGCTTGGGCTGGGGTGAGCTGGCCGAGGGAACGGTGCGACCGGGCATCGTTATGGTGCAGCAAGTATTCGGTCAGCACCCGTCGCAGGTGGTGCTCGTTGACGATCAGCATCCGGGTCCAAGAGTTCCCGGCGCAGGGTGCCGATGATCCTTTCGCAGATCGCATTCGCCCTTGGTGCCTGCGTCGGGCTGGCAAGGATCTTGATGCCCCCGGCGAGGGACACGGCATCGAAACAGCTGGTGGCCTGGCCCGCCCGGTCCCTGATCAGGAACTTGGCTGAGGTCGCGCACTGGCCCAGGTCCATCAGGAAGTTGCGGGCTGTCTGCGTTGTCCAGGCACCGTCTGGGTTGGCAGTGATGTCGGCCAGATGAACACGGCGGGTGCCGTGCTCGATGACAATCAGCGCGTAGAGACGACGTAGCAGCACCGTGTCCACGTGGACGAAGCCGGCGGCGAGAATGCCGCAGGCCTGGGCTGCCAGGAACTGCCTCCAGGTCAGGCCGCCGCGGCGGGGCGAGGGATAGATCCCGGCGTCATGCAGGACCTGCCAGACTCTGGACGCCGCGATCAGGTGGCCGAGCTTGATGAGCCCGCCTTGCACCCACTGGTGCCCTCGGCGGGATTGTCCGTAGCGATGCGGATCACGAGCTTGCGGATCGCGGCTGCTGTGGACGGCCGCCCGGGACGCCGCTGGCTCGCATAATCCCATATACGTGCGGCCAGCTGCCGGTGCCAGGCGAGCAGCGTCACCGGGGTCACGGCGAACACCTCTCCCCAGCGATGCCGGGGGATCAGCCGGGACAGCGCCGCGAGCCACAGCCGGTCGCCCGGCTGGCACCGGACCCGGCCGATCTGTCGGCGCAGCACCGCGTTCTCATGCCGCAGCACCAGCAGCTCGGCGTCCCTGGACACCTCACGCCGACCCCGCACGATCAGGCAGCCGAGCAGGCAGCGCGCGAGCAGGTAGACGACCGAGAAGATCACCCGGCTATGACCTCCAACCTGGCAGGCCACCAAGGCGAAACCGAGCAATCGAGCCCCACACGCGAGCCATCAAGACTCCTCTCCGATCGCCCCCGGCAAACTCATTCGCGGAACGGCTCGTGGGAACACTCCGCCGCGAGTGCCTTGATCACGTGCAGATCCTCGGCGAGCGGCATCTTCAGAAAATTCTGGCCGAGTACGCCCGGCACTATAGCGGCCACCGGCCACATCAGAGCTTGCAGCAGAGACCGCCACTGCACCAGCCCGGCCACGCCGCCGATCTCACCGCCCCGATCGAGCGCAGGCAGGTTTTCGGCGTCTTGATCAGCGAATACCACAGAGCAGCCTAGCGGGCACGAAGAGCCAGGTCAGCGGCTATGAATGAGTTTGGCACGGCACAGGCTACATTGGGCCAATGTGGGTCGAACCGTGGGAGAGTTGTGCGAGCCCGTGGATGCTGGACACGTTGTCGATGGTGCGGCGCCCTCTGGTCAAGGACGTTTGCGCCGACGCCGGTACCCGGTCGGCCGCTCGCCGATCTCGCCGCCCGCCTGCAAGCGCTCAACGTTCCACGCAAGCTGCGCCACCATGGCCGCAGGAACGCCTCGCGGGATCATAACGTGGTCGAGCGCCGCATCGAAGTCGGCCAGGGTCGCGGTAACGATCCGCTCTGCCTTGCCCGTGCCGAGTGCATTCCACTGCTCCGCTTCGCGGATGAGATGCGGGGCGCTGATGCGCCGGTGGTCGAAGCTGCCGTCGATAGCGATAGCGAGGCCGTAGTCGATCCGTCCTTCCTGGAAGAGGTTCGGGACGACGTCGTAGACGTCAGCGAGCACACTGCGGCCGGGCAAGTGCAGGATGGCGAGATTCTTCGCGTGGGCGTCGTTATCGCCCAGGAGCACACTGAACGTGAGCCTGCGCAGGAAGTCGGCGACCGGCCGCTCCTGCCCCCGGAGCGAGCCGAGGAGCTCCGCGATCCGGTACGCGCTCGGGCGACGGGAGTCACGCGGCGCATCAGGGTTCTGAAACTTCGCATGGTCATCGACCCAGTCGAGGCCGAGCGCCTGAGCAGCATCCTCCTGGTGGATGAGCGAAACCTTCTCGCCGCAGACAACCCGGTCGTAACGCTCGATGACCAGGTACTGGCGTGCGCCATTGCCGACGAGCTCAGTGTGGTAATGCGCGAGCCCGAGCTCGACGGCTAGAGCGTGCCCATAGTGCTCCCGAGCAAGCCCATCCGGGCGCGCGGACAGCCGCGGCTTGAGGATGTGCGTCGAATGCGCGCGACCCCACGGCAGGTACCACTGGTCGCCGAACCGGGCGAGCAGGAGCTTCGGCTGAAGGCCAGCGAGCATCGACCGGCTCTGATCGTCTGAGCCGAGGTCGCCATCTGAGGCGGCCCGGCGGAGGCGCTGGATGATCTGGCCGTCGCTGACCGGCTCGTAGCGCGGCTCGGTCCGCCCCGCCGCGTCCGGATCCGTAATCGTCACGGCGCCAGCGATCGAGCTGCCGAACTCGCAGAGCATCGCGTACAAGTCCGCAGGGTCGCTGATGCCACGGCGCCGCGTGAGCTGCTCGCGCTGTCGGCCCTCCAGTGCATATCCCCCGAAGAAGTTACTCGCCGCAGCCGACGACGCCTTCTGCCGGACAGACCCGAAAGCCTCGGTCAGCGTGACAGAACCTGGCGAGTAACCGTCGATCCACTCGAACTCGATACGGTCACGCCGGGAGCCACGACCGATCCAGCCAACCAGCTCGCTGTGCAGGCGCACGTCGAGCCGATCAGCCATCAGCTCGGCCCTTACCGTCAGCCGACTGGCCAGGATCGAATGTGACGCTGAGTGTGATGTCGAGCGACTTAAGCGTGCGCAGCAGCCGAGTCACGTACAGAGTGCTCCGGCCGGACTCCAGGCCATTGAGGTAGAACCGATCGTAGGCGTTCGCCTGCGCGAGCTCCTCCTGCGAGATGCCCCGTGCCTCGCGCACGGCTCGGATCGCGTCACCGATGTCGCGCGGTTTTCGGACCTCGACTGTCCTGCGAGTCATAGCCAACTCCACATCCGCGTGAGGATATCCACACACCCCTCACTGTTAGAATATCTACACACGGGACACTGTGCGAATATTCCCACAGTCATGATCGATTGTCTTGCATGATCGCTGCCAGCCTGCCGTGTCCCTCCACCTCGTCTACCTGATCTTCGTTCGGCTCTGTGGCTGGCTGGATCCTGCTTGGCTGCTCGTCAGCGTCCAAGGACGCGGAACTGCTGGTGCTGCGGCACGAGGTCGCCGCGCTGCGCCGCGCCCAGCCCACGCCCCGGCCCGGCTGAGCCTGTAGGGTTCCAAAACCATGCCATGGTCGCTGACCTGCAATGTCATGACTGGGTTGGCGGCTCGCCCGTACTTGTTGATCATTCCCCGAGGACTCTGTGCCGTCGGATTCTGGCGCCGTATGGCGGGCCGCTGTCAGGTGTGTCGTCGTCGGCCGCGGGCGGGCTCCCGCCGGCTCTGGCACCGGCCGGGCAGGGCTGCCTGGCGCAGGCCACCGGCGCCCCGCGGCCGGCCGGGGGGGTGCCCGTTGGCGGGTGGCGGGGCTGTCAGGGCAGGGCTGGCGGTGAGGATCTGCTGGTGCAGGTGCTGCAGCACGGGGCCGGGGTCCAGGCCCACCTCCTCGGCGAGCAGCATCCGGGTCTTGCTGTACAGCGCCAGCGCGTCAGCCTGGCGGCCGCAGCGGTACAGCGCGAGCATGAGCTGCCCCACCGGCCCGGCCCGCAGCGGGTAGTCCGCCGCCAGCGCCCACAGTTCGCCGAGGACCTCGCGGTGGCGCCCCAGCAACAGCTGGCAGTCGAAGTACATCTCCGCCGCCGCGCAGCGCCGTTCGTCCCAGGCCGCCGCCGCAGCTTCGAACACCCGCCCGGGCAGGCCGGCCAGGGCCGGGCCGCGCCAGAGGTCAAGCGCCGAGCGGAGCAGCCCCGCGGCCTGGGCGGCATCGCCCGCGCAGGCCAATGCCCCGGCCCGCGCCACCTGTGACTCAAACACCGCGGTGTCGAGCGCGCCATCGGGGACAACGAGCCGGTACCCACCACCGTCGGTCACGATGGCGCCAGGCTCCCCGCTGGCGGCGAACAGCCGCCGCAGCCGCGAGACCGCGTTGCGGACCTGCTTGACCGCACTGCCCGGCGGCCCGTCATCCCACAAGACCTCTACCAGGCGCGTGACCGGGACGACACGGTTGGCCTCCAGCAAGAGCACCGCCAGGAGCTTCTGGTCACCATGACCGCCTAACGGCAGCCGCTCACCGGCCTTGCGGGCTTCCAGCGTGCCCAGGATCCGGAACTGCATCTACCCAGCCTCCCAGCCCTAGTGGTGACATCCAGCAGCGCGGCGATCCCGGCGAGCGCGCTGGGGTGCTGGCGCCAGGTGACCCAGGCCATACCGAAACGGAGGGTATTGGGGGTCACGGGAGAGCGCGCGGCGGCGGTGGTCACCGGGATCCCTTTTGCTCACGCGTTGCAGCGGGCGGACCAGCCAGATGGTTGCCGCCAATGCGATCACGGACAGCACCAGCAGCCAGCCGCCCTCGATGAGCTGGAAGTGCCAGTACCGGCTCTGTGGCTGGTAGCTGGACCACAGCCAGTACCCGTGCTGGGCGAACCAGTGCGCCAAGCCCTGGTGGGTCGCTGTCTGACCACCGGCCTGCTGTGCCTCCACACTCAGGATCCTGATCGTGGACTGGCTCGCCGGATGACCGTTCGGCCCGGCCCACCACTGGCTGAGCACCCATGAGTTGCCGGGGTCTGGGCTGGGTGACTTGCGGGTGATGGGCGCCTGGTAGTGCTGGCGCAGGTAGAACACGGCGGCCAGGTCGAGGCCGGCCCAGACCGCCAGCGATGACGTCCTGGCAGGCACGGTGCGCTTGCGCAGCACACCCACGCGGTGCCAGGGATCCCTGGCTGACCACCAGGCGAGGGCGAGAGCGAGAGCGCCGATGAGAGCCCACTCGTGCCAGGCACGCGCCCAGGCGTGGCGCTGGGCGGCCGTCATGCCCGTGAACTGAGTGGGCAGCAGTCCCAGCGGCGCCACGGCCAGCGAGCCGAGTACGGCGATAGCACCGGGGGCCGCAGCCGCCCCGCCCAGCTCCTGCCAGCGCGTCCGCGCTACTGCGGCACTGGCCGCCAGCGCCACTGAGCACATGGCGGCGAACTCACCCGCCATGGCCAGCGTCGGCAGCCCAGGTGCGGCCGCTCCGGTGCCACGCAGGTCGGCTGACAATGCCACGGCGCCAAGGTGCAGTTGCAGCCAGCAGACCAGCCCCAGCACCGGCAGTACCGCGGTCACCCGCAGCGTCGGTATCAGCCAAGCCGGGACCGGCAGCGCTCCGGTGAGCTGCCGGTTCGGGTCGTGGAGCAGGAAAGCCAGGCCGGTGACGACCGGCACGAAGGCCGCGCGCACGCCAGTGAGTACTGCGGCTGGGTGCTGCAGCGGGCCGGCGAGTCTCGCGGTCGCGAGGCCGGCCAGCGTCCCCGCGCCGCACCCAGCGAGCAACGGTCCCCACGGCAGCGTGGGGAGGACGTGGCGGGCCAGTGGGCGCACCGCCTCCCGGCGGCGCCCGCGGCTGGGTCCGCGCCGACGTGCCGCGTTCACCGGCGCTCCACGACCGCTGTTGGCCAGGTCGCTGACCTGAGGCCACCGCTGGGTGCCCTTGTCCCGTCGCTAGGCAGCGCGAGGCCCAGCGCGGCGGCTAGCTGTGCGTCACTGGCCCGGGGGCTGAGCCAGCCGGGCCACCAGCGCGCCAGCACCGACTCAACCCTGCGTGGGGGCAGCGCCAGCATGGCCTTAGCCAGTTTGAGGCCCTGGCCGGTCACATCGATGTTCAGGGCCGGGCCCGCGCCTGTTTCGTCGTAGACCATGATCCAGTGCCTGCCCACCAGAGCCGGGAACCCGGGGTACTGCGCACCGAACGCGGCTGGCGTGAGGGGAGTGGCCGACGCAGCCAACCACAGCGCTATCGCCTCCCTGGCCTGGCCAGTCGGCAGGCGGGGGAGCTGGGTCTGGTACATGCCAGTGCCCACCGAGGGGTTGTGCACCCAGACAGTGCGCTGCGTGGTGGGCAGGCCGGTGAGGGAGTAGGCGGTGCTGAGGGCGAGCCCGTACTGAGATGGGCCGAGCGCACCGCCCACCCCCCAGGACAGGTCGGTGTAGACGGGCGGGTTGCTGGTGCGGGGGACGAGGGTGGGGTCAGTGGCCTGCGCGTTCTGGAAGTTGCTGTACTCCGTGGTGAGACGGTCGACCTGCCGACCCGGCGGGCCACCACCCCGGCCAGACGTCAGCAGGGGCGTCAGACCGAGGTCGTCCACGACCTGGCGCACGGTCAGGCCCCGCGCGGGCGGGTCGGGGAGCCGTGCCATGACACCGTCCACCACCGCCGCCCACCGGGCCACCATGGGCTGGAACGCGGGGTAGTAGCAGTAACGCACATGCTGCCGCGTCACGCACCGCTCGGCCTGCGCCGGTTGGGTCGCGAGCCAGACCAGCCGCTTGAGCTGGCCCAGGGGGACGGGCCGGTCCTG
>DASYYE010000007.1:0-12456 GCA_035946955.1 Streptosporangiaceae bacterium | reverse complement strand
TATCGTGCCGCCCGGCCCGCCACCCCCGAAGCCACACCGGCCATCACGCGGCAGCGGCCCCAGCCCGCCAACACCCGCACAGCCAGATTTCACGCTCGGCGACCGCCGGCCAAGCGAGTTGGCTTAGCACGGGTTTTGGCTCCGCGTTCGAGGGCAAAAAGGACAAAAGAACAGCCATATCCCGTGATAAGTGGGGTGGGACCGGAAGCTGCCCCCTATTTCTTGCTGTTATCAGCCCTGTGGAGGTATGCGCCTGGGGGGTATGCGACTGGGGGACGGATGGGAGTGGTGGCGCTGGGTGTCAGCGGGGCGGTGGGTGGGAAGGGTGCGAGCATGTCGTATGTGGTGTACATTCCGTGCGGGCTGTCTCCTGCCACCCTCGCGGGTCTCCCGCCGCTCGTATGGAGGTATGTCATGAGCATTCCCGCTTCCAATATCACCCGGGCTGGCCGGTGAGCGCCGTCGATGTCCTCGTCGTGGGGGCAGGGGCGGCCGGTGCGGTCCTGGCGGCGCGGCTGAGTGAGGACCCTGGCCGCACCGTGGCGCTGCTGGAGGCCGGGCCGGACTTCCCGGACGAGGCGAGCATGCCGGTCGCGTTGCTCGAGGAATGGCAGGTCATGGACCCCCGCTACGACTGGGGCCTGGAGGCCACCATCTGCGGGGAGCGGCGCGGCATCGTGGCGCGGGGACGGGTGGTCGGCGGGTCGACCCAGACCAATGCGCGCGGCGCCATCCGGCCGCCCGCATCCGACTTCACAGCCTGGGCAGCGCTCGGGCTGCCCGGCTGGGACTGGGACAGCGTCCTGCCGTCGTTCTGCCGTCTCGAGAACGACCTGGACTTCGGCCGCGAGGACTACCACGGCTCACAGGGCCCCCTGCCCATCCTCCGGTGGGACCGGTCCGAGCTGGTCGGCGGGGCTGCCGGGTTCCTGGACGCGGCGCTGGCGGCCGGCCACCCCTATGCCGCCGACCTGAACGCACCACAGGCGCGTGGCGTCGGTGTCTACCCGCAGAACCGGTCTGGCCGGGCCCGGGTCTCAGCCAGCCAGGCGTTCCTGAACGCGGCGCGCTCGCGGCCGAACCTGACAGTCCGCGGTGACGCAGCGGTCTCACGCTTGGTCGTCCGCGACGGCCGGGTGGCCGGTGTGGAGGTCGGCGACGAGGTCATCGAGGCGCGGGAGGTGATCGTCTGTGCGGGCGTGCCCTACAGCCCGGCGCTGCTGCTGCGCTCCGGCATCGGGCCCGCTGATGACCTGCGCAGGCTCGGGATCCCTGTGGTGCTCGACGCACCGGGGGTTGGGGGGAACCTCATCGACCAGCCGGGCGCCGCGATCCCGGTGGTCCCCACGCCCGAGGCGGGCGCGCAGGAGTGGCCCACCAACCAGGTCGCCGGGCGGCTCGCCCAGTTCCCGGGCCACCCGGTGGATGACGCCTTCTACCTGGTGCTGTTCTCTGGCATCGACATCCCGCCGCTGGCCGAGATGATCGGCACGGACCTGCTCAGCCTGGTCAGCGTCGGAGACCTGGCCACCGCCTCCCGCGGCCGCATCACTGTCCGCAGCGCGGACCCCAAGGACCAGCCAGAGGTGGACCTCAACTTCTACTCCGCCCCGGGCGACCTGGCCAGGATGCGCGCGGCGATGCGCGCGGCCTGGGAGATCTCGCAGCAGGCGGCATTCACCGCGACCGTGGCACGGTTCGCGCTGATCGACGACGCGACCATCGCCGACGACGAGAAGCTCGACGGCCTGATCTTCCATACCACGACGAGCCGCTGGTCGTTGCAGGGCGGCTGCAGCATGGGGCCAGCCGCTGACCCGATGGCCGTGGTGGACGAGGCGTGCCGGGTGCGCGGCATCGACGGGCTCCGCGTGGCCGACGCATCCATCGTGCCCGTGCCCCTGCGCGCCCCCACGGCGCTGGCATGCATGATGATCGGCGAGCACCTGGGCGCGTCGTTGGCCCGCACCCACTAGCCCACCAAACGGTTCTCGTATTTTCTAAGTCCTATCTAGTATGTAGGTCTCCTATTGGGTATCGTTGCGGTGACCGTAGCTGCCGAGACCCTGGAGTGCTCATGGAGACCGCAATCAGTGTCCAGGGGCTTCGCAAGAGCTTCGGTGAGGTGACGGCTGTCGCCAACGTCTCCTTCGAGGTCGGTGGTGGCCACGTACTCGCCATCCTGGGCCCGAACGGCGCCGGGAAGACGACCGTCATCGGGTGCCTCACCACCCTGTTGCGCCCCGATGCCGGCGTGGCCACCGTCAACGGCCACGATGTGACCGCCAACCCCGCCGCAGTGCGGGCGTCGATCGCGGTCGTGGGCCAGTCGGTGGCCGTGGACGAGATGCTGACCGGCCGGGAGAACCTGGTGTTCTTCGGCCGGCTGCTGGGACTGCGTACCGCGCAGGCGCGTCAGCGCGCGGCGGAGCTGGTGGACCGGCTGGACCTGGGCGAGGTGGCCGACCGTCAGGTCAGCACCTACTCAGGCGGCACCCGGCGCCGGCTCGACCTGGCCATCGGCCTGGTCACCGAACGCCCGGTCCTCTTCCTCGACGAGCCCACCACCGGCCTGGACCCACGCAGCCGGGCCGAACTCCACAACGTGGTCCGGCAACAGCGCGAACAGGGCACCTGCGTCCTGCTCACCACCCAGCAGCTCAGCGAAGCCGACACCCTGGCCGACCGGATCGTGGTCATCGACCACGGTCACGTCATCGCCGAGGGCACACCCCAAGAACTCAAGGACCGGGTCGGCGGCGCGTTCTGCGCCGTCCATGTGCTCGACGAGGCGGCCCGCGCCCATGCCCTGCTTGCCCTGCGCGAGGCCATTCCAGATGTGGGCCTGCGTGAGGAGACCATCGTGGTGCCGTCCAAGGGGACGGCCGCCCTGACCGAGGCGGTCAGGGTGCTCGATTCGATAGGCGTCGAACCGGACGACATCGGCCTGCGTATGCCCACGCTCGATGATGTCTTCTTCGCGCTGACCACGGGCCGATGAGCAGCCAGGTGCACGAGGCCGCCGTCCTGTTTGGGCGCAACGTCCGCGCCCTGCGCGGCCGCGGCCTGATAGCCCCGGTCGTCAACCCGCTCATCTTCTTTGGCGCCTTCTACCTGGTGCTGCACCGGGCGCTCGCGGCGCGCGGGATCGACTTCGGCGTGTTCTTCCCGCCAGGCGTGGTGGTGGCATCCGCTGGCGCACTGGCCATTGGAGCCGCCCAGGCCACTGCCCGGGACCGCCGCAACGGCCTGTTCACCCGGTACCGGACCATGCCGATCCGCACCGGGTCCATCCTGGCAGGGAGGCTGGCCTGCGACGTCCTGCCAGCGGCGATCTCAGCCCTGGTAGTGGTCGCCGCCGGGCTGCTGATCGGTTTCCGCTTCCATGCAGGCGTGCTGAGCGCGATCTGCTTCGTCCTGCTGGCCGTTGCGTTCAATGTTGCGCTGGCGGCCGGGACCGGCGTGGTGGGTCTGCGGGCCCGCCAGACCGAAGCGGTGGCGTCGATGCTGTTCGTGCTGTTCCTGCCACTGATCAACTTCTCCGGGGCGTTCGTCCCGGTCAAGGACTTCCCCGGCTGGCTCCAGCCGCTGGTGAGGTTCTCGCCCTTTACCGCCGTGGCGCAGGCACTGCGCGCGCTGTCCGCAGGCGGCCCAGTCACCGCTGTTGTCTGGCACGCCCTGGCCTGGGTCGTCGGCCTGGCCGTGCTCTTCTGCTGGCTCGCGGCGCGGGCATTCCGGAGGGTCGCCTGATGCAGACCGTCGTCTTCGCCGGCCGGACCGTACGGCACACGCTGCGCACCCCGGCCATACTCATCAGCTCGGTGGTCATCCCGCTGCTCCTGCTCTTCACCATGCTGATCATGCTCGGTGGCGTGGTCGGCCGGACCGGCGGCCACTACACCTACATCGCGCGCCTGGCACCGCTGGTCATGCTGTCCACCGCGACCATGGCGGCCGCCATCTCCTCGGCTGACTTCTACCGCGGCCTGCACGAGGGAATGTTCGCGCGGCTGCGGACCATGCCGGTACACCTGGGCTCGGCGCTGGCCGGGCGGATCGCCGGTGACATGCTCCGGGGGCTGCTGGCCACGGTGGTGGCGACAGCAGCAGCCCTGCCGCTGGGCTTCCGGTTCACCCAAGGCCTGCCCGCGGCGCTTGGCTACTACGGCCTGCTCGAGTTGTTCGCGTTCATGATGGCGTGGGTCGCGGTGCTGGTGGCGCTTTTGTGCTCCACCACAGCCGGCCCGCAGAACGTGCTGAACGCACCGCTGATGCTGCTGTTCTTCCTGTCCTCAGGTTTCGTGCCACTGACCGACTTCCCGGCAATCATCCAGCCCATCGTCCGGGCCAACCCATTGTCCACCGCGGACAACGCACTGATCGCCCTGTCCGCGGGCGGCCCGGCCACCAGTGCGGTGCTCCAGACGCTGGCCTGGGCACTCGGGGTCAGCGTGGTCTGCGCACTGACCGCATGCCGGCGGTTCGCCCGCCTGGCCATTGCCAGTCATTAGGGAACCTTGGAGTGCACGTGACCGACATGACCGAAGCCTCTGCCACCAAAGGCGCAACGCCTGCCGCCTGCCTGCGCAACCCCGCGCCCACCCACGAGTCACTCGCGCCCGGCAGTCTCATCCCGCTCCCTGGGGGCTTCCATCTGTGGTCGCAAGGCGCGCTCCGCAGCGGCGGGTTCCCCATCTCCGGCCTCCTCGAACTCGGTGACCCTGGGTACGCGGCGGCCGTCGACCGCTGGCTTGACGACCCCAGCGACGGCACACGCCAGACCCTGGACACCGAAGCCACCCGCGCCGCCACCCGGCAGGCGGCGCTGCTGCGTCAGATCGCCCGCCGCGCGGACTTCCAGGAGGCGGTCACCTGGCAGAACCCCGACCTGGTCGAACCCATGATCGTCACGCTCGGCCAGATGGACCCCGACGCCCCGAACAACCAGCGGCTGCGCAAGCGGCAGCGGATCGTGGCCAAGTACTGGGCACGCTACTGCTCGAAGAACGAGACCATCGGGTTCTTCGGGCCGGTCAGCTGGTTCGACTTCCGTTCCGAGGGTGAGCCACTGCGGATGAAGCCAGGCTCGTCTCTGGTCCACCACGGTGAACTCTTCCTGGAGCCATGGGCTATTGACGCGCTCGCGGCAAGCCTGTGCAGCGACCCCGAGGTGAGACCGTGGGTCGCCCCCCGCCGTCATCCCACCGTGTACATCGCCGGTAACCAGGCACGGACACTCGGCGGGCCAGTCGAGCTCGACGAGGACGAAGCGCGGCTGCTGGCACTCGTTGACGGCCACCGAGCTGGGAAGGAAATCGCTGCTGAGTACGGCGCCGAGCCAACTGAGGTGTACGAAGCTCTGGACCGGCTGGCAGCCAAGGGGCTCCTGATCTGGGATCTGGAACCACCCATGTGGCCCCATGCCGAACGGCACCTGCGCACCCGGCTCGAAGCCATCGCCGACCCGGACGTGAGGGAACACGCGACAGGCGTGCTAGGCCGGCTCGAAGCGGCGCGCGACGCACTGGCCGGATACCGCGACGCGGACGACCTGCGCCGCCTGTACGGGCAACTGGAGCACGAGTTCACCGAGCTGACCGGTGTGGACCCGGCGCGGCGGCCGGGCCAGGCTTACGGTGGCCGGCGCCTGGCCTACGTGGAATGCGTCCGGGACGTGGCCCTGTCGTTCGGGCCCCAGGTGGTCCAGTCCTGCGCCGAGCCGTTCTCACTGCTGCTGACCAGCGCACGCTGGTTCGCCCACGAGGCGGCGCAGCGGCTGCGGGCAGTGCTGTCCGAGGCCTTCGACGCGATGGGGGCCGAGGTGGTGGGGTTCAACCAGCTCGTGTTCTCCTGCGCGGACAAGGTCTTCATCCCCGGCAACCGTCCCCTGGACCACCTGAGCAAGGACTTCGCAACGAACTGGCGCGCGATCCTCGGCCTGGACACAGACGCCCGCGTGGTGACGCACACCAGTGAGGCCCTGCGCGGGCAGGTCGAAGCGGCCTTCGCTGGCGGGCACCCGAGCTGGGGGTTCGCCTGGATGCACAGCATCGACCTGCTCATTGCGGCGCGCGGCGCCGAAGAGTTCCACCGAGGCGAGTTCCAGCCAGTGATCGGTGAGGTCCATATCGCCTACTGCCCCTTCGAGACCACGGTCTTCGCACTGGCCCACCCCAACATGGAAGAACTGCGGGCCATGCTGGCTGAGGTCATCCCGGACACCCGGGTGATGCTCAGCCCGGTCAAGGACTACCCACGGGTGGCCGCGCGGACCTACCCGTGGCTCAATGACGCCCGCGACTGGCGGCTGTGCGTGTCCCAGTACCCGCCCCGGGGTGAAGACCGGCAGTTGCCCCTGTGCGGGCTGGAGGTCCGCCGCGACGGGGACAAGCTGGTCGTCGGGCTGCCCGGAGCGGCCGATCAGTTCGACGTCACCGACATCTGCGGCGCCTGGATGATGTACGAGATGATCGACGTGCTCAAGCAGGTGGTCCGCGGGCACGACCACACACCCCGGGTGGTCGTGGACAACCTGGTCGTGTTCAGGGAGACATGGTCGTTCCCCATTGCCGAGCTGGACTGGGTCTCCGCCCGCAGCGACCCCGAGCACTTCGTGGCTGCCCGCCGCTGGCTGCGGGAGCGCGGGCTGCCGGAGACCGTGTTCGCCTCGATCAGTTCCGAGACCAAGCCGGTGTTCGTCGACTTCCGCAGCGAGGTACAGGTCGGCAACCTGGCGCAACTGCTGCGGACCGGTGCCGAGACCGAAGGCGCGACGGTGACCTTCAGCGAGATGCTGCCCACACCCGAGCAGTCGTGGCTTTCTGACGCCGCCGGGAACCCCTACACCGCTGAACTGCGCCTGGTGTTCGTGGACGGTCACACCGGCAGCTAGCGGCGAGCCGCCCTGGTTCAGCTGGCCGCCCGGCAGCGCCCGGGCGGCCAGCTAACGTTTGACCCGGGAATGGAGACCGCGCATCCCGGAGGCTGGCGATGGCTCAGGCACCCAAGGTGTGGGTGTTCTTCTACGGGTCTTACATGAACTTCGAGGTCCTGGTGGAAGTGGGCCTCATCCCCCAGGAGTGGGAGGTGGCCCGCCTGGCTGGCTTTGACATCGTCATCGCGCCCCGGGCCAACCTGGTGCGTTCCGACGCCGGCACGGTCTACGGCATCGTCGCGACAGCCACCCATGCCGAACTGACCCAGCTCTACGCGCACGCCCAAGACGTGCTCGGCGAGCAGTACCTGCCGGAAGCCGTGCTGGCCGAGACCCTCGACGGGAAATGGCGGCCCGCGCTGTGCTACATCTCCCCGGACATGGCGCCCCGGCCGCCCGACCCTGATTATGTCGAGCGGATTGTCACGCCTGCCGCGTCTTATGGTTTCCCGCAGTGGTACCTGGACCGCCTGCGGGGCTTCACCGCCTGACCCAGGGGCTTGGCGCCGCCAGCGGTTATGATCAACGATCGTGCCGACGCTGCTGGTGGTCCACCACACGCCATCGCCCGCGATGCAGGCGATGTTCGAGGCGGCGGTCAGAGGGGCGAGGACCGACGAGGTCGAGGGTGTCGAGGTGGTCATCAGGCCCGCGCTGACGGCGGCAGCCGCCGACGTGCTCACGGCCGACGGCTACCTGCTGGGCACCCCCGCCAACATCGGCTACATGTCTGGTGCGCTCAAGCACTTCTTCGACGGCATCTACTACCCGTGCCTGGAGGCCACCCGGCGCAGGCCCTACGGCCTGTATGTCCATGGCAACTCAGACACTGGCGGCGCGGTGCGTGCGGTCGAGTCGATCACCACCGGCCTGCAATGGCGTGCGGTCCGGCCACCGGTCTGCGTCATCGGGACACCCGGCAAGGACGACATTGAGGCGTGCTGGGAGCTCGGCGCGCTCCTCGCGGCCGAGGTCGCGGACTAGGTGTTCCCGCGGCAGGCGGGGGTGACCACCATCGCCGAGTGGGCCGCGGGCCTGGGCTGAGGAGGCTCAGTGATGACCGCGGCTCAGGGCGGGCCGAGGTGACCCAGCTTCTCGGGGTTGCGGATGAGCCGGATCGCCTCGATCCGCCCATCGTCGCCGAGGTCGACCACGGCGACGCTGTCTGGCGCACCCCCGGACGTGATCAGCAAGCCAGGCTCGCCGTTGACCAGCACCGGGTGGGCTGCTGAGTCGGGTGGCGCGGCCCGCAGGACGCCGAGGAACCAGCGGGCGACATTGTCCGCACCGTGCAGCGCGCGCAGGGCCGCGCGGATCTTCCCACCGCCGTCGGTCCAGGCGGTGACCTCTGGCGCCAGGAGCTCCATCATCTTGTTCAGATCGCCGCCGAGGCAGGCGGCCAGGAATTCGTTTGTGACCCGGCGGCGGGTCTGGGCTGGGGCGTCGTAGCGTGGCCGCCTCGCCTGGACGTGGGAGCGGGCGCGGCTGGCAACCTGGCGTATTGAGGGCTCGCTCCGGTCGAGCATGTCCGCGATCTCCTCGGAGGAGAAGCCAAAGACGTCCTTGAGCACGAAGACCGCCCGCTCCAGCGGCGAGAGTGTCTCCAGGACCACGAGCATGGCCAGTGACACCGCCTCAGCCTGCTCGACCTGGTCCCCCGCATCCTCCGGGGTCACCAGGGGCTCCGGGAGCCACGGCCCCACATAGGACTCACGCTGCACAGCGGCGGACTTGAGCCGGTTGAGGGACAGGTTGGTGACGGTCCGCGCAAGGTAGGCGCCGGGCGCCGCCACGCTGCTGGCATCGACCGAGCTCCATTTGAGCCAGGCGTCCTGGAGGATGTCCTCCGCGTCAGCGACGCTCGCGAGCATGCGGTAGGCGATCCCGAACAGCACAGGACGCTGCTTCTCGAACGCATCGAGCGAAGACTCGGTCACTGTCGCGACGCTACCGGAGGCACCTCGCACCGGTCCGCGAAGCCCTGGCTCCGCAGCCCGAGCGCCGCGTTGACGCGGCTGCGCAGGTTCTCGACGCCGACCATGAACGTCAGCTCCACCATGGCGGGCTCGCCGAGCTGCTTCACCAGCTCCGCGGCCAGCTCGTCGGTCACGGCAGGCTCGGTCTCACACATGGCCTCCGCGTATTCCATGACGGCCAGTTCCAGGCCGGAGAACAGGCCCTGGTGGTCGCGCCAGGCGGGTATGGCACGCAGCTTCTCGGGCGCGATCCCGAGCTTGTGCGCGTCCCAGTACCCGAAGTCCATGCACCACGAGCAGCCGATCCGGGCTGACGCGGCCATGACCGCGAGCTCCTTGAGCACCGGGTCGAGCTTGCCGAACTTGGCCACTCGCTGCTCGAAACGCAGGTCCGTGAGCAAGACGCGGGTGTTGTGCGCGAGGGCCTTGCCCGGGTCGAGCATGTCGCCGTAGAGACGCTTGGAGTACCACGCGACGATGCGGTAGAGCACCGTGCGGGGCGGGTCGAGCGAGATGCGGGCCATCGTTGCCTCCAGTTGGTTCGCCTTCCACAGAGAGGACAAGCCAGCCACCAGGAACGTGACATGCCGCCGTGCTCGCGGTGTAGCAGGATGGGGGCATGCTGATCGTCCATGTTCATGTGTGGGTCCGGCCGGAACGGGTCGAGGAGTTCCTGGCTGCCACGCTGGTCAATGCGCGGGCGTCACTGGCCGAGCCGGGCGTGGCGCGGTTCGACGTCATCCAGGACGAGGCGGACGCGACGCATGTGGTCCTGAACGAGGTCTACCGCGACGCCGCTGCCTCGGCCGCGCACAAGCTGACGCCGCACTATGCGACCTGGCGGGACACGGTCGCGGACATGATGGCGGTACCGCGGGAGTCCACCAAGTTCTCCGCGGTGTTCCCGGCGGACGCCGATGCTGACGACGCTGCGGGTGGGTGAGCGGTCCACCGTGACGCCGGGTTTCGAGTTCGCCACGGCGGCCCGGGTCATTGTCGGGGCCGGCCGGGCGGCGGAACTGCCCAGCGTCGCGGCCGGTCTCGGGTCGCGGGTGCTGGCCTGCACCGGCGCAAGTCCTGCCCGCCACGACTGGCTGCTGGCAGGGCTGGGGTTGCCCGCCGTGGTCTTCCCGGTGGCCGGTGAGCCCACGGTCGAGGTGGCACGGGCGGCGGCCGCCGTAGCGCGTGAGCACGGCGCTGACGTGGTTGCCGCGATCGGCGGCGGCAGCGTCATCGATACCGGCAAGGCCGTGGCCATGCTGCTGGGCAACGGCGGCGACCCACTGGACTACCTGGAGGTCGTCGGGTCCGGCCGGCGGATCACCCAGCCCGCCGTGCCGTGTGTGGCCGTGCCCACGACCGCTGGCACCGGGGCGGAGGTCACCGCCAACGCGGTCCTGGCTGCGCCAGCGCATGGGGTCAAGGCGAGCTTGCGCAGCCCGCTGATGCTCCCGCGGGTCGCGCTGGTCGACCCCCAGCTCACGGCATCCTGCCCGCCACAGGTGACCGCCGCCGCTGGCCTGGACGCGCTGACGCAGTGCCTGGAGCCGTTCGTCAGCGCGCGGGCGAACCCGGTGACCGACGGCCTGGCACGGGAGGGACTGCGCCGGGCAGCAGCGGGCCTGCGCGCCGCCTATGCCGACGGCAGCGACCTCGCGGCCCGTACCGAGATGGCCATCTGCAGCCTGCTGGGCGGCATGGCACTGGCCAACGCGAAACTGGGTGCCGTCCACGGCCTGGCAGGCGTCATCGGCGGGACCGCCAGCGTGCCGCACGGCATGGCCTGTGCCGCGCTGCTGGCACCGGTCATGGCGGCCAATGTGGCGGCGCTGCGGGAGGCGCAGCCGGGCCACCCTGTCCTTGACCGCTACACCGAGGTGGCGCAACTGGTCACCGGGAACCCGGGGGCGGACATCGACGACGGCCTCGCCTGGATCCGCGACACAGTCACCCTCCTGGCGGTCCCCCGGCTCGGGGCGTTCGGCATCCAGCCGGAGCAGGCGGACGACATTGCCGTCAAGGCAGCCAGGTCAAGCAGTATGCAGGGCAATCCCGTCCAGCTGGGTCACGCTGACCTGCGCGACATCGTCCGCGAGGCAATCTGACCCGCGGGTCAGTGGCGCAGGCTGGTGCAGCTGAAGGTGGTGGCAAGCCGGACTGGGCTCCCCCACCAGTTACGGAAGGTCACCGTCACCGTCCCCGCCTGCGTGTGCTGGCAGCGGCGGAGCCAATTGCTGGCCGTGTGTTCCCAGGCGGAAGCGGGTCCGCTGAACCGGCGGACCGGGTAACGGAAGTCGGTGGCCCAGCCGGCTCCCAGGACCGCCACCAGCGCGACGACCGCGGCGATGGCCTTGGGATGCGGCCACCACCGGCGCACATAGGTGTCGGCCGCCACGACCAGCGCCGCATCGAGCAACAGAATGGGCAGCGTGGAATACCGGGCGCCATATTCCACCCCGAGCGTCTCCCGCAGGCCCAGTCCGTTCCAGGCGAGCGCCGAGGTCGCTGCCGTGGACACCAGGCTGGTCGCCACGGCGGTCAGTATGAACACCCGGCACCGCCCGGGCTGGGTGAGGACCGCAATGGCGAGAACAACGGCGATGAAGCCGCCCATGATCATGGTGGCGCCGGTCAGGCCTATAGCGCGGCGCAGATCCCAGGAAATGTGCCAGCCCAGCGCCGGGAGCAAGACGTCGTGTGCATAGAACAGCACCGCGTTGACCAGATGGTGAGGCCGCACCCGGGACACGTGGCTGGTCGCGATGGTCACGACCTCCAGCAAGCAGCCGAGTGCCCAGCCGGCGGTCGCCGCGTGCTCGCGCGGGCGCCGGGGCACCGCGGCCGCGCGGGCCACGAACAGCGGCGCGAACAGCAGGGAAAGTGAGCTCGAGGCGGCCGCGGCGAACGTCACCACCGCGGCAATGGCCGCACCGGCCCGGGAGCGCGGCCGCCACAGCGCTGCCCAGAACAGGGCAGCGAGCAGGTACCACATCGAGTTGACGCCGTTGTCGGCGATCTCCAGCGGCGCCACCGGCAGCAGTACCACCGACAGGCCGACCAGGGCACGCAGCCACCGCGAGCTCACCTGGCCCGCGCTGGCGTGGTAAGCAAACAGCCCACACCCGGACGCGACCAGGGCACCACCGACCGCGAACACGACTGAGGCGTCCCTGACCGGTACCAGCGCCGCGACCTGGCCGATCACCCGCGGGACCAGCTGCAGGTACCCGGCGTAGGACTGCAGCAGATGCCATGGGTGCGCCAGCGCCTGGGGCAGGTAGATGCGCGGATCCTCACCGTAGACGCTGTCCCAGACCGGCCTGTTGCCGATGCGGACCAGCATCACCGCCACGCCAAGGGCGACTGCCACGACCTGCACGAGTATGGATGCCCAGCGTGCGAGCCCAGCGCGGGGGGCCGCCCCGGCCGGCGCCGGGAACAGGTCAGCGAGCACGCGGACGCCACGGCCTGCCGTCGGCCGATGCTCCCCGGACTCGACCTGGCCGGGTGTGCGGACCTCAGACGCGGACACGGCTGGAACCTACC
>DASYYE010000006.1:0-7335 GCA_035946955.1 Streptosporangiaceae bacterium | reverse complement strand
CGTCGAAGCCCTGGAATGCCGTCCGGAACGCGTCGCGCTTCCCGAACACGATCGACCAGCTCAGCCCGACCTCGAACACGCCCAGGGTGAGCGCCTCGAACATCATGGACTCGTCGTGGGTACGGGTTCCCCAGACCTCGTCGTGGTAGCGGACGGAGGCGGTGTCGGCGCCGCCGACCCAGGCGCAGCGTGGTTTCCCGTCGTGCCCGATGATCACGTCACTGCTCATCTCAGCTCCTGCAGCGTCCCCGTTCCACCCACACCCGAGTCTCCCCCGATCGCCCTCCACGCTCACCCTGCGGCCTGTCCGGATGCCGAGTACAAGGCCTATGTTCATAGCAGGCATAGCTGGGCTCGTAACCGGTGCTCGGTACAGCAGAGGGCTGCGTGGCCCCGCTCTTCTGGCAGAGGCGAGAGGCGGCACATGACGGAGACGGCAAGCACGCCAGCTTTCATGGTTCCCGAAGACATCGCCAGGCTTCGGCAGGTGGCGGACCCGCAGGTGTCGCCGGCGGGACCGGTTGTCGCTTTCACCGTCAGCGACCCCGATCTCGAGTCGAACACTTACCGGCGCCGGATCTGGCTGGCGCCGACCGACTCAGCGGATGGTCAGCCGCACCCGGTCACCGGCCAGGGGCAGGAGACCCTGCCGCGCTGGTCCCCTGACGGCCGGCGGCTGGCCTTCGTCAGCACCCCAGCGGGGGACGGCCCCGCAGAGATCTGCATCCTGCCGGTCGCCACCGCAGGCGAGCGCATAGTCGTGTGCTCCTGGTACGGCCCGGTCTCCGAGCTGGCCTGGTCGCCGGACGGCAGCTGGCTCGGGTTCGTGGCGCGCGACCCCGACGTCGAGCAGTACGGCAAGCCGGGCCAGCCGCTGGCGGGCAAGGACATGCCGGCCCGCCGTGTGACGCGCCTGATCTACCGCCTGAATGCGGCAGGCTGGACGATCGACCGCCCTAACCGTGTCTTCGTGGTGGCGGCTGACGGCTCCTCCGCGCCACGCACTGTGACGCCGGGGCCATTCCAGGCGGACGGCCTGGCCTGGTCGCCCGATAGCAGCAAGATCGCTTTCGCGTCCGCGCGCCACGACACCTGGGACCTCGACCTCGCCAATGATCTGTGGGTTGTCCAGGTCAACGGGGCCGCTGAGCCGGAGCGCCTGACTGACGCCGCGGCGGTGTACGCGCGCCCGTCATGGTCGCCGGACGGGCGGCGCCTGGCCTACTACTTCAGCCGCACACCACTGGACCGCCCCCGCCACCGTCAGGTCGGTGTACTCGAACTGGGCTCGCGACAGCAACGGACCCTGACCACAAGCCTCGACCGGAACTGCCAGCTGCTTGGCCTGCTCGTCGGTCCGTCATGGATCGGGGACCGTCTGCTCTTCTCAGCCGAAGACAGCGGCAACGTCCACCTCTATCAGGCGAAGGCCGACGGGACCGGGAAGCCAGAGATCATCGTGGGCGGCGACCACTGGGTATCCGACTGGAACTGGGCCGCCGGGACGCTGGCATTCATTGCTGCCACGCCCACCAGCACGGGCGAACTGATCGTGAAGAGCCTCAGCGCGGAGGGCCCGCAGGATGGGGAGAGTGAGGAGCACACGCTCACCAGGCTGACCCAGCCATTCGCTGCTGTGACCGGCCTCGGCTCCCCACAGCGGTTCATTGCCCGCTCCGCCGACGGCGCTGAGGTGGAGTGCTGGGCGATTCCGCCTGCCGGAGCACGCCCAGGCGGGAAATACCCGACGCTGCTGAACGTGCACGGCGGACCGTTCACTCAGTACGGCAACCGGTTCATGGATGAGTTCCAGCTCGAGGCCGCCGCTGGCTTCGGCGTCCTGTACTCCAACCCGCGCGGGAGTTCCGGGTACAGCGAGCAGTGGGGCCGGGCGGTGCGGTGGCCCGAGTGTGAGAGCGATCCTGGCACGGGCTGGGGAGGCGCCGACTTCGAGGACGTGATGGCCTGCGTCGACACCGCCTGCGAGCGTTTCGACTGGGTCGACCCGGCCCGGCTGGGCATTCTGGGTGGCTCCTACGGCGGGTACATGACCTCCTGGGCGGTCGGACACACCAACCGGTTCAAGGCGGCGTGCTCGGAACGGGCCTGCAACAACCTGACCACGATGGAACACAGTTCCGACATCGCCGGGTTCATCCGCAGCTATATCGGGCGTGACCATCTATCGGCCCCGGAGGCCTACACCCGGCACTCACCGGTCACCTACGTCAAGGACATGACGACCCCGCTGCTGATCATCCACTCCGAAGACGACCTGCGCTGCCCCATCGCCCAGGCAGAGGAGCTGTTCGTCGCCTTGCGGCGGCTGGGCCGCGAACCGGTGATGGTCAGGTTCCCAGCCGGGAACCATGAGCTCAGCCGCGGCGGGTCACCCCAGCACAGGATCATGCGCGCCAACCTGATCCTGGACTGGTTCCGGGAGCGCCTGTGAGCTGTCACCTCCTTTGACGCTGGCCGCGGCGGAGGTAGCGTGACATGGGTAGGAGAGCGGCCCGGCGGGTGTTGCGCTGCCGCACCGGGGCTGTGGGGTCTGCCGAGACGTGCTGAGCGAGAGGTGGCTCCGCCGATGGCTGAGTGTGCTGTCCGTGTGCGCCCACGAGTGCAGGCTCGGGCGACGCTGGGCGCGGTGATGGGCGATATCGGTGAGGAGATCACCGAGATCGAGTTGGAGCCGCTGCCCGAGGAGACGCCCACGGAGGCGCCTGTGGAGCCGACGGCGGAGCCTGCCCCATGATGATTGCGCCTGCTGGGGAGGGCCTCCCGGGGTTCAGTGGCCACGACCTGCCGCTGGCGGCGGGTTCGGTGACAGGCGTGCGGTTGTGGCATCTGGATGTGACCTCGGTCGAGGCGATGGTGAACGGCACTCCGGTACTGGTCGATGGCCTGCTGGTGGGTGTCTTCGGCGGTGTCTGGCGGCCCGGGGAGAACGTGGCTGAATGCGGTGGCGGCAGCCAGGGGTCTCCGCCGTGTGATCGTGACATCGTGCCCGCGCCTGCCTGCGGGTGCGGGTTCTGGGCGTACTGGGCTCTGAGGTACGCGTGGCGCTGCGACTACTACTGGCACGGCGATGTGATCGGAGTCATCCAGGGCTATGGACGGACCATGATCGGCACCCGGGGATGCCGGTGCGGCAAGGCCCGCATCGTGGGCCTGCACGTGCGCCCTGCCAGACCGGACAGTCCGCTGTGGGGCCTGCGCCACCAGGACGTTCTCGAGGTCCTTGGGCGCTGCTACGGCGTGCCGTGCTATCCGTCGCTGGCGGACATGCTGGCCGCCCACCCGCTCACCGCGGACTACCTCCCGCGCAGGCGCCGGCGCCTGGCCACCTCTCCCGTGCTTGGCCCTGCGGTGCCAGCCCTGCTCTCGCCCGTCAACTGGCTGCGGGCGATAGCGGGCCGGGCACCGGGCACCCCGGCCGGCTCCCAGGACACCCCCACAATGCCGACGTACCCAGAGTGACCTGAGCCAGATGGACGAGGAGCGCCTACCAGGTCGGCGCAGCACCCACCTGGCCCCTTGCTCACAGTGACGGCTTTGACCGGAGCACGGTGATGGAACGGGGAGCGATGGTTACCGGATCCCCGGCGTGGTGCCTGGCGGTTGCGGCGGAAGCTGCGGGGTCGCAGGTGTCGATCTCGGCGTACCACTCCGCAGCGGGCCGGGTGGGGGGCAGCACGAATTCGAGGGGTTCCCACCAGGAGTTCACCAGGACGAGGAAGTCGTCGTCGAAGAGGAGCGTGCCGTCTTGGGCCTGATCGGGGTCGTCGGACCCATCCAGGTAGACGGCGATGGCCCGGGCGTTCGGGTAGGCCCAGTCCGCGCCGTTCATAGGCGTGCCCGCCGGGGTGAACCACTCCAGCTGCGACGCTTCAGCGCCGGCCAGGAAACGGCGGCGGCGGAAGACCGGGTGTGCCCGCCGGAACGCGATGAGCTTCATGGTGAAGTCCTTCAGAGCGGTGTCCGGGTTCTCCCAGTCGAGCCAGGTGATCTCGTTGTCCTGGCAGTAGGCGTTGTTGTTGCCCTGCTGCGTGCGGCCCATCTCATCGCCGCCAAGCAGCAGTGGCACCCCGAAGGACAGCAACAGCGTGGCCAGCATGGCCCTGGACTGCCGGGCCCGCAGCGCGAGGATGTCCGGGTCGTCGGTGGGGCCTTCGGCGCCGCAGTTCCAGGATCGGTTGTCACTGGTCCCGTCGCGGTTGTCCTCGCCGTTGGCCTCGTTGTGCTTGTCGTCGTAGGAGACCAGGTCGCGCAGGGTGAACCCGTCGTGGACGGTGATCAGGTTGACCGAGGCGGTGGGCCGGCGGCCGGCGGTGCCGTACAGGTCTGAGGAGCCGGCGAACCGGGTGGCGAACTCGCCGATCCCGACGGGGTGGCTGCGCCAGAAGTCGCGCATCGTGTCGCGGTACTTGCCGTTCCATTCCCGCCACAATGGCGGGAACCGGCCCAGGTCGTAGCTGTCCATCTGGCCGACATCCCACGGCTCAGCCATCAGCTTGGCCCGGGACACCACGGGATCCTGCGAGACCATGTCCAGGAATGCCGAGACCTTGTCATAGCTGCCGTCCTGGCGGGCCAGTGTCGGGGCCAGGTCGAACCGGAAACCGTCGGCGTGCATCTCCGTGATCCAGTACCGCAGCGAGTCCAGCATCAGCTGCAGCGTGATCGGATCGCCGGCGTTCAGCGAGTTGCCGCAACCGGTGGTGTCGATGTAGACGGCAGGATTGCCCGGTTCGGTCCGGTAGTAGGCGGTGTTGTCGATGCCGCGGAAGCACAGTGCGGGGCCGTCCGGGCCGGCCTCGGCGGTGTGGTTGAACACCACGTCCAGCACCACCTCCAGGCCGGCACGGTGCAGTGCGTCCACCATCGCCTGGAACTCGGCGACCTGGCCGCCGGGCCGGCCGCTCCGGACCGCAGCCGAGTAGCCGTTGTGCGGCGCGAAGTAGCCGATCGTGTTGTAGCCCCAGTAGTTGGTCAGGCCCCGGCCGGGCAGGACCGCCTCGGGCACGTTCTGGTGCACCGGCAGCAGTTCCACGGTCGTGACGCCCAGGCCGCTCAGGTGCGCGATGGCGGCCTCATGGGCCAGGCCAGCGTAGGTTCCGCGCAGATCGGGCGGGATGTCCGGGTGACGCATGGTGAAGCCCTTGACGTGGACCTCGTAGACGACCGAGTCCGCGTAGGAATACCAGGGTTGGCTGCCGTCCTGCCAGCCGAACCCGGTATCGGCGACCAGGCTGCGCGGCACGTCCGGCGCGGAGTCCAGGGCGCTCGGCTTGGCCGGGTCTGCCTGGTCTTGGCCGAGCACCTGTGGCCCGAACGACACCGATCCGCTGATTGCCTTGGCGTACGGGTCGAGCAGCAGCTTGGCCGGATTGCAACGCAGGCCGCGCGCCGGGTTCCAGGGGCCGCCGACCCGGTATCCGTAGGCCTGCCCCGGGCCGACACCCGGCACGAAAACGTGCCACACATCGGCGTCGTTGTCCCGGACGGGGATGTGGCTTTCCGCGCCGCCTTTGTCGAACAGGCACAGCGTGACGCTGTCGGCGACAGACGAGGCGACCGCGAAATTCGTCCCTGCGACGCCCGCCTGCTCGCTGGGCGTAGCGCCGAGCGGGAACGGCGCGCCAGGGAGGGTACCGGTGCCCACCTGACGACGCATACCCCGTGCGGCCTGATCACATGCGGACCGCCCGGAGTCTGACGCACGGGCTGGCCCGCGGACCCCGACACGGCTAGCTACCGGTAGGCGAGGACGATCCAGACCTGGCCTGGGGCGAAAGTCATCCGCTTCCCGGAGGCGGTGGTGAAAGTGGTGCCGCCGTTGGCGTCCGGCCGGGACCAGTGCGTGGTCCAGGCCTTGCCGTCGCGCAGGACCAGGGCGGTGCCCGACCCGACGCTCTCCGCGTACGGCGGAGGCTTGCCGTACTCCAGGAACCGGGAGGTGCGCACCGTGGTGTGCTGGATCACCACAGTGGTGGGCGACAGCTGCCCGCCGTCGGTGGTCATCGCCGGCCTGCCGTCCATCGACACCAGCCAGTGGCCTTTCTTCGCCGACCAGGTGAAGCGGAACGAGGCCGCCGGGTAGGACACCGACTCCGAGTGGGTGGCCTTGCCGCCCGGCGGTGCCGCGCCGAAGCGGAACCCGATGTCATGGGCCATGCTCGCGCGGTGTGCTTGCCGCAGCAACTGCCGTGTGTGGGCGTACAGGTTGTAGGGAGCGATGCGGCTGTTGTCCCGGAAGTACCCGCTGGCGATGCCGTCGTAGAGGTCCACGATCCTGGCGGTCCGATGGATGTACGGAAGCAGTGTGGCTGTGGCGCCTGAGTAGGCGAAGGCAGGCCGGCCGAACTGGCGCAGCAGTTCCAGGTCGTCCTCTCGCGCGCTGCGCACCGGGCCGATAACGCGCGGGTAGCCGGACGAGAAGACCACCAGGAACCGGCTCAGCCCGCCTTCGACCGGGAGCACATAGACGATGTCCGCGTGGGTGAGCCCGGTCTGCGGCCTGGCGTCCACGATGTTGTCGATCTTCACCGCGAGCACCTGGTTCAGCGAGGGCACCGGCTCGCCAGTGAACGGCGACCGCAGCTGGCGCGCGTGTGACGGTGCCCGCGCGTGCCCGCAGGCCGCGAGCAGCACACCTACGAAGCCGGCCAGTACAACCACTGCCGCCACGGTGGTGACGGCCCTGTGCCTGATCAGTCTCATAGCATCATCTCGGGCTGCGCCTCACGCGGATGCGCCACACACCGTTCCTAATCACTGAGTGGTAGTGAGTATTGCTCAGCGGGCGGCCCCGAATGGTCTTGGGCTGCCTGGTTACCTGCCGTGGTCCGGTGAGGCGGGCCGGTCTTATCGCCGGGTGGCTGCCGGGTGTCTCGTGGGGCGGCGGGCTTCCTGGGTGCAGGCTGGTCACCGGGTTTGGTCCGGGGTCGCGTCCGGGCTGGCCGTGCCGCCTCCTCCGGGGCGGCTGGGTTCCCGTTCACGCGGCGCCTGGCCCGGTGCCCGAGCCCTCTTCTCCCGATTACCAGCGCTGCCGCGTGGTGACCGGTCGCTTTCGGGTGATGCTCCCGCAAGGGGGCTAGCCAGTGCTCGGCCGCCCACCGGGAGGTGTATGCCGGGTCGATTACGACGACCGAGAGGCCTGCGTTGGTGGCCATCTGGGTGATTCTGTCGCGTAGTTTCCCGGTGGGGATGCCGGATACCGTACGCCGGAAGCCCCGGCCGCGCTTGCCGCGCGAAGGCCGGCTCCCGGTTCGTTCGCGTCCCTCGACGCGGGCCTCGGTGAAGTCCAGGTCTTCGATGACGACGGCGCGGGCC
>DASYYE010000005.1:0-5671 GCA_035946955.1 Streptosporangiaceae bacterium | reverse complement strand
AGCAACCGGAACTCCATTGAGCACCCCGCCCTCAACCGGCTCCAACAGCACCGTACAGGGGCCACCTGTCCCAGCTAAGAAACTTGCAACCTTTCCTAACACACCCCACCCCCACCCCTGAACGGCCAGCCAACGCCAGCAGAAGTACCGCCGGAGCACCTCACCGCTGGCCGAGGTGCTCGAGCTTGCTCGTGAACCTTCCGGCGTCCGGGTGGCCGAGCTCGGTGAGAATGGCCAGCGCGTGCTGCCAGGCGCTGCGGGCAGCCCGGAAGTCGCAAAGGGCGTGATGGGCGTCGCCCAGGTGGCCGAGGGTATCGGCTTCCAGGTAGCGGTCGCCCCGGGTGTGGTCGCCCTGGTTCCGGTACAAGGCAAGGGCACGCTGGTAGCAGTCGATAGCACCGGCGTAGTCGCCCAGGTTGTGCTGGATGTAGCCGAGGGTGTCCCAGGAAGCGGCCAGCCCTTGCATGTCGTTGCATTCCTGATGCAGGACTATGGCCTGCTGGCAGGCAATACAGGCCTGCTGATGTTGACCGAGGTGGGTGTAAAGCCAGCCGGTCATGTTGAGAACGCTTGCCTGCTGGACCCGGTCACCGATGAGACGGAAGAGTTCAAGGGCCTGCTGCAGGTGCTCAACGCCCTGGGCATAGTCGTCCCGCTCCTGGAACAGCAGGCCGAACAGGTGGTGGGCGCTGGCCATGCCGGCCAGGTCACCGGCCTGAGTCGAAAGGACGAGGGAGTCCTGCAGATGCGCCTGGGCCTCATCCAGCCGCCGAGTCCGGATGTAGGCGTGTGCAAGGAACCGGCGGGAGAAGGCCTCAGCAACAGGATCAGCTAGCCGCTGGGCGGCTGCTATACCCGCGCGAGCCGTGGCAACGTAGTCGTGCCAGTGTCCCTGTCTGCTGAGGAAGGTACGTGTGGTCCAGACGAGTTGCCATGCGTGAGCGTCCAATCCAGCCGAGGCTGCGTGATCGACCGCAGCGAGCAGCACGGCCCGTTCAGTAGTGAACCAGGCAAGCGCCTGCTCGTGGCCGGCCATGGTTTCTGGGCTGACACCCGGCTGTGGGGGCTGGACGCGGGCCGACTCATAGTCCGGGTACGCGATGGTGGGGTACAAGACCCCCGTGGCGGCGCGTGCGGAATGCAGGTAATGGTCGAGCATCCGGTGGGTGGCAGCCTGGCGCTCGCCGTCGCTGTCGGTGACCCGTGCCAGTTCGGTGGCGTATGTACGGAGCAGGTCATGGCAGGTGTACCGGCCCGCAGAGTGCTCCACCAACAGGCTCGCCCGCGTCAGTTCGGCTAGCAGCGGCCGGACCCGCGCCAGCGGAAGGGATGCGAGGCTTGCTGCGGCTGGGATGGCTATGTCCGGGCCTGGGTGCAGCCCGAGCAGCCGGAACAACCGCATCGCGCCAGGGCTGAGGGCACGGTAGGACCAGGAGAACACCGTCCGCACGTCGGCGAGCGGTTCGTCGCATGTCAGCACGTCCAAGCGGTCCTGGGCGTCATGCAGGCCGCTGGCCAGGGCAGTGAGCGACAGCTTGGGCTGGACGGCAGCACGAGCGGCCACGAGCACCAGGGCCAGCGGCAGCCCTGCGCACGCGGTGATGATCTCTTCAGTGGCACCAGGTTCGCCCAAGAGCCGACCAGCACCAAGGCGGCGCGCCAGCAGACCCCGCGCGTCCCGGGTTTGCAGCAGGTCGAGAGTGATGGGATGGGCGCCGTGGGTGGCGACCAGCCCGGCAAGCTGGTTGCGACTGGTTACCACTACAAAACAGCCAACGCCGCTGGGCAGCAGTGGACGTACCTGAGTGGCGTCGCGTGCATTGTCGAGGATGATCAGCATGCGCCGGTCGGCGAGCATGCTCCGATACAGGTCCATCTGCCCGTCGAGGCTGGCCGGGATCTGCTGCTGCGGCACGTGGAAGACGTCCAGGACCCGGCGGATCGCCTCGGCAGGCTCTACTACTGCCCCATGGGGAGCAAAGCCGCGCAGGTTGATGTGAAGCTGCCCGTCGGGGAACTTGTCACGAACGCGGTGCGCCCAGTGCACCGCGAGGGCGCTCTTGCCCACTCCAGCGGTGCCGGATACAGTCACGATTCCGATCGTGGTGGCTTGCTCACTTGCCGCATCCAGGAGAGCGACTTCATGGCGGCGCCCGATGAAGGCAGGCACGTCTGCGGGGAGGAGGGCTGGGCCGGGGCGTGGTGGCTGCTGCGTCGCTGGGCCGCTGTGGGCCTGGCTGGGCTCCGCGCGCGGCACCACCAGCTGCCCGCGCAGGATGGCCTGGTGGGTGGCCTGCAGTTCGGTGCCGGGGTCTGCGCCGAGTTGTTCGGTCAGCCGTGCCTGGGTGCGGGCGTAGTGGCTGAGTGCGTCGGCGCTGCGGCCGGTGGCGGTGAGTACTTGCATGAGGGTGGCGGCCAGGGACTCGTTGAGCGGGTAGCGTTCGGCGAGTTCGGTGACCAGCCCCACCGCCAAACCTGGCTCGCCGGAGCTGAGCGCGGCCTGTGCCCAGGCGCCCACCGCATCGATGTACTCCTGCGCCCAGCCCTGCCGCACCCGGTCCGGCCATTCGCCAGCCAGGTCACCCAGCGCATCACCACGCCACAACCCGACCGCCTCGCCCAGCAGGGCGCTGCGCCGCCCAGCCGGGTTGGTGCGGTCGCGGCTTTGGCTGATGAGGCGCCGGAACTTGTGCAGGTCCACCTGGTCCGGGTCGACATCGAGGACGTAGCCGCCCGAGCGGCGCACTAACCGGGCATCTTCTGCCTGGCCAGGGCTGGCCAGCTCCATCAGCCGACGGACCCGGGTTATATAGACATACAGCGAACGGCGCGCCTGCTGCGGCGGCTCCCCGCCCCACACCCGTTCCTGCAGCACCTCCACCGGCACCACCCGCCCGGCATCGGCGGCCAGCGCCGCCAGCACACACCGCTGCCTCGCCGGCCCCGCATCCACCAGCCCCCCGCCCGCGCACACCTCCACTGGGCCCAGCAGCCGAAACTCCATTGAGCACCCCCGGCCCACAACCAGCGCTGTCCAGCACGCTACAGGGGCGGCTTGCCCCATTTAAGAAACTTGCAAGCTTTCCTAACACACCCCACCCCCACCCTCTAGATGGTCGGTCAGCGGCAGCACCAGGGGATCCGGGGGAGGCAGTCATGCCACACATACAGCTGCCCAATCCCGCCGCTGTCACAGATCCCGCTTCAACAAGACCGGTGACGGGACGGAGGAATGAATGCCCACCTCATGGCGGACAGCTGGCGGATCGGCCAGGGCGGCCAGTTGCGCGGCGACCGGCTCTCGGCCCAGCCTTTGCGCGACCTGTGAAGGGAGACCAGAGCCTGCGATCAGACCTCGTGAAGGCCGTCCGGTGCGAGTACTGATCGGGGGAGCGCGACATGAACGCTGAGGTATGGAGACTGGCAGACGCGGACTGGGAGGTCCAACGGCTGCCGGTCAGCTCGCTCAAGGCGGGGGACACGCCGCGGCTCAACGGTCAGAGCGCCGAGCATATCCGGCTGCTGGCCGCGTCAGAGGCGCCGCTGCCGCCGATCCTGGTCCACCGTGACACCCTGCGGGTGATAGACGGGATGCACCGGCTGCGCGCGGCGCAGCTCCGCGGCCAGGACGCCATCGAAGTAAAGTTCTTCGACGGCAGTCATGAGGATGCGTTCATCGGCGCTGTACGCGCCAACACCGTGCACGGGCTCCCACTGACGCTGGCTGACCGGGAAGCCGCGGCTGCCCGGATCGTGCGTTCGCATCCGCAGTGCTCCGACCGCTGGATCGCAAGCGTCACCGGCCTGTCAGCCGGGACCGTGGCGTCGATCCGGCGGAATGCCACTGACGAGCCCCAAGTG
Source organism: Streptosporangiaceae bacterium (assembly GCA_035946955.1). GTDB lineage: Bacteria > Actinomycetota > Actinomycetes > Streptosporangiales > Streptosporangiaceae > DASYYE01. The sequence goes on along the minus strand of DASYYE010000005.1, from coordinate 1,810 downwards.
ACGGCGAGGATCGGCCGGGATGGACGAATCAGGCCGCTGAGAGCAGAGGCCGGGCGGCGCAGGGCATGTGATGCGATCAACCAGAACCCAGGTGCCACCCTCCGAGAAATCGCCAAGATCGCCGGAGTCTCGCCGTCTACGGCGTGGGATGTGCGAGAGCGGATGCGGCGGGGGGATGACCCGGTACCGCCGCGGCAGCCCACTGGCCTGCACCGGCCACCCAACGAGCGTCCCGCCGCTGCGGCAGGCAACGGCCAGCCCATGGGGTCGCAGCCCAAGCTGAGGAGCCCCGGCACACTGCTGGAGAACCTGCGCAAGGATCCCTCGCTGCGGTTCTCCGACGCGGGCCGAGGCATGCTGCGCTGGCTGGACACCCGCGTGCGCGGACCAGCTGGCTGGGAGGGCCTCATCGGCACCGTCCCGCCGCACTGCGCCTACCTCGTCGCGGAACTGGCCCGCAGCTGCGCACAAGAATGGCTGAACGTCGCTGTCCAGATCGAGCAACGCATGGACGAGACCCCCAACTCCAGCCACCCCAGCAGACATGCAGCACGCCAAGTCAGGTCTACGTTTCCCCTCTCCGCCGCTAAGTGAGTGTTGCTAAAGCAGGGGCGGTGGCGGGGTTGGTGATCTTGGGTGTGGCGGCGTGCTGTCTGGAGAGTGAGCAGGGCTCCTGGTAGCTACGGCGGTGACCAAACCAGCCAGTAGCACCAGGAGCCCTGGTGACAGTCAGCCCTGCCGTGCCGGAGTGGGTGTGCGTGCGCGTGTTGCTCGCGAGAACTGACCGCAGCCACAGGTCAGCTTCCGGCCCGTGTGTCGGCGGTGACCGGCTCCGGACCGTGCCGCGCGAGCCGCGCGATCAGCCGGCTCCTGACCGCGTTCCACTCCGGGGCGATCACGGAGTACATGGCTGAGTCTCGCAGCAGCCCTTCCTCACCTGGCGCCCACGACATCGACCAGTTGCGCAGCACTCCCTCGAAGGTGGCGCCGAGCGCCTCGATGGCCCGTCGTGACCGGGTGTTGCGGGCGTCGGTCTTGAGGTCGACCCGCGCCACCCGGAGGCTGGCGAAGGCATGATTCATCAGCAGCAGCTTGGCCTCTGTATTGATCCCCGATCCCTGCGCTGACGCGGCCAGCCAGGTAAAGCCGATCTCGATGGCTCGAAAATCTTCCCGGCCTGGCCAGCAACGCGGATCCCAGTACGCCGTGCACCCCACGGCGCGGCCGTCTGACCGCCGGACCTGCGCGAACGGAATGAGCCCCTGCGCGGCACGCGCGAACTGGGCGTCCAGGTAGGCGCCTATCTCGCTGCCGCGCGGCACCAGGGTGAAGCCGTAACTGCTGCGGCCCTCCTCGGCGGCCGCGGCCAGGTCACCTGCGTGGCGGACGGCCAGCGGCTCCAGCCGGACCAAGGCGCCTTCAAGGACGGGTACGCTGATCTGCGGTTGCACGCGCGCCTCCTCATCGCTCCTGGCATTGGCACCTTGCCGTGGCAGGTTGCCGGACCGTCATGGGGCCAGGTCCCTCGGATCCTCTGGATGAACGACGCTGATCATGACGGACCGGACCGTCGGCCGTCAACGCGATTCCGGCTCTGGCATCCCGTGGCACCAGCCGGGGCCGGTCCCCCCCAAACCAGGTGTGTCGGCTGCCTCCCCCTGTCCCCTGGTGCTGGCGTTGGCTGGCCGTTCAGGGGTGGGGGTGGGGTGTGTTAGGAAAGGTTGCAAGTTTCTTAGCTGGGACAGGTGGCCCCTGTACGGTGCTGTTGGAGCCGGTTGAGGGCGGGGTGCTCAATGGAGTTCCGGTTGCT
>DASYYE010000004.1:0-16508 GCA_035946955.1 Streptosporangiaceae bacterium | reverse complement strand
CCTGTGGTGATCGCCTCGTTCTTGTACAGCGGAGTGCCATTGCCGATGGAGTTGGTCGGGGTTCCGCCGGCTGGCGCCACGGCCGCGACCTGTCTCGCCTGGCAGATGGCCCCGACAGCGGTGGAACTGGTAGAAGCCGAGCACCCGTCTGGCGGGGTCGTCCCAGGATGGCCGCCGCCACCGAAGCTGCTACCGCCGCACCCGCCCAGCGCGATCGCGGCGATGGCGGCGGACGCTGCCGCTGCGAGCCCGTGCTTATGAGGCATGGCCGTTCCTATCTGTTCAAGATGGCCTCGATGAACTGGTGCAACGTCGCGTTCGCGTTGGCGACGCACAGCAGGAACAGCCCAAGGAGTGCCTTCACAGTGATCCACTCCACCAGCCTCATGAACTCGCAGAGGTAGCTGCCGCCAGTGCGGCTGGGCGTGGCCTGCTGCTGGGTCGGCTGGTGTTCCGGCGTGGCGCCGTCGTGACCGGGGGCCGACGGCCTGGATGGTCCCTTGGGGCCGGTGGTGTTGCTCTTGGGGAGGCGCGGCACCACGACCGCGAGTGAGTCCTGCAAGGCTCCCGGGAGCGTACCGGCGAAGGCTGCGGCGATCTTCCAGACAGCGGTCGCTGCCTTCCAGGCAGCAGAAGGTGCCTTCGGCCACGTGCCCGGCTGGCCGGACCCGGCGGGCGGTGCTTTGTGCCCCGCCGGGTCCGGTCGGCTGGCGGATCCCAGCCCGTACGCGCACCCCAGACCGTCCAGCGCCGGTGCTGCCGACACGCTGGAGTCCGGCGGCTCAGGAATCGGCGCCCGGCTCCAGCGCACCACCGTCGCGGTCATGCGGACGAGCGTTGTGAGGGCCACCACGAAGAGCAGTGCCCGCAATGGGGAAAGTGGCTTGACCAGATAGCCCGCTATCCAACGGTAGAAGACCAGGTCGGCGATATTGGCGACAGCATCATGGTGTGTTCGGCGGGACAGGTCCAGCCACATGAAACGGGCGTTATTGGCGACAGCGGTCTGCCCGCGGTTGCGGGCCGTGACCTCCACCCGCTGGAGTATGTCGATCTCGTCGCCGACGGCCGTGGGTGGCAGCCAGCTGATTTTTCCCAGGTCCAGCACCAGGCTGCCGGTTGACAGGCAATCGACATACAGCACCTTGCCCTTGGTCACGAACCTGAACGACAGCGTTCCGTTGATTGTCGCCCCGCTCAGGTCGGTATCCCCCAGGAGCTGAGCGTCATCGAACACCAGATCGTGTTGCGCGCTGACGTTTGCAAAGTCGGCATTGCCGCGAAACAGCGCGCCGCCGAACGACACGTCCGCCCCAAAGACGCCGCGCTCGAAGTCCGCCGGGCCGGCGAACTCCGCGCCGTCGAATACCATCGCGCCGCCCGCCAGGACGTCTGAGAACTCCGCCCGGCCAGCGAAGCACCGGTCGCGGAAGTCGGCCAGGCCAGCGAATGTTGCGTTGGTGAACACGGCAGCTGCCGCGAACGCGCCGAAGCCGACGGTCTCGCACCGGGAGGCCGCCGGGGCCTTGTGGCGGCCCGGAGGGCTGCCAGTGAAGACCGCCGTTCCGGAGAACGTGGCTCCCGCGAAAGACACCGTCTCCGCGAAATTCGCGAGCGCGAACGAGGCAGCCGCGCGGAAGTCCGCTCCGCTCAGGTCCTCGGTGGATGCGAACGTCGTGTTGTCGAATGCGACCGAATCCCTGAACACCGCCGACCCGAACAGCGCCGCTCCGCGGACTTTCCCATCGCGCCAGGCCAGAGCCCGGTCGAACATCGCGCCACGGAAGTCCACCGGGCCCTTGACCTTCGTGCCGCTGAGGTCGACGACCTCGCGGAACGTCACATCAGGTGCGAGCAGTGCGCCGTCGATCACACACCAGCGGCAGCGGAAAGACGACGACACCACCTGCAGCGCGCGAAGGTCCAGACTGCCAGTGATACGGACCGCTGCCTGGTCGAACGGGTGTCCCGCCCGCAAGACAGCGACGACGGACGCCGCCTTGATCGTTACCGAAGTCCCTGGTAGCTGACGGTCGTGCACAGTGGCCGCTTTAGCCGGTCCCCCCGGCAATATCGCGCCGCACACTGCGGCCACCCCAAAAGCGAATGACACCAAACAAACGCGCACAAACCAAGCCGCACCTGAGTGTCTCGCGCGGCGCACCGGCATAGCACGGAAGCGGGTCATTCAATCCCCGATCATCCCGCAATGCACTGATACTACAATCGCGTGGCCAGTGCGGACAGATAGCGTTATGAGGCCGAAGTCGGGAACGCTACATCAATGAGTGCCACAGGGCCGGGTCAGTGACTTCCATGAACCCGCAGCTCAGACACCTGGACGAACTCCGCGCCCAACCAGTCCTCAGCGCCGCATCTGGGCTATGGCCGTTTGAGCCGGTTGACGCTACTTCAGCCCGACACCAACCGGATCCTCCCGCTTCCGAAGTCGGCGATCACCAGACTGGCGGCCGGGGTCACCGCCGTCACCGGGCCGGACAGCAGGAACAGTGTGGCCTTGGTCGCCGGGCCACCATCGCCCAGCAGGCCACTGGAACTGCCCCCAGCGACGGTGTAGATGTCCCCGGCTTTCATCGCCTGGCCATAGAAAGCTCCCGCGGTGGCTGCCACCACCCGGACCCGGTTGTTGCCGGAGTCGGCGACCATCAGGTTGCCCGCAGCGTCCACAGCCACACCCGCGGGGAGATTCAGGTCGGCTTCGGTGGCCGGGCCACCGTCACCCGAGAGCCCTGCCGTGCCCGTGCCGGCGACGGTGTAGATGTCCCCGGCCGTCATCGCCTGGCCGTAGAACTCACCCGTGCGCACCGCCACCACGCGGATGCGGTTGTTGACCGAGTCGGCGATCACCAGGTTCCCCGCGGCGTCCACAGCCGTGGCAAACGGGGTGTCGAGTTCGGCCTTGGTGGCCGGGCCGCCATCCCCGGAGAACCCTGCCGTGCCCGTGCCGGCGACGGTGTAGATGTCCCCGGCCGTCATCGCCTGGCCGTAGAACTCACCGGTGCGGGCCGCGACCACCCGGATCCGCCGGTTGGTCGTGTCGGTGACCACCAGGTTCCCGGCGGCGTCCACGGTCACGTCCGACGGAAGGAAGAGTTCGGCCTTGGCGGCAGGGCCGCCGTCCCCCGAGAAACCGCCCTCCCCCGTGCCGGCGACGGTGTAGATGTCCCCTGTCGTCATCGCCTGGCCGTAGAACTCACCCGTGCGAGCCGCGACCACCCGGATCCGGTTGTTGTCGTCATCGGCGATCAGCAGGCTGCCTGCGGCGTCCACAGCCGTGCCCTCGGCGTTGTGGAGTTCGGCCTTGGTGGCGGGGCCGCCGTCACCGGAGAACCCTGGCGTGGCCGTGCCGGCGACGGTGTAGATGTGGCCGGCTTTCATCGAAACGCCGTAGAACGTCCCCGCCGAGGCGGGCACCATCTTGACCGTGGTGAACTGGGAGACCAGCAGGTCGCCCGCGGCGTCATCTGCTACGGCCGCGATGCCCGGAAGCGCGGCCGACGTGGCCGGCAGGCCATTGCCCAGGAAATCCGGCCCGGTCCCGGAGATCGTGTAGATGTCCCCGGCTTTCATCGAAACGCCGTAGAACGTGCCCGGCACGGCCGCAACCACCCGTACCAGGCCGTTTCCGCTGTCGGCGATCACCACGTTGCCCGCGCCGTCGAGGGCGAGAGCGCTGAAGACGCTGAGGTTCAGCTCGGCGCTGGTGGCGGGGCCGCCATCGCCAGCGGATCCGGCGGTGCCGTCGCCTGCGATGGTGTAGAGGTGGCTGGCGGTCATCGCCTGGCCGTAGAACGTGCCGGTCCGGGCCGCCACCACCCGTACTCGGTTGTTGCCGTCATCGGCGATCAGCAAGTTGCCGACCGGGTCTATGGCCAGGCCGTAGGGCTGGTTGAGCGCGGACTTCGTCGCCACGCCGCCGTCGCCGGAGAAGCCGTGGCGCCCGTCGCCGGCCACGGTGTAGATATCCCCGGCCGTCATGGCCCGGCCGTAGAACGTGCCCGTTTCGGCAGCCACCACCCGTATCCGGGCGGGGGTGGTGTCAGCCAGCACGAGGTTCCCAGCCTGGTCGATGCGCACAGCCCCAGTGAGAGCCGAGAGCCCGGCCTTGACCGCCGGGCCGCCGTCCCCGGAGAAGCGGTTGATGCTCCTGGAGCCTGCGACGGTGTAGATGTCTCCGGCCTTCATCGACTGCCCGTAGAAGGTGCCCGGCCTGGCCGCTACCACCCGCAGTTCCGATCCGTAGAGGGTGGAGCCGATCCGGATGCCGCCGTCGTCGATCACCAGGTTGCCGTGTGTGTCGACCGCCACATCCACGGGAGTGCTCAGCGCGGTCCGCGTCGCCGGCACTCCCGACCCGCCGAGCCCCGGGTTCCCATGACCGGCAACGGTGTAGATGTCCCCGGCCTTCATAGGCTGGCCATAGAACGTGCCGGTCCTGGCGGCCACGAGGCGTACCCGGGACATGGAGTAGTCGGTGATCAGCAGGTTGCCTGCCTGGTCCTGCGTGATCCCGCACGCGGTGAAAAAGGCGGCTTTGGTGGCCGGCCCGCCATCCCCGTTGGGGCCATAGTTGGGTACGACGGTCCCGACTGGACCGGTCCCAGCTGGATTGGTGAGGCTGCCGGTTGCCTGGCTGACCTTCCGTACCACCTCATTGTCACCGATGTACAGGCTGCCGCCAGCGGATGACAATCCGCACACCAAACCCTCCGGCACGGCGCGGGCCGGGCCCGGGCCACCGGGTCCGCCGACGATGGTGGAGATCGTTCCCGGCTGGGTGGCGCGTGGCCCTGCCGTCTGGCCCGGGTGCGCCGTCGTGCCGGCGCCTCCGGCCAGTGCGGCCGCTATCACCGCGGCCATCATCGCCGTCGGTGTGCCCCGCCTCGGGCCGCCGGCCGCAGTCCTTCGCGCGCGGGTCACTGGCTGGCCTGAGGGTGGTGCATGGCGCATCACGGTAGCTCCCTCGTCACACGCTCGGCATTTCATCACCCAGCATGGTGGTGATGGGTCCTCCCCGGAACCGCGCAAGCTGGGCGTGGTGGCCTTGTCCTCCTGTCGGGACGGACCCGGGCCACCACACCCAGCGCCCCCGCGCTCAGCACCAGCAGTGCCGCAGCTACGAGCGCCCGGACACCGCCGCGACCGGGAACACCCATGTCCTGTCAACCCCTGTCACCAGCCGCGATACATCGGTTCGCGGGCGTCGCTTCTTCAGCTAACCGGATGGGGTGACCGGGCACATCGAGCGCCGAAGTATCCGAACCACGGGGAAGAAAATGCCAGGTGCGGACGTAGGCTCGTGGATGGCGTGCCGAAGGCAGCGAAACGCTGGAGTTCGGGGAGGCCCGCGGTGGCGGAGCGCGAGGCGATGGACCTGCTCGCCGAGTTCTTCCGTGCGCTCAACGATGAAGTGACCCAGGCCGGGGTGCAGAAGAAGCAGTTGGCGGCCCTTCTGGGCCTGAGCCCCGCATCGGTGACCGAAATGTTCAGCAGCGGCCGGGGCGGGAACAAGACGCCGCCGAGCTGGGAACGGATAGAGCGCATCGTGCGGTTCTGCTGGGACAAGCGTGGTCATGGCGAGTTCCCGGGCATGTCCGAAGCTGCGGTCGTCCATGGGTTGAAGGATGCCAAGGGCCGGCACCTGGAGGGCTGGAAGCTCCGCCACGCCATGCTCGTCCGGGACGTGGAACGAGCACGAGCAGGGGCTGCGGTAACCTCCCAGGTCACTGCCCAGCTCCCGGTTCAGGTGGTGCCGGAGGTGCGGTACTCCCTGCCACCGGATACGGAGGCGTTCACCGGGCGCAGCGAGGAACTGGACCAGGTCACCGCCGCGGTCGCGGCTGGCGGAGCGGCGGTCTGCGCGATCGATGGGATGCCGGGGGTAGGCAAGACCGCTCTGGCGGTGCATGCCGCGCACCTGCTGGGGGAGGGGTTCCCGGATCGGCAGCTATTCGTCAACTTGCACGCGCACACCCCTGGGCGGGGACCGGTCCGGCCGGAAGACGCGCTGGCTGGGCTGCTGACCGCCACCGGGGTCGACCCGCGCTACCTGCCGGAGGGCCTGGACGCGCGGACCGCGATGTGGCGGGACCGGATGGCCGGGCAGCGGGCGCTGCTGGTGCTCGACAACGCCGCCAGCAGCGGCCAGGTTGCCCCGCTGCTGCCCGGGGCCGGGGGGTGCCTGGTGCTGGTGACCAGCCGCCGCCACCTGGGTGACCTGCCCGCCACTGTCACGCCGGTGCTGCTGGAGACGCTGCCGCCACCACGGGCGCAGGAGATGTTCACCCGGCTGGCGCCCCGCGCCGCCGTAGACCCGGGCGGGGTGGCGGAGGTGGTGTGCCTGGCTGGGTTCCTGCCGTTGGCGGTCTCGCTGCTGGCCCGTGTCTTCGCCCGGCACCGGTCCTGGACACTGGCTGACCTGGCCGCCGAGACCCGGGCAGGCCTGCTGACCCTGAGAGCGGAGCACAACAGCATCGCGGCCGCCTTCGAGGTGTCCTACCAGCACCTGGACCCCGCCCAGCAGCGGTTCTTCCGCCTGCTGGGCCTGCACCTGGGCACCACCATCGATGCCTACGCCGCCGCCGCGCTGGCTGGGACCAGCCTGGCAGACGCCGCCGGGTCACTGGATGGGCTGCACGGGGAGGGACTGCTGGCCGAGACCGGCCGTCGGCGTTACGGCATGCATGACCTGCTGCGCCGCTACGCCCGCGACCACGCCGCCGCAGCCTTCGCCGGTGACTCCCAGCAGGCGCTGGAGCGGCTGCTGGACTACTACCAGCACACCGCCGCCCGCGCCGACACCCGCGTAACGCGCCGGACCCGGCCCGGCTCCCCGCCCGCCGCCCCGGCGAAGCTGCCCGTGGACCCGGACCTGGCAGACGAAGCCCAGGCACTGGCGTGGGCACGCGACAACCGCGCCAGCCTGCTCGCCTGCCTCGATCACGCCACCCGTACCGGCCAGCACGCCCGGGTCACCGCCCTCACCGCCGCCCTTGGCGGGCTCCTGCGCCGCGATGGCCCCTGGGCCGACGCCATCACCCGCTACTCCACCGCCATCCAGGCCGCACAGCACCTCGGCGACCGCCTTGGCCAAGCCAACGCCCTCACCGACGCCGGGATCGAGCGGCAAATGACGGGTGATTTCCCGGGCGCGGCCCAGACCTTGGAGCAGGCTCTGAGCATCTACCGCGACCTCGGCAACCGACTCGGGCAGGCCAACGCCCTCACCGAACTCGGGATCGGGCGGCAAAGGGCCGATGATTTCCCGGGCGCGGCCCAGGTGCTGGAGCAGGCTCTGAGCATCTACCGCGACCTCGGCAACTGCCTCGGCCAGGCCAACGCACTGACCGAACTCGGGGTCGTACAGCAAGTGACGGGTGATGTCCTGGGCGCGGCCCAGACCTTGGAGCAGGCCCTGAGCATCTACCGCGACCTCGGCAACCACCTCGGTCAGGCCAGCGCCCTCATCGAACTTGGGGCCCTACGGCACAGGGCCGATGATTTCCTGGGGGCGGCCCAGTCCCTCGAGCAGGCCTTGATCATCTACCGCGACCTCGGCAACCGGCTCGGCCAGGCCAACGCCCTCACCGAACTCGGGGCCCTACGGCACAGGGCCGATGATTTCCTGGGGGCGGCCCAGTCCCTTGAGCAGGCCGTGGGCATCTACCGCGACCTCGGCAACCGGCTCGGCCAGGCCAACGCCCTCACCTACCTCGGGCGGGTGTGCCAGAAGACCGGTGATTTCCAGCGTGCGGCCCAGGTACTGGAGCAGGCTCTGAGCATTTGCTGTGACCTTGGCAACCGGCTCGGCCTGGCCAACGCCCTCACCCCCCTCGGCATCGTGCGGCGGCTAACCGGTGATTACCCAGGCGCGGCCGAGACCTTGGAGCAGGCCCTGGGCATCTACCGCGACCTCGGCGAGCGGAGTGGCCAGGCCGAAGTGCTCAACGAGAAAGGGACGCTGCACCGGCTCAACTGTGAAGTCGCCCCGGCCGAGCAGTGTCACCAGCAGGCCCTGGAACTGGCCCGAGCTGTCACCAGTTCCTGGCATGAGGCAAACGCGCTGGCCGGCCTGGGCCGCTGCGCCATCGGCCGCGACACTGCGCTGGCCAAAGGCCTGCTGCGGCAGGCATACCAGATATTTCAGCAGATGGACGCAGCCGAAGCCGCCACCGTACTCACCGAACTCAACGCCCTCACCGAACTCAACGCCCTCACCGAACTCAGCGCCCTCACCGAACCGATGCGGTGAGGATGACGGGCACCGCGACGGTGCAGCTGCGCACCGGACACCCTTCGGGTTGGCCCAGTACCCGTCAGCGGTGGCCTGACCGCCTGCCTTCACCGGCGGGGAATCAGAGAGATTATGCGGCGGTGGCTGGTCCCTCGCTGAGGGAGAGGTAGTTCTCGTCTTCGGTGGTGGTGTGCAGCCGCAGGATCGCGTGCAGGCCATAGAGGAGGCCGCGCAGGTCGGCGATGTCGGCGCTGTCAGGTGGGCTGTCGCCGATGTCGTCGAGGAGCTGGCCGAGGCGGCGGATCTGGTGGGCGATCTCGGTGTGAGCGCGGGCCATGGCGGCCGTCGCCTCTGGGCCGAGGATCTGGTCTATCACGGGGTAGAGCTGTTCCTGCTCGGCGGCTTCGTGCGGGGCGACGTGTTCGGTGAGCAGGCGCTGCGCCTGGCGGGCTTGTGCGATCACCTCAGCGGCCGGGATGACTCCGAGTGCGTCGGCGGTGGCGCGCAGCCGTTCGGTCACGTCGCGGATGGTCTGGTGTTCGGTGGTGAACCGGGCGAGGACGGCTTCGGTGGCTGGCCGGGGGACGTGATGGCGCGGGGGGCGCAGCGCGCGGAGCGCATTGAGGATCACGGCGACGTCGATGGCTTCCTGCAGCAGCGCGCCCTCGACTGCGGGCAGCAGGCCGGCGGCCGCGGCTCCCATCGCCGCTAGTGACATGCCTATCCCGGCCAGGACGCTTTGGACAGCGATCCGGTGGGTGCGGCGGGCGAGGCTGGTCGCCTCGCCGAGGCGGCTGAGCCGGTCGACGGTCAGCACTGCGTCGGCGGCCTCCGAGGACGCGGTGGCGCCGCGGGCGCCCATGGCGACACCCACGTCGGCGAGCGCTAGCGCGGGCGCGTCGTTGATGCCATCCCCGGCCATGACCACGGCCGCGGTGCGGCGTTCCCGGCGCACGTCATCGAGTTTCTCGGCGGGTGTGCGCTCGGCGAGCACCTCGTCCACGCCGATCACCGCGCCTACCGTGCTGGCGACTTCCGCACGGTCGCCGGTGACCATGACGATCCGCTTCATGCCACCCTGGCGCAGCGCCCGGATCGTTGCCGCCGCGTCCGGGCGCACCGGGTCATCCAGGATCAGCACCCCTGCCGGGTGGCCGTCGACGCCGGTGAACACGGTGAGAGCCCCGTCCAGCCGAGCGCGGCGCCGTGCGGTCTTCGCCCAGATGGGCTTCCTGGTGACACCGGCCCAGCTGGCCTTGCCTACGCGGACCTCGTGGCCCTCGACAACCCCTTGGATGCCCTGGCCTGCAACCTCCTGGACGTGCCCGGGCCAGGCCAGCGGCAGACCACGCCGGGTGGCGGCCTCGGTGACCGCAGCGGCCAAGACATGACTGGACACCTGGTCCAGGGAAGCGGCCATCCGCAGCACCTCCTCCGCGGAGCTCCGGCCCGCGGTGATGACGGCACGGACGACTGGGTGGCCGCTGGTCAGCGTTCCGGTCTTATCCAGGAGCAAGGTGGTGCAGTGCGCGAGGCGTTCCAGGACGGCGCCGCCTTTGACCACCACACCCCGCCGGGCTGCCGCCGACATCCCTGAGACCCAGGTGACCGGCGCGGCGAGGATGAGCGGGCAGGGGGTGGCGACCACCAGCACTGCCACCGCGCGGGCTGGTCCCGCCAGCGCCCACGCCCCCCCAGCGGCAGCCAGGCTGACCACCAGGAACCACACCGCGTACCGGTCCGCCAGGCGCACGAACGGCGCCTGTGAGGCTTCCGCCTGCGACACCAGCCGGATGACCCCCGCGTACGTGCTCTCATCGGCGGCGGCGGTGGCCCGCATCTGGAACGGGGCACCGGCGTTGGTCACCCCGCTGCGCACCAGGTCACCTGGCGAGTGGCTGACCGGCAGTGCCTCACCAGTGAGTGCGGACTCATTGAGCACCGCGTCGCTGATGAGCGTGCCGTCGGTGGGCACCACGTCACTGACCGCCACGAGCAGGCGATCACCGGGGACGACCGCTTCCAGCGGCACGACCTCCACGGTGTCCTCCTGGTAGCGGCGGGCGGTCCGGGGTGCCCGTTCCAGGAGCGCCTGCAAGTCGCGGTGGGCCCGCCCGGCGGCCCAGGACTCCAGCGACCGCCCACTGGCCAGCATGACCGCAATCACCGCCGCCGCCAGCAGCTCCCGCACCGCGATCGCGCCCACCAGGGCCAGCAGCGCGATGACATCCACGCCAACCCGGCCGTGGCTCAGCGCTTCGCCCATGGCCCACAGCGCGTAACCAACCCCGATGACCGCCGCGCTGAACCACGCGACATCAGCGGGCCCCGCCCCGGCGGCGGCCCACAGCACCAGGCCCGCACCCAGCGCGGCGGCTGTCAGCACGAGCAGGAAAAGGGAGGCGTGCCGGAGCAACCGTGCCACCCGCGTATCTGCCTGTTGGACGGGCATGTTCACCATTGTCAAGGTTCTGCCTGCCTGCGGGCAGGGCCGTAGGTCGGGGCAGCGGCAGCCCTTCGGCCCTGCATCCCAACAGCCGCCGGGCGGCCGTGTCCTCCGGGGAAACTGGTAGCCGTCCACGCGCCCCCACTGACCGTCCCCGTCACGGGCGATAGGGCCGATGCGCAGCGACGCTCACCCGGGGCCGGACGGGCCGGTGGCCAGGCCCCTGGACATTGTGGTGAGGGCGAACTGCATGGTCTGGTTCGGGCGGACAAGGTCTAGCTGACCCTCGAGGAGCTGTCCTGCCCGGACTTGCGGGCCCGGGGGCGTTTAGCCGCTGCCAGCGGGGCAGGGTGGTAGGCGCGGCTGAGGGGCCAGCCGCGGTCTGGGCTGGTTCTTGTGCCTCGTTGCGCGAGCCATCTTGGGGCTGCGGCTCCCGGGCTCTTCGGCTGCTCATCCTCAACCCGGGAGGTTTGCTGTGAGTACGGTCGCGCGCCCGCCGGTCGATGGCGGCACCGTATTGGTGACCGGTGCCTCCTCGGGCATCGGCCGGGAGCTCGCGGTGCAGCTCGCAGCCCGGGCCAAGACCTTGGTGCTGGTCGCCCGCCGCACCGGGCGGCTGGAGCAGCTGCGCGCCAGCCTGGCCGGCGGGCACCCGCAGCTGCAAGTGGTGGTGCTGGGCGCCGACCTGTCCGATGACGCTGACGTGGACCGCCTGATCGGCGCGGTGGGGCAGCAGGCCGGGACGGTGGACATCCTGGTGAACAACGCCGGCGTGGGTGACCAGGTGTTGTTCGACCGGGCGGACTGGCAGCGCACCCGGCAGGTGCTGGCCACCAACGTGCTCGCGGTCGCGCACCTGACCGCAGCGCTGGTCCCCCCGATGGCCGCCCGCGGGAGCGGCGGGGTGCTCAACATCGGATCAGGTGCTGGGCTGACGGTCCTGCCGGCCAGCGCCGCCTACTGCGGCAGCAAGCATTTCATCGACGGGTTCAGTGAAGCGCTGCGGGCTGACCTGGCGGGCACCGGTGTGGTCGTCACCCAGGTGTGCCCCGGCCCGGTAGACAGCGAGTTCGACCAGGTCGCCGGAACCGTGGGCGGGATGGCGGGCGGGCCGCCGCAGTTCCTGCGGATCACCGCCGCCGAGTGCGCACGGCAGGCGGTAGCCGGGTTCGAGCGCGGCGCGGCACTGGTATTCCCGGGCCGGGCCTACCGGACCGCAATGGCGATGCTGCCGCTGATGCCACGCGGACTGCAGCGCCGCCAGGCCTCTCACTCAGCCGTACAAATCCGCCGGTCGACAGCCCAGACCAGCAGTTAGCCATCGTTCTGACCGTGGTCTGACCTGCGTAACACGAGGCCCCCCAGGTTGGCGGCACCCGTTTACCTGAGTTGACGCCACTTCTGCACTATCCAGCGCGCATCGCTGCTCCCTGTGCTCCCGCTAGGAGCGGGAGCACAGGGAGCACCGGGAGAGGGGAGCAGCGTCACGTCCTGCGGCGTGGCGTGTGAAGAGGGCGCCGCGCGATTCTCAGCTGGGACTCTAGGCCTGCTCGCCGTGGCGGTGTTGGCGGTGTGGATGGTGCCGGTGGGCTGGTCGACCCGATACCCCAAGGGTTGAACCCGGCCTTGATGGTGGCCGGGGCCTGGCCGCAGCCACTCGCCGTAGGGGCGTAGATGTTGCTGGCCGCCAGGCACGGCGCGCCTGACATGCACGCGCTGTGCCTGCTCCACCGCTCACGAGCTCCGGCCTGCATCAAATAGTTGACACTAACTATTCAGTTATGGATAATCGATGGTGAACACAATGAAGCCTGGCCCTCCGGAAGGAACACCACGATGAACACGCTGATCAGCGCCACCGTCAGCCCGGTCCAGATCCACGCCGACCACGGCTCGCAGAAGCGGCTGGGCAACTGGACCACCGCCCGCGCCTTTGAGGTCCGTGCCCGTCACGGCGGGGTTGTCATCGACCTGCGGTCGCCGCAGATCCCTGACGGTGACATCGAACTGCACCTGGACCTGGACCATGCGACGGTCAAGCTGCTGGTGGCCGAGGAGACGGTCATCGACCAGTGGGACCTGGCCTGGACCGGCCGGGGGAAGGTCAAGCAGACCTACCACCACAACCCGTCCGGCTGTGGCCGCCGGATCCGCCTTAGCGGGCAGGTCCGCCGGGGCGAGGTCCGGGTCCAAAGCAGCGGGATCGCCCGGCTATCGGCGATGGCCTCGCGGCACTACCTCGCCGACGCCCGCCGTGCCCACACCGACGGCGGCACGTCGGCCCTGGACGACCAGGCGCGCGGCGCCTGACACCGAACACGACCGACGGCGCGTGCCACCTCCGAGCGTGGCACGCGCGGGAGAGGATCATCAATGGCCAGCAAGCGCAAGGTCGACAACCTGCTTGCCTTGGCGGTGCTGTCGTACCTGACCCAGCAGCCCATGCACCCCTACGAACTGGGCCGCACGCTGCGCGAGCACGGCGACGACCGCAGCATCAAGTTCAACCACGGATCGCTGTATATGGTCGTGGGGCAGTTGGCCAAAGCCGGGTTCATCACCGAGCAGGAGACCAGCCGCCACGGCCAGCGTCCCGAACGCACTGTCTACACCCTCACCGACGCTGGCCGCGACGAGTTGCGAGGCTGGCTTCGCGAGCTGATCGAGCAGCCACGGCACGAATATCCGGCCTTCGTGACCGCACTGTCGCTGATCGCGGCGCTGCCTCCCAGCCAGGTTCCCGGCCTGCTGCGCCTGCGGCTCACATACCTGGCCCAGCAGCAGGCCGAGACCCGCGGACTGATTGACACCTCACTGGCCAACGGGGTGCCTGGGCTCTTCCTGATCGAGGAGGAGTACCGGCTCACCCTCCTGGACGCCGAGTCAGCCTTTGTTGGCCGCCTCATCCAGCGCATCACCGACCCTGCCACCGACTGGACCGGCCCGTGGGCCGGCTTCCACGGTGAGAACCCCCCCGCCCCTGAAGGAGAATGACATGAACACCACCAAGACCGCCGAGATAACTGCCGGCTCCGTCATCTCCAGGGACGGCACGCGCATCGGCTACCTGCGGCTCGGCCAGGGCCCGGCCGTAGTGATCCTGCACGGCAGCATGGAATCAGCCCGCAGCCACACCCAACTCGCCCTCATGCTGGCCGACACGTTCACCGTCTACCTGCCCGACCGGCGCGGCCGCGGCATGTCAGGCCCGTACAGCCCCGGCTACAGCATCCGCACCGAAGTTGAGGATCTAGAGGCCGTCCTGGCCGAGTCAGGCGCGCAGATGGTCTTCGGGGTCAGCGCCAGCGGGCTGGTTGCCCTCGAGGCCGCACGCACCCTGCCGGTCATCCGCAAGGTCGCCGTGTACGAGCCCGCGCTGCTGATGGACGACGTAACCCGGTATACCGGATGGCTGAGTCGCTTCGACCAGGAGATGGCTCAGGGCAAGGTTGGGGCCGCGCTGATCACCAGCATGTACGGACTAGACTTGACCCCACCGGCCTTCAAGTTCATGCCGCGCCGCGTTCTGGCAGCCCTCACCAACCTGGCCATGAACAGCGAGGACAAAAAGGCCACCAGTGACACCGTCACCATGCGCAAACTCGCCCCGACCCTGCACTACGAGGGGATACTGCTCGCCGAGATGGCCGGCGCCATCGACATCTTCCACGCCGTCACCGCCGACGTCCTCCTCCTCGGCGGCAGCAAGGGCCTGCCCTTTCTCAAGCCCGCCCTCAGCGCCCTGGCCCAGACCCTCCCGCACAACCGGCGTGTCGAGTTCCCCGGCCTCGACCACGGCGGCTCCAGCGACGTCAGCAACACCAACCGCGGCGGCAAGCCAGGGATCGTCGCGCAGGAAATCCGCCCCTTCTTCGCCCAGCCATGACCTTCAATCCCCAGCCGGCCACCGAGCACACCCATGCTCCCGGTGACCCCCACCCCACGCACAGGTAGTCCAAGCCAACTCGTGGAGCACTTTGCTCCCGATCCGCGCCAATACTCCGTCACTGAAACGCAGGTGCGCACCCGCTGGGCGGTGGATGAGGTCGAGGGCGTCACTGAGGTCGGCGGGTAGGGGTCGGCGGCGGTGATCGTGTGGCTGCCTGCCTGGATCAGGTCGCGGTGGTCACCGTCAGTTACTTCAAGCACCGCTGAGGGCTGACGCCAGACACCGGGAACCGCTGACCGGCCTGGGCCGACCGAGGGGCCGCCCAGGCCGGTCCTTTGGCGATGCGCCAGTAATCAGGCAATCATTTCATCCAGTGAGATGCCCGGAAGTACACTCCCAGCTTAGGAACTATGATGCCATACCAGGCCAAAAAGGACTCCGGCTGCCTGTTCGATTGCGAATTGCCAGCCGGAAGGCCCTGGATTGAGAGGCGGGCTCATGAGTGTGCAGAGCAGCCCCCCCTCGGCACTGGCCAAAGGAATGCGTCCAGCAGCTCACTCACAAGAGGCTTCCGCACAGTTTCTTTCACTGGCACGCCCCAGGCCGCCAGTGACCATCCTGCTGCCCACGGCACCCACTAGTGAATTTGCCAGAGGCGGTGCTGGTAAATATCCGAGGGAATACGTAGCCGGCCCCCGGCACCGCAGGACGTCGCGGCACGGCCTGCCTGGCCGACACTGGGCACTGCAGATAGCCGTGGGCGTGGTACTGCTCGCGGGCGTCAGCGCGGTGGTGGTGGCGGCGGTCACCCAGTCGCCTGTCCGCTATCTGATCTATGCGGTGTGGATGCTGCCACTGGCCGAGTTGGGGCTGCTCGGGCTCGGGCTGGCACACCACCGGGTGAGGTTTCGGGAGGCACCCCCCGGGCGGTTCACCAAACTCATCATCCAGGTCACCACGGCAGGGCGGGAACCCGGTCGCGTCACCGAGATCCTCAAGCAGATCCGCGACTACAGCCTGCCCATGGACTACGAACTGTGGGTGGTGACCGAGCCGGGCCATCCGGCCGACTACGCACTGGCCGACCTGGTGCTGGTGGTACCCGTGGACTTCCACGTACGGTCCAGGAAGAAGGCACGGGCGCTGGAGTACTCGCGGCTCGCCCGTCAGCACCTCGGCCTGGACCGTGACGACGTCAAGATCCTCTTCAATGACGACGACGTGACCCTCACCGAGGGATACATCACGAAGGCGTTCGCGGCCGACTACGACATCTGCGAGGGTATCGTCACCCCACGGACTTCGTATGCGACCTGGCCGCCGTGGCATTTCCTCATCAGCCACGCCGACGATTTCCGCACCCACGCATGCCTGGTGTACTGCTCGGTATTCCAAGGAATCCTGCGTTACCCATTGCATGTCCACGGGGAAGGGCTCACGGTGACCGGTGAGGCGGAAGGGCTCGTCACCTGGAACTGGCCGGTGACCGCATCAGAAGACCTCGTCTTCGGGCACCGTGCAGCCGAAATGCGCCTGACCTGGGGCTGGTTTTATGAGTACGCCGAAGTAACTTCTCCGTGGAGCCTGCGCGATTATCTGGTGCAGCGCCGGCGGTGGCTGTGGGGTGACATCCACGCGATCCGCCACCGCAGTGTGGTGTCGTGGCGGGCGGCGTTGCTGATAATCAGCAAGTACGTGGTGGGCCTGACCGCCCTGTTGTGCTCAGTGGCCGGGTGGTACCTGCGCATGACCGGGCGGATCCCAGCCTCGGCGGGGATCTTCGACTACGCCAAGCTCTCCGTCATCAGCTGGGTGGTTGTGTTCTTCGCCTGCGGGTGGATCGGGTCGGGCTCCGTGGTCTCCTCACGCAACAACGACTCACGGCTGCTGGCTGCCGTGATCGCGGTCGTGATGGTGCC
>DASYYE010000003.1:0-7009 GCA_035946955.1 Streptosporangiaceae bacterium | reverse complement strand
CGGCGGATCTGTCAATGCGGACCCGCTGCTCACCCCGTCCGCACCCTCGCCAAGCCCTTCGGCCAGCCCGGCCGGACCGATGGCGCCGCTGACCGGCCTGCCGGCCAGCAGCGCAGCCGCGGCAGCGAGGCCAGCAGTCGCAGTGGTGGTGGCGGGCACGAAGCCGCAGGGGCTCAATGCCGCCGACGTGGTGTGGGAGGAGGTCACCAGTCCAGTGCGTTACATCGCCGTGTTCCAGTCACAGCAGGCCAGCGCCGTGGGGCCGGTGACGACCACTCAGCCCACGGACCGGATGGCCCTGGCGGTACTGCACCCCGTGGTGGCCTACCACGGCGCCGCTGCCAAGTACTTCATCAAGCTGCTCGACGCCTCCAGCGTCCTGGACATGGGGCAAGCCACCGACGCTGGGCTCTACAAAGGCAGTGCGGGCGCGTACACCGTGTCCACCCGGGCGTTCAACCGCCCGGCCGCCAAAGCCAAGGCCACCGCGCCCACGGCGCTCTTCCCGTACTGGACCGCTGGCTCCCAGACGCTGGGTGTCCGCGAGTCGCGGCCAGCATCGGTGAAGGTGCACATCCCGGGTGCCGGCACCCAGGTCTGGACGTTTGACGGCCACGCGGACCGGTGGTCGCTCACCCGCGGCGGTCCGGCCGTGCAGGTCGCGAACCTGGTCATCCAGACGGTCTCGTACAAGCAGATCAAGGTGGGCCCCAAGACGGGCCTGAGCGTGCCGAGTGCCCAGGTGCTCGGCACGGGCCAGACGCAGGTGTTCTCGGGCGGCGCGGGCGGTGGGACCACGGGCACCGCTGTCGGCGGCATCTGGTCCAAGCAGAAGCTCGGCGACGTCACCAGCTACTTCGACACCGGTGGCAACCCCATGGTCTTCGAGCCGGGACCGACCTGGATCATCCTGGCGCCCGACGGCACCCAGGTCACCACATCCACCTAGCCACTACCCCGCGGGCCAGCACAGAACAGCACCGCTGCGGAACACCGCGGCGGCGGCAGGATTGAGGAGCAGACAGTGACGAGTGTGCTGCCAAATACTCGCCAGGGAGAACAGCCTGACGAAGCGGCCTTGGCCATGCCGTCCACACGCCCCAAGCGCCGCCCGAACTGGTTCCAGCGTGAACCCGCCTGGCCGCTCGTATCGCTGCTCGTGTACTGGCCGCTGTGGTGGGCATCGGGGATCGGCGACTACGCGCCGGTCGTCGTGGCCATCCCGATGGCCAGGAAGCTCTACCTGTGGAACACCCGTGGCGAGCGCAAGATCAAGGCGCCCCCGGGCTTCGGCCTGTGGCTCCTCTTCCTGGTGATCATGATGGCGGGCTGCATCGTGCTGACCCAGACAGCCCCGAACACCATGCCCGGCACTGCCAGCACGAGGTCCATCACCTGGCTCAGCCGTGCCTTGTCCTATCTCTCCTACACGGTCATCCTGCTGTTCGCGGGGAACCTGACCGAAAAGGAGTACCCCCGCCGCAAGCTCGCCTGGCACCTCGGCATTGTCGGCGCCTACGCGGTCATCTTCGGGTACCTCGCGCTGGCAGACCCCACGTTCACCTTCACCGCCCCGATCACGCCGCTGATCCCGCAGAGCATCCAGCAGGCCAGCCAGGGCCAGGTGTACGCCATGCTGCACCCGAGCATGACCCAGCTCGAGGCCTTCAACGGTCAGGGACGTGTCACCGCGCCGTTCCTGTATGCCAATACCTGGGGTAACAACATCGCGATCACACTGCCGTGGCTGTTCGTCATCTGGAAGGACTTCAAGAAGCGCTGGCAGCGCAGGACCGTGTTCTGGATCATGATCGGGTCCATCATCCCGATGGTGTACTCGTTCGACCGTGGCCTGTGGGTCGCGATCATCGTCGGCATCCTCTACATAGCGATCCGCTTCGCCCTCATGGGCAAGACAGCCCTGCTCGGCTTCATCGTGGCCGGGACGGTCCTGGGGGGGGTCGTCTACTTCGTCACGCCCATCCACACCATCGTCAGCACCCGGGTCCAGAACGGGTACAGCAACACAGCCCGCGGCAACGAGTCCCTGCTGGCGCTGCAGGGTGGGATAGACTCGCCCGTCATCGGCTTTGGTGATACGCGGCGGGAGTTCGGCAGCGTCAAGTCGATCTCGGTCGGGCGGACATCCAAGTGCACCGCGTGCGGGCAGCGGTCCGCGGGGAGCAACGGCCAGATCTGGCTGCTGCTGATCTCCACGGGCCTGGTAGGCACCTTCTTCTTCATGGGGTTCTTCATCTACGGATGCGTACGCTACTGGCGTGACCGAAGTCCCATCGGCCTGGTTGGGGTGCTCGTCCTCCTGCTCGGGTTCGTGTTCGGCGCCGTGTACGACTCCGTGGGCGCGACCCTGGCCTTCACGTTCCTGGCCTACGCCCTGCTCTGGCGCAATGAGAAAGACCAGCGCGAAGAGCAGCAAGGGTCAGGGATCCCGCCTGTGCTGCCCGAGGAGCGGGTGCGCAGCGAGCGGCTTGCCATCACCGCCGGACCGTCCGCGTGACGATAGATGCCGGACAACAGGCTGGCCCGGGATAAGCGGGGCCCGCCGCTTGAGCGGCCCCGGTCGCGAGCCCCCCAGAGGGACACCTACCAGGCTCCCGAGGATTGGCGCGCGCCTGTCCGCACTGATGGAGGGCCCAGGACTGCCTCCGGCGGGGTGGCCAAGGCCGCCCCCCCGCCAGGCGGCGCGAGTGCGTCAGGCCAGAACCAGCTGGGCCAGGTAGCGCGCAGCAGTTCGCTCAACCTGATCGGCGCCCTGATGTCCGCGCTGTCCACGACGGGCATCACTGTCCTGGTCACCCGGGCCTTCCCGAAGGAGACCGCGGGCGCCTTCTTCGCTGCCAGTTCGGCCTACTTCATCGTCAAGACGCTGGCTACGCTGGGCGCCAACAACGGGCTGGTGTACTTCATCGCCCGGCTCCGCGCGCTTGGAGAGGACCGCAGGCTCCAGGCCATCATGCGCTCGGCCGTGCTCGCGGTGTCGTTTGGTTCGCTGCTGGCCATGGTGGCGCTGTTCATCCTGGCCGAGCCGCTGGGAGGGTTCCTCCTCGGCAGGGGCACCGGCACCAACGTGCCGGACAGCGAGGTGCAGGCGGCCGCGAACGCGGTCCGCGTGCTGGCGCTGATGGTGCCGTTCGGGGCACTGCTCGACACGCTGACCGGTGCCGCTCGCGGTTACCGGCAGATGCGGCCTACGGTCCTGATCGACAAGATCGGACGCTCGGCCGTGCAGGTGCTGGGTGTAGGGGTGGCCGCGGCCACCGGAACGGCCGCGCTCATCGCGCCCATGTGGGCCCTGCCTTATGTGCCAGCGGTCGCGCTGGCGTGGGTCTGGCTGCAGCGCATCCGGCGCAAGCCGTCGAAGCGCCCCCCTGACCCGGGTGCGGTCCCACCGGAGCTCGCCGTCCTGCTGGCGATGGCCACCCCCCTGCCAGGCAGTGTGCCGATCCTGCCGTCACCGACCAAGCGGGAAGGGTCACGGACCAAGAAGCGGCAGCTTGCCAACGCCAACCCAGGCGGCTTCTGGAAGTTCACAGTGCCCCGTGGCCTCGCGAGCGTGTCGCAGATCATCGTGCAGCGGCTGGGGATCGTGCTCGTGTCCGTGTACCACGGCGCACAGCAGGCCGCCATGTTCACCGCTGCCAGCCGCCTGCTGGTCGTCGGTCAGCTCGGTAACACGGCTTTGATCAACGCGGCGCAACCGCGGTTCACCGAACTGTTCGCCCAGGGCGACAAGCACGGGGCGAACGTCGTGTACCGAGGCACCACCGCGTGGCTGGTCCTCATGACCTGGCCCATGTTCCTGCTGTCGCTGGTCTTCGGACCTGAGCTGCTGCTGGTCTTCGGCAAGAGCTACAAGGCCGGCTTCGGGGTCATGATGATCCTCAGTACTTCCATGCTCGTGTCGATGGCGCTGGGGCAGGTCGACATGGTGCTGGTGACGGCTGGCCGCAGCAGCTGGAGCCTGGCCAACGGGCTGATGACCGTGGTCGGCAACATCATCGCGGACATACTGCTGATCCCCAGGTACGGCATCACTGGTGCCGCGATCGGGTGGGCGGTGGCCATCTTCATCAGCAACGTCATCCCGCTGTTCCAGCTCTGGATCACCCTGGGCCTGCACCCGTTCGGGCGGGTGAGCGCCACGGCATGTGCGATCTGCGCGGTGAGCTACGGCGCCGTTCCCTTGGCCATCCGCATCGCATTGGGCGACCACCTGGTGGGTGTCGTCGCCGGGATGGCGGCCGGGACCGCGGTGTTCGCGGCCGGGCTGTGGTGGCAGCGGGGGCCGCTCCAGCTGGCCTCCATGCCTGGGGTGTCCGCCATCCAGAAACGTCTCAAGAAGCGGCGGGCCAAACAGGAGCCAGAAGAAGACTACTGGTAACGCAGAGCATAAGGTTGGTCACGCAATGCAGTATCGGGTCAGGTTAAGCGCAGGCAATGGCCGGCCGAGCGCCGTATTGACCATGTGCAAACTTGGTCAGGATGGAGCAAACTGCCCGTAGCTCTGTGTCTCCTCTGAATTAGGTTGGGTACCTATCCTGACTAGGTACATACGGGGACTTAGGGGACAGCGACGCCATGGCCACAGTCTTGGCAGTACTGCTCTCTGCTGCTCGTCCCAGTGGGCCGACCGCCCCGCTACCGCGGGGGACGTCCCAGTTCAGGCGGCACAGCGTCGCCTTTAGGGCTAGGGTGGCACAGTCCGAGGTGGTCGAGACCCACCCCCACCCCAATGGGTGGTTTTACCAAGATCGCCCCCATCTGCCCGGTTTGGGTGCTATCCTTAGCGGAGTGCTTATCGTTCACCTGTTGCTTTGCAAGAGCAACGTCGACGCGCGCCTTCTGGCTGGCCGCCTCGGCGCGCTGGCGGCAACAGTCGTGGACGTGGGCCATCTGAGCGCCTCCCTGGCTGGGGTGCCGTGATGAGCTACTACTCAGCCTCTTCCGCTGCTGCCCTGACCAGGATGGCCGGGCCGGACCCCGACCTTGCCATGGACCACCGCCTGCGTTGGCTGGCCGCGGCCAGCCGCGACGTGGTCGGCCAGGACTGGCCAGGCTATATGCGGCAGGTCTGTGAGATCCTCTGGCCGTCCCCGGCGGTGGTCACCGTCGAGCAGCGCAACAGCTGGCGTCAGCCCATGGCCGGCCGCGGCTCTCGCTCCGTGGACTCGGTGCAGGACAGCGAGTTCGTGCTCGTCCCGGGCGTCCGCCGGGTTCCGCTCATGGTGCCAGCGGACCGGCGAATCGCCGCGGCGGCGGTGCGTCACTACAGCTCGCCGCTGTCCCCGGTGGCCCGTCTCGTGGCACACGCCGTCTCCGCTGGCCTGGCCAGCGGGCTTGGTGCGAGCGCGCTGCGGACCAGGGTTCGGGTGCAGGCGCCCGCCGGGACCGCCAGCATCGAGACCTACCTGGCCGAAGCAGTCTCGCGTGAAGTCCGGGTGAGCATGTTCCTGGGCCCGGCCCGTGCCAACCGCAAGCCGGTCCTGCAGGTGCTCGGTTCCGACGGCCGCCCCATCGGCTTTGCCAAGATCGGCGTGAACCCCCTCACCCGCGACCTGGTGCGGGCCGAGTGCTCTTCGCTGGCCCGGCTCAGCCGTACCACGCTGGAAGAGATCACCGCCCCGCCCATGCTGCATTACGGGGAGTGGCGCGGTCTGTCTGTCCTGCTGCTCAGCGCCCTTCCCGCATGGCAACGGCGCCACCCCGTCTCGGCTGCCCGCCTCGTCACGGCCATGCAGGAGCTGGCCTGCGTCGATGGCCTGGAGCGCGCGACCCTGCTGGACGGCCCCTATCTGCGGCACCTGCGGGACCGGCTGGCCAAGGCCGACGAAGGGCCGGAGCGGGCCACCCTCGAAGGGGTGCTCGACGTGCTCGTCGGCCATGCGGGCGACACCGTCTTCACCTACGGGGCGTGGCACGGTGACTGGGCGCCGTGGAACATGATGAACGCCGGGCGCCGGTTGCTGCTGTGGGACTGGGAGCGGTTCACCACCGGTGTCCCGTACGGGTTCGACGCCCTCCACCACTGGCTGCAGACCGAAATCGGGCCCAAGCGCCATGCCCCGCTCGCTGCCGCGAGTGCCTGCCCCGACCGCGCGCCGCAGCTGCTCGCGCCCTTCCGGATCCCGGCCCCCCAGGCCCGTCTCACCGCCCTGCTCTACCTCGCGGACCTGGCCACCCGCTACCTCGTTGACCGCCAGGCTGAGTCCGGGTCACGCAGTGGCGCGCCCGGCACCTGGCTCATCCCGGCGCTCGCCCAGCAGGTGACACGCCTCTAGGCGGCGCCACTGCACACCATTCCGGCCTGTCTGGTGTGGATTTGCCGGATATAACCCAGTAGTGCCCGGTAAAATGCTGCCCAAGCGAAAGGGGTAGCGCCGGAATGACAGACAGCCTTGCCGACACGGCTACCGCGCACAAGGCGGTAACCCGGCCAGCAGCAGGCCCGGAGCATTCGCCCACAGTCGTCTACATAGCAGGTTCAGGCCGCTCAGGCAGCACACTGCTGGAACGGACGATCGGTGCGGTTCCCGGCTTTGTGAATGTCGGAGAACTCATCGATCTCTCCCGCCGGACCGTCTCCCGCGGTGAGCGCTGTGGCTGCGGGCAGGCGTTCGTCGAATGCGAGTTCTGGAACCAGGTCGGTGAGCGTGCGTTCGGCGGCTGGGACGCGGAGACGCTGGCCAACATCAGGCGGCTCCAGTTCCGGGTCGCCCGGCAGCGGCACATGGCCAGGCTCATCGCGGTGCGCATGACGGACGGGCGGTTCCGGGCCGACCTCGCAAGCTACGGCGCCAGCTACACCCACCTCTACCACGCCATTGCCGCGGTGAACGGGGCGAACTACGTGGTGGACGCCAGCAAGTGGCCGGCCCAGGCGCTCGCGCTGGCGCGGAGCGGGGTGGACATGCGGGTCATCCACTTCGTGCGGGATGTCCGGGGCGTCGCCTACTCGCTCAACAAGCAGGTGGAACGACCGCACACGGCG
>DASYYE010000002.1:0-9151 GCA_035946955.1 Streptosporangiaceae bacterium | reverse complement strand
CCAGCGCCCAGCGCGAAGCCTTCGACCTGATCGGCGCCCCGATCCCGCTCACCTTGAAGTAGTCAGAACACCCACCAGGCCACAAGCGCAAAAGGCCAGGTCAACGCAGCAAAACCCTACCCAACCGGCCGTAACTTCGGTCTAAGTAGAGATGAGGTCTGCGATGAGCGCGACCGACGGCCGGTCCAGCTGGCGTCACGGTGCATGAGGCGCTGCGGGCCGCGGACGTACCCGCCGCTGACGGCATCGCCGCGCGTGTGGTCGACCTGTACTCGATCAAACCCGTGGACACCTGTGTCAGCCGGACTGTAGGAGGTACCCGGCTGGCTGGGTGCGCCATCAGCCGGGCGGGTGGCGGGCCGTTGCCCCGAGGGCATCGTTGACCGACGGGAACATCGGGACGACGCCGGTGAGGCCGGTGATGGTCATCACCCTGAGAACGTGCCCGGAGGACACCACTAGCCGCACTTCAGCGCCTTCGGCCCGGGCTTGTATATGTGCGCGCAAAACCATGGCGATCCCGGAGGAGTCGCAGAAGCGGGTCGGAGTCATGTCCAGGATCAGCAGGCGAACACCTGGCTCTAGCCGCGACAGCACCTGATCGCCGGCGTCGCGCGCGTTGGCCAAGTCAATCTCGGCTGGCAGCGTGACGATGACAGTCCCATTGGCGCTGGTGGATGGGGGTTCAGGCGTGGTCACGCCCCGCCCACTCCCCACAGTTCGTGATCTGAAACGTCGCACCGGGTGGAGTGGAGGTTTGGCGGCGGCCCTGGTGGACAGTTGGCTGTTCATGACTTTGGCGGTGCGGGCCGCTATTCGGTGACGCCATCGGACCCGTGACATGTCTGGGGCGGGTTGTATGAGCCCGGCACGCTGATCTGGCGGAGCCGCTGGGTGGGAGACGTGGCGACCGAGTGCCGGGAGGCGCTGGCCATGCCCGCTGGTGACCACTGGGTGGTGGTCCTGCGCCGGGTGGAGGCGGAGTAGTGGGTGGGTGGCAGCACCGCGGCGACGATCCTGGCGAACAAGGCGGTACCTGGCCTGCTCGACCGCTACCTCGCCCGTACCAGCTATGACTCGCAGCAGACCAGCGAGCCTCAGGGGGCACTTCCCTCACCCGCGAGGGCAACACCAACCGCCCCGGCCGCTGCCCCTGGGGGTTTGCCATGGCGCTCATCAGGTAGCGGTCATGAGACACGGCCTCGCAAGCGAGGAGGTGGACTGATGGCATCCGGCAGCGAATGGGCGGACAAGGCGGGCCCGGTCATCTGCGGGCTGTCCGCTGCCGTCTACGTGGTCCCCACGGACGCACCGGAGGCGGACGGGACGCTCGCCTGGGAGCAGACCACGATGGTGGTAGTCACCGCCCGCGGGGGCGGCGAGGTGGGCACCGGCTGGAGCTACTGCGCCGCCGCGGCCGCCGGAGTGGTCCAGGATGTGCTGGCGCCGACGGTGGCTGGGCGGAGCGCACTGGATGTGCCGGGTGCCGCGGAGGCGATGGCGCGGGCGGTGCGCAACATCGGGCGGGGCGGAGTGGCGGCGACCGCGATCTCCGCTGCTGACATCGCGCTGTGGGACCTCAAAGCCCACCTGCTGGGCTGCTCTCTGGTGTCGCTGCTGGGCCAGGCACGCGAGAGCGTGCAGGTCTATGGCAGCGGTGGGTTCACCAGCTACACCGACGCCCAGACCCGTAACCAGCTCGCGGAGTGGGTGGAGCGGGACTGGATCCCGCGGGTGAAGATCAAGATCGGTGAGGACTGGGGGCATGCGGAAGACCGCGACCTGGCGCGGGTGGCGCTGGCCCGGGAAGTCATCGGAGCCGACGTGGACCTGTATGTCGACGCCAACGGCGCATACACCGTCGGCCAGGCGGTGCGGATGGGGGATGTGATGGCCAGCTACGGGGTGAGCTGGTTCGAGGAGCCGGTGTCTTCTGATGACCTGGCCGGCCTCGCCCACGTCCGCCAGCGGGTGGCACCAGATGTGGCGGCAGGTGAGTACAGCTGGACCCTGGATGACTCCGCCCGGCTCCTGCGGGCCGGGGCAGTGGACTGCCTGCAGCTTGACGTCACACGCTGCGGTGGTGTCACCGGGTTCCTCGCCGCCGCCAGCCTCGCCCGCGCAGGCAACATGGACGTCTCCGGGCACTGCGCCCCCAACCTGCACGCCCGCGTCGCGTGCGCGGTGACGAACCTGCGCCACGTCGAGTACTTCCACGACCACCAGCGGATCGAGCGGATGTTCTTCGACGGCGCACTGGACCCCGTGGGTGGCACCATGACCCCTCCCGCCACCGAGCCCGGCCTGGGCTTGACATTGCGCCGAGCCGACGCCGAACCGTACCGCCGCTGCTGAGGAGCGCCGCCGTGGCCCCAGCACCTGAGTCAGGCCGCCTGGGAGAGACTCCCCCGGAACGGGACGACCGCAACCGGCTCGTGTCCGGCTGGCCGCTCACCGCCACCGTCTCGGCCATGGTGCGGGCTCCTTCCGCTGGGACCGCGCCGGAGAACTGGCCACGAGCGGCCAGACCCGGGCACGCTACCCGGCCCCGCGCCGTCTACACGAGAATCCGGCCAGCGGCCAGCGCTTCTCCATCCGTGCCGTGGTCAGGGCAGCCAGCGCGTCGCCTTCCGCCGTGAAGCTCGCTGCCAGGCCCGTGCGGCCCGTGCCTGGAGTTCGTGGGCGTGCTCGGTTTCGCGTTCGTGGAGCAGCCCGTAGGTGAACGCACTCTCCCCCAGGAGCTGTGCGCGCATGCCCAGGTCGCGGTCCACCCGCTGGGCGATCACGGCGTCCTGGTGCTCACCCAGCACCGACTGCACCTTCTTCATCCGCTTCGTGAACCGTTTCGCCGGCTTCCCGATCACCGGGGTCACCAGCTCCCCGGCGTAGCGCGCCTGCTTCGCCGCCTTCCGCGTCTCGTGAAGCGCGACATCACGGGCCTGGCCGGTGGGCACGCGGGAGACGTGACGCATCCGACGGGCTGTCCGCCGGTAGGCACGTGCCACATCCGCCGGCAGCACGTCCCGGGCTGGCCGGCCGGCTACGGGGGTCGTCGGCGGGTCAGCGAGCAGGCGGTCCAAGTCATCCAGCAGGCTGAAATACCGGCGGGAACCGAGCGTGGTGAGTACCTCCTCGCGGGCGGCCCGCGACTCGGCCGCGAAATGCTCAGCCGCACTGGCCCGGACCGGGCCGATGACCTGTTCCACCGGGGTCTGGCGGATGCCTTCCGCCAGCCGCGCGGCGAGCACCTCGGCGTCACGCGCCCCGCCCAGCTGGCCACCGAGCCACTTCAGTTCCTCCTGGAGGTGCTCGGTGTCCTCACGGCGCAGCACACCGCGGAAGGCCCGCAGGGTGCTGCGCATCCGGCGGATGGTGGTCCGCATCTGGTGGACCGAATCGGGTTCGTCGCGGCGTACCAGCGGGTCCAGCGCGGTCAGCTCCCGGAACTGGACACGCAGGTACGCGAGGACCACATCGCTTGCGGCAGCGCAAGGGTCCACCTGGGTTCCGTCGTGGTGTTGCGGGGAGACGCCGAAGGCGCGCGCCAGCTTGGCGGCACCAGCCGCCGGCTGCAGTCCCTTGAGGCGGAGCTCGCGTCCAGCCTCCCGCAGTAGCTCTTCGTCACCGCCGGTCAGCTCGATCTCGACCTCGCGCCATTGCGTGATAGCCGCGGAATCTCCCAGCGTCCAGGCGGAGACCTCATCGTCGGCCACCTCGGCGAGTGAGTCCCCCGACTCCCCTAGCAGGGCCAGCACCCGCCTGCTGGTGCGTATCTGGGCGACCAGCCGCAGCGGACTGCCACGGGCATGCGCCTGCACCAGGTCGGACAGCTCGCCGGGCACGGCCCCGTCGGTGAGGGGGAGCTGGATCTCGCGGCGGCTGGCACCAGCGGCAGGGAGCTTCAGGTGCCACCCGGCGTCACGGCCACCACGGCGTCTCCGCAGCGTCACCCCTGCTTTCAGCAGGCGGAGCCCGCCGGTGTCGAAGTACTCGGCTTCCAGCCGCTCCTCGCGAGAGCGGCCACTCCGCTCACTCCTGCCAGTTCCTCGAACCGTGGCAGGCCCGCACCATCTGGCGCGTCGTACTTGATCTCTGTCCCAGTCGCGCTCTTGGTCATACTGGGGCCCGCTACCCACCCACCGGTGCCCAACCCTCGGGCGGCCGGGCCTGTCAGTCCAGTGGTGCCGAGGTATGCCCGGGATGCACCCAGGTATCGCGTGTGCCCGTGGCCGCGTCGTGACCGCTCAGCCAGCCGGCGAAGTGACGGGACCCGGCGTGAGGCCGAGTGCCTTGGCAGCCTGTTCCAGTGCCGCGAGGTGCTGGTCCACGGTGGACAGCCCGGCGCGCATGGTGTTGACCGACAGGTGGGTGGCACCGGCCTGCCGCCAGCTGTCCGCCTGGGTGGCCAGTTCCGCGGTGTCGCCGGCCCAGCTCACCCGGCCCTCTATTCCGATGGCGGCGGGATCGCGGCCTGCGGCGGCAGCGGCCTCGTCAACGACCCGGCGGGCGTCGCCGAGGCCCGGGCCCGGCTGGACCTGGGGGAACCAGCCGTCGGCCAGGCGGCCGATCCGGCGGTAGGCGGCTGGTGACTGCCCGCCGAACCAGACCGGGATGGGCCGCTGGACAGGAAGCGGTGCGATACCGGCTCCCCTCACCTGCTCGTCGGTGCCGTGGAACGTGACGCTCCGTTGCGTCCACAGCCGGCGCAGCAACTCGACCTGCTCATCGGCCCGGCGTCCCCTGGTCCCGAAGTCCTTGCCGAGGGCCTCGTACTCGACGCGGTTCCAGCCCAGCCCGATGCCGAGCCGGAACCGGCCGCCGGTCAGCAGGTCGACCTCGGCGGCCTGCTTGGCGACCAGCGCGGTCTGGCGCTGCGGCAGGATGATGATGCCGGTGACGAACTCCAGGTGCGTGATGGCGGCCAGGTAACCGAACAGGACCAGCGGCTCGTGGAACGTCGTCTC
The DNA here is from genome assembly GCA_035946955.1 of Streptosporangiaceae bacterium. Lineage (GTDB taxonomy): Bacteria > Actinomycetota > Actinomycetes > Streptosporangiales > Streptosporangiaceae > DASYYE01. Next base: position 4,187 of record DASYYE010000002.1, on the reverse strand, counting down.
GATGTCGTACGGGCCGTCCCAGCCCTGGTGGACAGCCGGGTCCGCGCCCAGGACGTGGTCGTAGGCCAGCACATGGGAAAAGCCCAGCTGCTCGACGGCTATGCCGTAGGCACGTACCGCACTGGCCTGCGGGCCGATCTCGGTCTGCGGGAACACGACACCGATCTGCATGGGAACGCCACGACCTCGTTTCTGTGCCCGTCCGCCAGCGGCCCGTGGGGGCTACGGCGAGTTCCGTCGCCTGACGCCAAATCTAGGGCCGCATCGGTCGCAGGCGGGCCGCCGGGGTCGCTGACTTCCGGCTGAGCCATGCGCCCGGCTGGCTAGCCTGTACCTGACGGCATGCCCGTTTGCCCTGATTGCCGGAGTTACACCCAGCTGCCTGGACGCCAGGTCCGGGAAGGACGGAGGTTGCGGCCAGTGTGCGACGACCACGCAGTGGGAACCGCTGGAGCGGCCGGCCGGCCGGGAGTGTCCCGGCGGCGGCTTCTGTCGGGTGCGGCCGCGCTGGGGGCCGCTGCCGCGGGCGCGGCGGCGGTCGGTGGCTGTTCCAGCGCGTCGCCGACGGTGCGGGATACGGCGGTGGATGGCCTGTCGGGTTATTCCATGGCGATGCATGTGCACTCGTCGTTCAGTGAGCAGAGCGGTTCGATGGACAGCCAGCTCTACCAGGCGGCGAGGAACGCGGTGGACGTGTTGTGGTGGACCGAACACGACTCGCGGATGCTGGGGATGCAGTACTGCCAGGTGGTGAACTTCACCACGCTGAATAGCAGACCGGGCAAGGGCGAGTTGGTCAACGGGACACTGTGGCAGTGGGTGCAGCGGACCAGCGGGCCGCTGGCGGGTGTCTCCATTGGCGGGCTGGTCTCCCACCCGGTCAGCCCGAACGACCACAACCGCCAGGGCAGCCTGCAGCTGACCGCCCAGAGCCTGTCCACCCAGCCGGCGAGCTACGGTTACTACGCCAACTCCCAGCCCGCTGGCTGGAACTACCGGGACAACCTCACCGGCCAGACCCTGCACGTCGACGTGCTGCTACGGCCGGGCTGGCGCGAGGGCTACCTGGAACTGCTGATCAACTCCTCCTACCACGAGGCCACCGGCGGCCGCCCCGCCGGCGTCTACAGCCTGTCCTACCGGTTCGTCCCGGCTGGGGTGGCTGGTGGCCGTTCCGCCCGAGGCAACACTGGCGTGGTCACTATCCCGGTCAAACCGGGCGGCCGCGGTGGCTGGTACTCGGCCGCACTTTCCCCGGCCGATGACATCGCGGCCCTGTGGCCCGATGTCGACTCCCGGGACTTCGCCCTGTGGGAGCTGACGCTGAACGCGGTGAGCACGGGCGAACAGGTCAGTGGCTACTTCGGCTACCTGCGGTTCGACCGCACCAAGACAGGGGACGCGTTCCTGGCCCAGCAGCTGGACATGGCTGCGCGGCTGGCCCGCAAGTACCCCACGGTGGCCCAGCGCCAAGGCCTGGAGGTGTCCTGGAAGCTGCCGCACATGAGCTGGTTCGCCAACTCGGTGAGCATGCCCGACTACACCGGCATCACCCCACAGGCCTACCCCGAGTTCATGGCGCGCACCGTGGTCCCCCATATCCACTCCATCGGCGGGCTCGTCAGCTACAACCACCCGTTCGGCTACAGCTTCGTCATGAAACTGCACTCCAAGCCCGTCCAGGACAAGATCCTCAAACACCTCGCCGCGGCCATGCTGCCGGCCAAGTCCGTGCCAGCCGCGCTGGGCGCTGACATGCTCGAGGTCGGCTACCCCAACCGTGAAGGCGTCGACCTGGCCCACCACATCGCGCTGTGGGACATCATGTCCCGCAACGGCGCCTTCCTCACCGGCCTCGGCGCCAGCGACGACCACTGGGGACAGAACTGGTACGGCAGCCTCAACAACTGGACCACTTCGGTGTGGGCCAAGAGCACCGCCGTACCTGACCTCCTCAAGGGCCTGGCTGGTGGGCGCGCGTGGTTCTCCTCGCTGTCGGGGTACCAGGGCAGCATGGACCTGGTGGCTGACGGCTCCGCCACGATGGGGTCGGTCAGCGTCTCCCCAGCCCGGTCCCGGAAACTCACCGCCTTCGCCACGCACCTCCCGCCCAGCGGCTCGCTCCAGGTCGTCCAAGGTGTGGTGGACTACGCCGACCACGCCAACATCACCGCGGACCGCAAGATCATCGGCCACTACACCACGGCGGACCTCGCCCCCGGGGCCGTCACCCAGACGGTCGACACCAGCGCCAGCAGCTTCGTGCGGACCCAGATCCTCGACGCCACCGGCCAGGTCGTCGCCATGTCCAACCCCATATGGCTGCTCCGCTCAGCCCCACCCGGCGGCATCCCCGCAGCACGCGGCGCATAGGGACGCCGGCGCGCTGGAATTGTGGGTGGCGTTCGCCGGGCTCAGCGTCAAGACGCCTTTTACAACATCATCAGCACATTCGGCCTGCTGCCCGGTCGTTTCGCCATTATGGTGCCGGTACTGGCCCTGGCCGGAACCCTGGCAGCCACGAGACCGTCGCCGCTTCAGCGGGCACGCGCCGCACTGACTCGCCGATGTTCATGGGCCTGCCTGCCGGCGTGACCCTCATCGCCGGCACACCCACGTTCTCAATCAATCTCTGACGTCCGTTGGGAGATCCCGGTGAACGAGCTGCTCACCCTTCCCGATTACCCCGCGCGGTGCGTTCGCCCGGCTCCGCCGGTGCCGCCGGGCACGCAGTCGGCCACTCAGGTAATCGGCGATGTCCGCCCTCAGTCGCTGGTGGTCATCCAGGGCATGATCCGCTCGACGGGGACCATCGCCGTCGGGGGTGGGCCGTCCTTCCACTTCATGCTGGTGGACGGCAGCGGAGAGATCGACGTGCTGTTCCTCGGGCGGCCCGGCGTGCGGGGGTTGCTGCCTGGTACCCGTGTCACCCTCGAGGGCAGGATCGGAACCTACGACCGCAAGCTCGCGCTATGGAACCCACGGTACCGGATCGAGTCCGCTGTCTGAGCCCGTGGCCTGCGCCGGGCTGGTCACCACCGCCCCGCGGCTGAGCGGTATCACCGCGCACCGCGGCGTCCCAGGACGTGCGGGCCGCTGAACCAGGCCAGGGCATGGGTCAGGGGGCCGCCCGCTTGCACCGGGCGGTCCCCTGGCTGCCTGTCCCCTGGTACTCGCTACCCGTCCGCGCCAACAGACAAGCTCCGGAGCACAAAGTCATCAAGTCAGGACTTAGGAAACAGACGTTACTAAATACTGCCGGCCGGCACGCGCATATGCAAGTGCCAAAACGCAACGAGACAGCAGGAAACGCTGGGAAACGTTAGGGAACACCCTGCGACAGTTATCCACAGGCGTTGATAAAGGACCAGGTGAACAGGCCAGACATGCTGTTCCGGCGGGACACGACACGCCCCCGCGACACGCCGGTTTGGCTGGTGTGTGCTGACCGGCGACGCTAGTGTGTGCTTCGCCTGGTCTGCCCCTGTTGAATACCCCGGCTTGCACACCTGGGTCGCCACAGGGGCATTGCCCGTCCGCGCCAAATTCCAACGGACGACGAATCCTTTACGCTCCGGAGAACGAAATGACAGGTTCCGACCCTGTACCTAGACCCCAGCCGGGCCACGGACCCCGCGTGCTCGTCCTCGTGACCGTCCCGGCAATGGTCGGCACCGGGGGTGCCCAGTGAGCATCTCATCACCCCCTCAGCCCAGGTCGTCTCAGTGGCTGGCGGAAGAGCGCGCCTGGCACCTGCCCGAGAACTCCGGCACCGCCCCCGCGCCAGTGCGCCACACCCCGCGCCACCGCCGCCCGGGCGCACCCCCACAGGAGGTTGACGCGGTCTTGGCCTCCGTCCAGGAGCACCTGGACGAGGCAGCCCAGGCCTGCCGCCGCGCCCAGGAGGAGCGGGCGGCTGCCGAGGCCGCCGCCCGGGAAGCGGCCCGCCAGCGCGCAGCCATTGAGTCAGCCACCCGCAAACTGGCAGAACTGCAGGCCGCCCTGGCCCGTGACCGCGCGGAGGCCGCCCAGGACCGGGCCGAAGCGCGTGCCCGGCTGACCCAGGCCCAGTCCCTGGTCGAGTCCACCCTGGCCGCCGCGCGTGCCGCGAACCGCAAGCCTCGTCCGCGCCGGACGGCGGCCGACGACACGCCTGGCCACGAACAGCGGCCAGACCCGACCACCGT
>DASYYE010000001.1:0-9225 GCA_035946955.1 Streptosporangiaceae bacterium | reverse complement strand
GGCCAGTTCGCCGCCGGGATGCTGGCCGCGCGGCCGCGCGTGCTCGCTGACAGATAGTCCGGGGCTGCCGCTAGCGTCGGCCACGAAGGGACGCTCTGAGGAGAGACGGCTGCGATGGCATACGAGTTCCAGGTGACGGTGGACTGCGCGGACCCGCACGCGATGGCGGACTGGTGGGCTGAGACGCTCGGCTGGCAGGTCGAGCCACAGGACGAGGCGTTCATCCGGCAGATGATCAGCGCCGGGCACGCGACCGACAGCGACACGAAGCTGCACAACGGTGCGCTCGTGTGGAAGGAAGGGGCGGCCATACGCCACCCCGACGGCATGCAGCGCGCGCCGAGGCTGCTGTTCCAGTCGGTCCCTGAGGCCAAGGCAGCCAAGAACCGGCTGCACCTGGACGTCCGCATCGGCGCCGACGACGTTGAGCGTGCGGTAGCGGGCCTGATCGCGCGTGGGGCGGAGGTGCTGCACCGGGGTCAGCAGGGCCCCCACACGTGGGTCACGCTCGCCGACCCTGAAGGCAACGAGTTCTGCGTGTCACAGTCCGCCAGTTCGCCCGAGTAGCTGCCTTGGCTGCTAGCCGGATCCGAGCCGGCCTGCGATCCGGGTGTGGGAAGTGACGTCTGGCAGACCTCGCCGCTAACGTGACCAGCGGCGAGAACTCGGAGGGACTGTCATGACTCTCAGCGTGCAGTCAGAAGTGGGTCAGTTGCGGCAGGCCATCGTTCACCGGCCGGGCCTGGAACTGTCCAGGCTCACCCCGCAGAACGTCGCAGAGTTGCTGTTCGACGATGTGCTGTGGGCGCAGAAGGCCAAGGAAGAACACGACGTGTTCGCCGAAACGCTGCGCGGCAAGGGCGTGCGGGTGCACTACTTCGGGCAGTTGCTGGCCGAGACGCTGGAGCTGCCGGAGGGCAGGGCGTTCGTGCTGGACCGGGTGTGCACCCCTGAGACCCTCGGCCCAATGCTCATCAGCCCGGTCCGCCAGCTGTTCGAAGACCTCGACGGGCCACGGCTAGCCGAATACCTGGTCGGCGGGGTGCTCAAGGCTGACCTGCGGCCACTGCGGGCCAAGAGCCTGAAATGGGACATGCTGCGGGCCGATGACTTCCTGCTCCCCCCGCTGCCCAACCACCTCTATACCCGGGACAACTCCTGCTGGGTCTATGGCGGGGTCTCGGTGAACCCGATGGCCAAGCCCGCCCGGCAACGGGAGACCATGCACATCCGCGCCGTGTACCGCTACCACCCCCTGTTCACCGAGGCTGATTTCGTCACCTACTACGGCGATGACGACACCAACCACCTGCCTGCCAGCGTGGAAGGCGGCGATGTACACGTCCTGGGCAACGGCACGGTTCTGATCGGCATGGGCGAGCGGACCACACCAATGGCGGCGGAGACCCTCGCCCATGCACTGTTCGCCAGCGGCCAGGCCCACACTGTGATCGCCATCGAACTGCCCAAGTCGCACGCGATGATGCACCTCGACACGGTGATGACCATGATCGACCGCGCTACCTTCGTGCTCTACCCCTACATCGACCGTCACCCGCGATCGTGGACCATCACCCGTGACAACCACGGTGCCGACCTGAAGGTCACACCGAACTACAGCCTCTGGGACAGCCTCGCCGAGGCGCTGGGCGTGGCCGCGGTCACGGTACTGAGCACCGACGAGGACATCCGGGCCGCCGAACGGGAGCAGTGGGACGATGGGAACAACTACCTGGCCGTCGCTCCCGGCGTGATCGTCGGCTACGACCGCAACGTCGCCACCAACAGCATGCTGCGTAAGCATGGGATCGAAGTAATCAGTGTGCCCGGCAGCGAACTCGGCCGCGGCCGCGGCGGTCCCCGTTGCATGACCTGCCCGATCGGGCGTGATCCGGTCAAATAGTGCGATCAGGGCCGAGTGAGGAGGATGCGATGGACCTGCACGGGCGCAAGTTCCTGCACTGCCTTATGGTGGCCACGATCGGCGACGGGCCATGAGAGTCGTCGCAGCGCTGGGCGGCAATGCCCTGCTGGAGCGGGGTGAGAAGCCCGATGCTGACATCCAGGAATCGCACATCCAGCGGGCGGTGGCGGCGCTCGCGTCCATCGCCCGGGTACACGACCTGATCCTGACCCATGGCAACGGGCCGCAGGTCGGCATGCTGGCCTTGGAGAGTGCGCGTGACCCCGCGCTGACCCGCCCGTACCCGTTGGACGTCCTCGGTGCGCAGACCCAGGGGATGATCGGGTACTGGCTTACCAGGGCGCTTCGTGGAGCTGCGCCGGGCAGGTCCGTGGGATGCCTGGTCTGCCAGACGAGAGTCGACCCGGCAGATCCCGCCTTCGCCAATCCCACGAAGTTCGTCGGCCCTGTCTACCAGGAGGAGGAAGCGCTGGACCTAGCCACTGAGCGCAGCTGGGTGGTGCGCCGCGACGGTGCTGGATGGCGCCGGGTCGTGCCTTCCCCTGAGCCGGCTGAGCTGGTGGAGTTGCCCCTCATCCGGGTGCTGTTTGATAGCGGTGCGCTGGTGGTGTGCGCGGGCGGCGGCGGTATCCCGGTGGTAGCGGACGCCTCAGGCGTAATGCGCGGCGTCGAAGCCGTCGTGGACAAGGACCTGACCGCGGCACTGCTGGCCCGCGCCATGGATGCTGATGTCCTCCTGCTGTTGACCGACGTCGATGCCGTGATCGACGGCTTCGGCACCCCGGATGCCCATCCCATTCGTCATGCCACACCGGGTGAGCTGCGCACCCGCTCGTTCTCAGCCGGCTCGATGGGTCCGAAAGCGGAGGCTGCCTGCCGGTTCGTGGCGGCGACTGGCCGGATGGCGGTGATCGGCCGCCTCGACGCTGCTGAAGCTCTGCTGCGCCGCGAGGCACCATCGTCTCCCCGTAGCAACGGTCGGCGCCGAGGCGTGGTAGCCAGCGCCCGTCCGCGTCAGGCCGACGAGGATGTACTAAAGATCATCAATGGTGGGGGTTACTGACCTGGTGACGGGCGGGCCGTCCTGAGGTATGCCGGTGTCATGAGGTACCCCGATGGTGGCGGGCTGGATGCTGCTGAGCGGGCCCGCCGGGAGCAGGTGCGGTTAGCGGCCGTTGAGTTGTTCGAGGCGGGGGCCAGTGACCGGGAGGTTGCCCGGCAGTTCCGGGTGAGCAGGATGTCGGTGAACCGGTGGCGCCGGGCGCTGGCCGGCGGTGGCCGGGCGGCGCTGGCGTCCAAGGGCGCTGGCGGGGCGAGGTGCAAGCTCAGCCATGCTCAGTTGCGGGAGCTGGAGACGGCGCTGGAGGCCGGGCCGGCGGTGTGGGGCTGGGGTGAGGACCAGTGCTGGACGCTGGCGCGGATCGCCGAGGTGGTGCGGCGGCTGTTCAAGGTGGACTACACCCTGGCCGGGCTTGACCTGCTGCTGCACCGCATCGGCTGGAGCGTCCAGGTCCCGGCGCGCCGCGCCACCGAGCGTGACGAGGCACGGATCGCGGCTTGGCGGGAGGAGACCTGGCCCGTGGTAAAAGAACCGCGGCGGACCTGGGTGCCTGGCTCTGCTTCGAAGACGAGTCTGGCCATTAGGGCTTAAGGCCGCCAAAAGGACGCACCTGGGGACGGCGCGGCCACACCCCGGAGGTGCGGGTCACCGGAGGGGCTAACAAGCGCGTCTCGCTGGCCGCGCTGCTGTGCGTCAAGCCCGGGCACCGGCCCCGGCTCATCTACCGCGTCCACAGGGACCGCCGCAGCGGCAAGGACCAGCGCAAAGGGTTCACCGAAACCAGCTACGCCCGGCTGCTGGACGCCGCGCACCAGCAACTGGGCGGGCCCATCGTGCTGGTGTGGGACAACCTCATTGCCCACGTCAGCGCCGCGATGACCGAACTCCTCGCAGCCCGGGACTGGCTGACCGTCTACCGGCTGCCACCGTATGCCCACGAGCTGAACCCGGTCGAGCCGCTGTGGTCACACCTCAAACGCTCCCTGGCCAACCTGGCCAAACGCAACCTCGCCCAGCTCACCGCCCTGGTCAAGACGCGGCTGAAACGGATGCAGTACCGGCCCGAACTCCTCGAAGGCTTCCTCGCCAGCACCGGCCTGGACCTCACACCCTTCTGTAACCCCCACCATTGATGATCTTTAGGGCTTCCGGGCGAGGCCGCACCACCCTGGCACCTCGGGAAACTCGCCAATATCGATAGTTTCCGGCCGCCATTCCGTGTACATGACCACGCCGGGTTCCAGCAATTCCAGGCCATCGAAGAAGCCTGCGATCTCTGCCTGCGTACGGGTGCGCATTTTCGGCTCGCCGTGCTTGTTCCAGAGTTCGATGGTGGGCAGGTACCGCTCGACGTCGATATCACCGGCGGTGTGGGAGATCGCAAGGTAACTCCCGGATGGGACCGCATCTATCAGCCGTCTGACGATTGAGTGCCCCTCGTCGTCGCCGAGGATGAAGTGCATAATGCCCAGCAACATGATTGCCACCGGCTGGGTGAAGTCCAGTGTCCGGCTGGCTTCGCTCAAGATCCTGTCAACGTCCCGCAGGTCGGCGTCGATGTAGTCGGTCTTGCCCTCGGGTGAGCTGGTCAGCAGCGCCCTGGCATGCACCAGCACCAATGGGTCGTTGTCGACGTAGACGATCCGCGACTCCGGCGCCTTACGCTGGGCAACCTGGTGGGTGTTGTCCGCGGTCGGCAACCCGGTCCCGATATCCAGGAACTGCCGGATGCCGGCCTCGCCCGCCAGGTACCGGACAGCCCTTCCCAAAAACGCTCTGTCGGCGCGGGCCAGCGGGAAGATGCCCGGGTACATCTCGGCGATCTGGTCACCAACCTGGCGGTCCACCGGGTAGAAGTCCTTGCCGCCCAGCCAGTAGTTCCATATCCGGGCCGAATGGGGCACGCTGGTGTTGATCGTGGGCGGAGCTGGCTGCTCAGCAGGGGGTCGTTCACTTGTCACGGAAGGGGGCTCCTAGGAGGGAAGACACCGTGCCTCACCGTACAAGGTGGTTTCCCCTGGGTTCATCGGGTGAAGCGGCCGCAGGCGCTGTGATCTTTAAGGCTGTCCTACCTGGCTGATCAAGACACACTGTAAGGCGTATTTCAGCTCTATTAATGCCCAGACCACTTTCCCGCTTTGGTCTTCGGTCGCGTGCCAGCCCCACTGCATGCTGACCGCGTCCACGATGAGCAGCCCACGGCCGCTTTCGTCCTGGTCGTCCGCGTGCGTGCGAGTCGGCGGGCGGTCGATGGTGTCCTTCACCTGGATCAGCAACCCCGAACGGTCGGAGGACAGCCACACGTACACCGGCAGTACGTGGTCATCCGACCTGGATGCTTGTATCGCGTTGGTCAGCAACTCCGAGAGGACCAGCTCGGCCTTGTCGCTGAAGTCAGATAGCCCCCACTCCCACAGCACCTGCTTGGCATGCAGCCGGGCACATGGGACAGCGCTGGGCAAGGCACCGAGTTCGAGGTAGCTCCGGAGTGGCCACTCGTCCACCCCGGACTGTGCCCGGGGCTGGGACCGGGAAACCGGCGCCGGGGCGGAGGCAGTCATCGCTGATCTCCTGCGGATTCCAGATCACGGCCACCGTGGCGTGACGCCGCTGCCCATCGGCACCGGTGTGAGGTTTCTGGCATCACGGGTCTCTGCAGAGTCGGAGTGGTGTGGTGTGTGCAGAACCATCCTGGTGCGCCCAACGTGCAGGCGCAAGCGCAGTTGTAAGAACATCTGCACAAACCTTCCGGTTGAACACGACAAATGCACGTGCACGCAGTATCGTTGCTGCTGGACGCTAACGGGTATCGCCACGTACCTCCCAAGGGGAGTTCGCCCTGCCAGTCCGGCGGTCACCTGGTCGCATGGGTTAGGAGGGGAGGCCACCGGGCTGGAAGGGGGAGAAGTGCCACTAACTGAGGCATACAACGGCATATCAGCAACCAGGCTGCACGGAGTCAGCTGGCGCAAGAGCGAGTACAGCAACCCGAACGGCAGCTGTGTTGAGGTAGCCGAACTCCCCGACGGGACAGTCGCCGTCCGCAACTCACGCCATCCTGGCGGTCCTGCGCTTGTCTACACCCCTGCCGAGGTCACCGCATTCATCAGGGGAGTCAAGGACGGTCAATTCGACGACCTCGTCCGCTAATGTCCACCAGTGCAGCCGCGTCGGCGGACTGGTGGAGGATTCGGCAGCTATGCAACCTGGATCCGGCAGTGGCACACTGGGGCGAGGTCACCACGCAGGGTGTCCTCAGGGAGCGTAGATGATCTCGGACAGGGTGGGGAAAACTGCGCCTGCCCGCATGCCTGCTGACGGCGCGTTCGTCAGTGCACAGAGCGGGCCGATGGCGTTGCGAATCGCGCTGGGCGGACACTTGCGCCGCCTGCGGGAAGCCAGCGGAATCACAACCGAAGAGGCTGCGGGGGCCATCCGGGCCACTCACTCCAAGATCAGTCGCTTGGAGCGTGGCCGTAGCGGTGCCAAACAGCGCGATGTGGCTGACCTGCTCAGCCTGTACGGCATCACGGACGAGAAGGTACGTGAAGAGACGCTGAACCTTGCCCGCCATGCCCTCGTCCCGGGCTGGTGGCAGCAGTACAGCGATGTCCTGCCCAGGTGGCTGGAACTCTATGTGGGGCTGGAGGAGGCCGCCTCCGTCATCCGCACCTATGAGTTGCAGTTCATCCATGGCCTCATGCAGACCGAGGACTACGCGCGGGCTGTCATCCTCATCGCCAACGCTCACGTGTCGGCTGAGGAAGTCGACCGCCGGGTCAGCGCACGGATGAGGCGCCAGAAGCTTCTCACCAACCCTGGCGCCCCAGAACTGTGGGCAGTGCTGGACGAGGCGGCACTGCGTCGGCTGCCAGGTGGCCGCAGCGTGATCCGGGCGCAGCTGGAGCACCTGCTGCAGATGACCGACCTGCCCAACGTCACGCTGCAGATCGTCCCGTTCCGCATCGGCTCGCACGCGGCCGCGGGCGGCCCGTTCACCATCTTGCGGTTCCCCGAGCCGGACCTGCCCGACCTGGTCTACCTCGAGCAACTCAACAGCGCGCTGTACCTCGACCAGCCTTCTGACGTCACCGACTACATGACAGTCATGAACCAGTTGTGCGTCCAGGCCGAAACCGGTGCCGCCAGCAGGGAAATGCTCCGCGAACTACTCAGGCAGACCTGAGCCGTAGCTGGCAGCAGTCTCTGTGGCGTCGGGCGTGCAAAGCCCTAGGCGGCGCCTCGTTCGATCATTCCCCTGAGGTACATGGCCTGGCCCGCGTGCTGCAGGTTGTCGGAGATGACACTGACGAGACGGACAGCCAAGGTCACGGGCGGATCCCAGGACTTGTCCACGATCCGCGGCAGGTCGTCGTCGGTCAGGGCGGCGACAAACCCTGTAGTCCGCACATGGACAGCGTCGTAGTAGCCGGTCAACAGGTCGACGGAGTCCACCCGGACCTCCGCTACTTCCTCGGCCCCGTGACCGTACCCGGTCGCCATGGGGTCGAAGGGGAAGCCGAAGCGCTCTACCCAGCCATCGCTGATCCACGCCTGCTCAGTGTCGGCCAAATCCGCGATGTGGTCGTCCTGGATCCTGGTCAGGTGCCACACGAGCCAGGCGATCGAGTTGGCCCTCGGCTCGGGCTGGAAGGCAAGCTGGTCAGGCCGCAAACCCTCCGCCGCGTCATAAACAGTCTTACGGACTCTGCTGAAAGCGTCAACGAGCAGGTCAGCACTGGTCATGTGTAACTCCTCGGAGAGTTGGCCCGGAGGCTGCAGGGTCAGCCTCGCATGCGATCCATACCCCGCAGGGCCATACCGCGCACACAACCAAATTCGCATCTCCGCGAGTCGAACACACCGACCGGCTCCTGCGGTGGGCGATGCTAGGCTCGGCACGTCGAATTCCAGGACGGAATTGGAGAAGATCCCGGTGACCGACCAACCGCCCAATCCCGGCCAGGACCGCCCGGAGATCGACACAACGGTGCCGCATTCGGCCCGGGTCTGGAACTACTGGCTCGGGGGGAAAGACTATTACCCCGTCGACCAGGCGGCCGGAGACGAGTACCGGCGGATCTTCCCCCAGATCGTGGACATCGCCCGCACCGACCGGGCATTCCTCGGCCGCGCGGTCGGCTACATGGCCGGTGAGGCGGGGATCCGGCAGTTCCTGGACATCGGCACCGGCCTGCCGACCCTCGACAACACCCACCAGGTGGCCCAGCGGGTGGCGCCTGAGTCGCGGATCGTCTACGTCGACAATGACCCCCTGGTGCTTGTGCACGCACGCGCCCTGCTTACCAGCACTCCCGAAGGCGCCTGCGACTACATCGAGGCCGACCTGCGCGAAACAGGCAAGATCATCGACGGGGCCGCCGCAACTCTGGACTTCACCAAGCCGGTATCGATCACCCTGCTGGGGATCCTGCATTTCATCAGCGACTACGAGGAAGCGCTTCGGCTTGTCGCGCAGTTGATGGATGCCGTCCCGCCCGGTAGCTACCTGGCGCTCACCCACGCCACCCTCGATCCTTCCCTCGGCGGTGAGGCAACTGCCGAGGCGAACGCCGAGGCGCAGGAGTACTGGAACGAGAACGCCGCGGTCCCGATCACCCCTCGCACCAGGGAAGAGGTCCTCCGCTTCTTCGATGGCACGGAACTGGTCGAGCCTGGCCTGGTGTCGATGTCCCGCTGGCGGCCGGAGCCGAGCCCGTTCGGCGAGCCACCAGAGGTAGCCGGCTTCTGTGGTGTCGGACGCAAGAACTGATGAGCGCCGCCGACAGACTCAGGTGGCCCAAACACAACCAACCCGCACGGCGGACACGCAACCGTGACGGTGCCGTACACTAGCCAGGCAGATCAGATGTCAAGCCTGTGCAGCGCCAAGCGCTGACCCTCGGTCAGCCTGGCAGCCAAGCAGGGCAGACACTCTGGACCCAGCGCTCGTAGCTCAACGGATAGAGCATCTGACTACGGATCAGAAGGTTGGGGGTTCGAGTCCCTCCGAGCGCGCCACTGTTTCCGCAGTTCAGAGGCCAGTTCTTTGGGGTGTGGCACGGTTCCGGCGTGCCGCGGAAGGCCCAACCTCTCACAACTGCTAAGCCAACTCGCTTGGCCGGCGGTCGCCGAGCGTGAAATCTGGCTGTGCGGGTGTTGGCGGGCTGGGGCCGCTGCCGCGTGATGGCCGGTGTGGCTTCGGGGGTGGCGGGCCGGGCGGCACGATAGGGGCGGGCTG